>JAGQXC010000224.1 GCA_020436785.1 Saprospiraceae bacterium | reverse complement strand
GTTTGCACGCTCGGCAGATTTGTGGAATGAAAATTAAAGAATGCACTCCCTAAGACAAATGAGCTAGAGCATCCGGCTGGATAATCCTTGTTGGATGAGCTAAATAGCTATTCGTTACGCTGACTTAAAAAGGAGATCACCGGTCGCAATAAGGGATCATCCCGGAAAGTTTTTAATAGTTCCCAGGCCTGTTGAAAGTGTTGTGAACATCCCGCTGTACCGGTCTTCAGACACGTCATTCCGCGGTTAAACCAGGTCAGCCCAATAGCCTTTACCTGCCAGTCATACAGCGTTGAAAGCGGTTCGGGAATTTGTTCAAACTGATCAATGGCTTGCGCATAACAGGAATCGGCAAGGGTGTACTTGCCATCGTCAAACCATTTGTCTCCTTCATTTTGCCATTCGATCCCTTTGTCAACGATGGCCTGATTAAGGTATTTTCGGTTGATGGTTGATGGTGCATAACGATAAATTCCCGATTGCATTTGCAAGGCCCGTTCCGAAGCAGTCAGTGCGGACATTTTCTGAATGGTATCGCGGTACACATACGGAGGATCACAAATTTCCCGGGTTTTCAGGAAGTCAATGTCCGGCACTTGCCGGAATTCTTCCAACGATACCGGGCAGGTCATCAATTGATACATGGGATGCTCGGGCAGGTGTGACAGAACGAAAGCTTCCGGAGGGGTACAGAAATAGGTGTAACCAGTTATTTGTTCAAAAACATCGGTTCCTTCGTTGGTTCCCGATTGCCAGGTTGGATCGGCCAGGTACCAGGAGTCGCCGATTCGGAAAACATTCCAGGCATGATTGGGTTGTTCGGGAGCAGGCGCTGACCAGTCCGTTCGCGCATAACCGGAGATGCGGTGACAGGGAATGGCTGAATGTTGGCAAAGGGTCTGAAATACCGTAGCGAAATCCCAACAGACTCCTTTTCCCCGGCTGATAATGGTAAGGGGTTGACGGGCTTCCCAGGTCGCTTCGGTGGTTGGGCCGGTTGCATCGTATTGTAAATGCGCACTGGTCCAGATAAAGAGCAACCGGGCCCGCTCCAGGTCATTCTTTGCCGGTTGGGTGACTTGGTGCACAAGTTCGTCGATTGATTGCCCGGAATAAGTCACATTTCTTGCATACCGGTCCAGTTTATTCCAATTGATCTTCTGTTGCGCAGCAAGTGTTGGACCACAGACCAATAGAGCAGCCCAGAGAATACCGAATAAAATGGGTATTGGACGCCGGTAACCGGATACGATTGGGTTGATTTCTGTATCTTCTGCGCACAAAATCATCATATGGATTTAACAGCATTTGTGACCCGTTTGTTGCTTTCCATTGCTTGTGGTCTGGCCATTGGCATTGAGCGTGAATGGCGTAACAAGGCCGCGGGCTTGAAAACCAATACATTGGTCGCTTTGGGCTCGGCAATTTACGTCATGCTTGGTCAGTCCCTGATCCGGGAAGGGCAGGACGATGTAACCCGGGTGATCGGTCAGGTTGTGGTTGGAGTAGGATTTCTGGGAGCCGGTGTCATCCTGCGAGGTGGTGGGACGGTCCATGGCCTGAATACGGCAGCTACGGTATGGGTGACAGCAGCCATCGGATGTATGGTGGGAATCGGATGGGTTTGGCCACCGGTAATCGGATCAGTAATCGTCGTGATAATTAATATCCTGCTGCACATCATTGAAGAATTTTTTGACGAACGAGACGGAATGAAAACTCGATTGAAGTAAGTCATGAAACCTATGTATATGAATCGTAAAATAAGGATCAAGCCTGGGCTGATCCAGGGAACAATTTCACTGTTTTTCTTAAGTCTATCCATAGCAATGCAAGCTCAGAGCATTCCATTGCCGGAACACCCACGCCCGGATTGGGAGCGTAAGCAATGGATGAACCTGAATGGCCAGTGGAATTTTGCTTTTGACCCTGGAAATACCGGCATTTTCCAGCAATGGGACCAGGGTTTGCCGGATGAATCCTATTCCATTACCGTTCCTTTTTCCTGGGGATCCAAGCTATCGGGCGTACCTGATTCGGCAGATATCGCCTGGTATGAACGGACAATCAATGTCGGCAATGGCTGGAAAGACAAAAGAACCTTTCTGGTGATCGGGGCCAGCGATTGGGAGACGACGGTCTGGTTGGATGGTAACCTGTTAGGGAGCCACCAGGGAGGATATACGCCGTTTGAATTTGACCTGACGGCATACCTGAAATATGGCGTCTCCCAGAAACTGGTCATCCGGGTGGATGATGTTCGCAGGGATTTCACCTTATATGGTAAACAAGGTTATGGCAACGCCCGGGGATTATGGCAAACCGTTTACCTGGAAGCGCGGGCCAGTACTTTCCTGGATGCAGTTCAATTCCACCCCGACATCGACCGTCAATCGGTTAAAGTGGTGGCATTTTCCAACCGGAAGCTGGAACAGGCCGGTTCTTTGCAGGTCCACATCAGCGGAATGAATCAGGTCTTTGACCAGACCATCGATTGGCCGGCAGGAACCAATAAACTGGTTACCACGATCTCCATGCCCGGAGCGCATCGCTGGGACCTTGATCATCCGGACCTTTACGATGTCCGGCTCACCTTCGGTGACGATGAGGTGCAAAGTTATTTTGGGATGCGGAAAATATCGGTGATGGACATGCCCGGAACCAATTACCGGTACGTGGCACTCAACAATCAACCCATCTACCTCCAACTCACGCTGGATCAATCGTATCACCCGGACGGGTACTACACATTTCCTTCCGATCAATTCATGCGGGAAGAAATTGAACGGTCCAAATCCATCGGCTTGAATGGTATCCGGACCCACATCAAGGTGGATATCCCCCGTAAATTGTACTGGGCGGACAAACTGGGCCTGTTGGTGATGTCGGATTTGCCCAATTTCTGGGGCGAGCCAACCGCAGAGGCTCAAGCAGAATCTACCTATACACTGCATGAAATGATCAAGCGGGACTTCAATCATCCGGCGATTTTTTCCTGGGTGACTTTTAATGAGACCTGGGGATTATTCACCGAGGTCGAGGAAAACGGTAAAAAAGTCCGGCGTTACCTGAAAGAAACGCAGGATTGGGTGGCATCCATGTATTACCTCGCCAAATCTCTGGACCAGACCCGGTTGGTCGAAGACAATTCCATTTGTTGTGGCCGCGGGCATACCGAAACGGATCTTAATTCGTGGCACATGTATTTACCAGGCTGGGAATGGACCAGGACCTTGCAGGAAATCACCGACAGCACTTATCCGGGAAGCGGTTACTTTTTTGAAGAAGGTTTTAAGCAGGACCGGCAGCCGTTATTGAATTCGGAATGCGGCAATGTGTGGGGGTACGATGGCAGTACCGGAGATGTGGACTGGAGCTGGGATTACCACAAAATGATCAATGTCTTCCGCATGTTCCCACGCAATGCAGGATGGCTTTACACCGAGCATCACGATGTCATCAATGAGTGGAATGGTTATTGGCGGTTTGACCGCTCCCAAAAGTTTTCCGGGATCGGAGACCTGGTCCCCGGCATGTCATTGAAAGACTGGCACGACCCCTTTTACCTGAGTTGTGGGGACGAAATATGCCGCGAAGTTGCCACAAATGAAAGCGTTCAGGTACCGCTATACGCCAGTTTTATGACCGCTGATGTACCAGATGACCTGACGTTGGAATGGAATTTAACCGGCGTCTCAACAGCCGGTGACGAGGTGGAGGGGCCCGAGGGTGTCATGCATATCAAAGGAAAGTCCTGGATGCAACAATCCATCACCCCCATCGGTCTGACGATGCCGGAGACCCCCGGATTGTACCTGCTCGCCTGGCAGCTTAAAAACGGGGAAGGGCAGGTTCTGCACCATAATTTTATGCACTTCATTGTGGATGGGCCGGAACAACACGAACGTATCCTGGATGTAGAAGCAGGAGCATTTACCAAAGCGGACTGGTCGGTCAAACAATGGGAAGTGCTGGAGGGTAAAAAAGTAAATGGAACGGGAAAGGGCTATTTTGAATACCGGATCCCGATCCCTGATGATGTGAAGCTGAACCGGGTGGAAGCGATTTATTTTCAGGCCGAGGTAAGCGCCAAGGAGTTGTTTGCCAAAGACCGTGATGAAGACATGCAGAAGAATGTCGATTACATGCTGGGTGGACGGGTTGAAAACAGTGCTAATTCCAACGCTTATCCGATGACTGACGAGACTACTTATCCGGGAGAAGTACGAGTGACCATGGATGGCAGTACAGCAGGATCCATGAAGCTGCCCGATGATCCGGCGGATCACCGGGGTGTGTTGTCCTGGCACAGTCAGTTGAAAGACCGCAAGCTGCGTGAAGCCGGATCCTATGGTTATTATTTGCGATTGCCGGTCCGCAAAGCAACGCTGCGTAAGGCGATTAGAACCGGCTATCTGGATGTCCGTCTGGAGGCTCCCGGTGATGCCGGCCTGGCCATATATGGCAAAGATTTCGGCCGCTACCGGTTGAATCCGGGAGTAGTTCTGAAATATGATCAGAGGTGACAGAGGTTGCAGACGAAGTGCCGACAGCGCGACACCGATCGTCGGTAGGTGGCAAAGGTGACAGAAGTGGTGAAAGCAGCAATAGGACGTATGTGATCGCATGGCATAAGGTGGACAACTTTAAGTTATCTGCACCTGGTTGCAGAACGCCGTGGTTCATCTATAAATTCTTCTTTAACTTGTAGCAAAACCGAGAAATGAAAAAACTGCTGATCGTATTATTTCTGGGGGCAAGCCTTCATGCGCAGGATATCCGATTACCCCGAAGCACCCCTGAACAGGAAGGTGTCCGGTCGGAAAACATCATGCGGTTTTTAGATGCGGCGGAAGCGGCGGCGGACAACGGAATTCAATTTCATAGCCTGATGATGTTGCGCCATGGAAAGGTGGTCGCAGAAGGGTGGTGGTATCCGTACCGGGAAGACCTGAAGCACACCATGTATTCGGTGAGTAAGAGTTTTACCGCTACGGCCATTGGATTTGCGGTTGCAGAAGGCCGCCTGACGCTCGATGATCAAGTCGTCTCATTTTTTCCGGATAAGAAACCGGATACCATTGACGAAAACCTGGCAGCCATGCGAGTGAAAGATCTGCTTAGCATGAGTGGTGGTTACGATAAAGAACCCTTCGAAATGGCTCTGACCGACGATTGGGTTAAAGCATTCCTTGAGGCTCCCGTTACCCATCCGCCAGGGACCCATTTTCTTTACAATTCACCGGGCACATTCATGCTCTCCGCCATCGTTACCAAATTAACCGGTCAAACGGTGTTGGAATACTTGCAACCCCGTTTATTCGACCCCCTGGGCATCCATGGACTGGATTGGGAGACCAGCCCACACGGAATCAATACGGGAGGATGGGGTTTGCGTCAGCGCACCGAGGATATGGCTAAATTCGGCCAGCTTTTCCTCCAGAAAGGCCAATGGAAAGGCCAGCAAGTACTTCCCATAGGGTGGGTGGAAACAGCCAGCAGCAGGAAGATCTGGCAAAATCCCGATGCCACCCAGGCTCAAATGGATTCCAGCGATTGGTTGCAGGGTTATTGTTACCAGATGTGGCGAGGAAGGCATGAAAGTTACCGGGGCGATGGTGCCATGGGTCAATACATCATTGTTTTGCCCGAAAAGGATGCCGTCATCATTACCACGGCGGAAGTGAGCGATATGCAAAAAGAGTTTAATCTGATTTGGAAATACCTTTGGCCTGCCATTTCCGACCGGGACCAGATGCCGGAGTCCCCGACCACGAGGC
>JAGQXC010000223.1 GCA_020436785.1 Saprospiraceae bacterium | reverse complement strand
TCCTGCAAACAGGCCAACACCTGCACTGCAAATGCTTCATTGATTTCTATTAGGTCGATATCCTCCAGTGTCAGCCCTGCTTTTCCCAAGACCATCCGGGAAGCAGGTACCGGGCCAATGCCCATGATTCTCGGCTCCACACCCACCACGGCGGAAGCCACAATGCATGCCAGTGGCTCCAGTTGATGGTTATGGACGGCTTCCTCGCTGGCGATGAGCAGTGCCGCTGCCCCATCATTCAACCCCGAGGCATTGCCGGCTGTCACCGTACCTCCCTGCTCCACCGGTAAAAAAGCAGGTTTTAGTGCTGACAAACCCTCCATGGTAGTAAATGGCTTAATGAATTCATCCTGATCCATTGTCACCGGGGGGCCTTTACGCTGGATGAGATCGATGGGAACGATTTCTTCTGCGAACCGGCCGGATTGCAAAGCCCGCGCGGCTTTTATTTGAGAGGCATGGGCAAAGGCATCCTGGGATTCACGGGAGATGGCAAATGCTTTGGCGAGGTTTTCTGCCGTTTGACCCATTTCATCGGTTCCGAAACGTTTTTCGATGGCGGGGTTAATGAATCGCCAGCCAAAGGAAGTATCGTACAATTCAACATCCCGGCCAAACGGCAGGGAGGATTTTGAAAGAACAAATGGAGCCCGGGTCATGTGTTCAACGCCGCCGGCTATGAAAAGCGATCCATCACCGGTCTGTATGGCACGATGCGCATGGATGACCGCACTCATACCGCTTGCACAGAGCCGGTTAACCGTTTCGCCGGGAACCGACCAGGGCAAGCCAGCCAATAGGGCAGCCATCCGTGCCACATTGCGATTGTCTTCACCTGCCTGGTTGGCACAACCCAGGATCACATCATCGATTTGTTCCGGTACAAGGTGTGGATAACGGTCCAGCAATTGGCGGATCACATGCGCCGCCAGGTCGTCTGCACGAATAGCGCCAAGGCTTCCTCCAAATTTCCCGATCGGGGTGCGGACCCCACCGATCAGATATGATCTACCCATCGACTGTATTTTGGTTATGGCTCTGACTAAAGATGAGGATATTTTTATGATTTTAACGGATCCCCTTATAACCTAGAAACCACTCCAGGTATAAAAAGTTGGTACGATAATTCAGGAACAGCAGGGCGGATCAATCACTCCAGGGCCTGCTTGAGCCGGTGCACAATCTGTTTCCGGATTTCAATCAGCTTGAGGTTGGTGTGCGCTCGAACGGTTTCGCTCCGTTTCCCCCCTCCCAACACCGTCAGCTCTCCGAAATAATCACCGCGAGACAGCGATTTAAGCTTTTTATTTCCCTGGTACACATCGGCAGTACCATCATAAATAATGAACATGGTGTTGCCGTCCTCTCCTTCTGTCACCACATCCTGGCCGGGCTCAAAGTACAATTCCTTAAGTTGGAGCTGTTTATTGGATTGGATGCTGGCAATATCCCGACCGACCCATGGCCAAATGCACCAGTCAAACAATGTGCGAATCTTTTTATCCCAGATAGGCAGGTAGCGAACCATAAAAAACCGCCAGGCCATCCAGGCAAAAAAGCCCGAAAAAGGGATTCCATACAGTTGAGCCACCGCCCGACGGTTGGCCAGGGAACAGGCATCGCCCAAACCCGTAAATCGGTAGCGGGACAACGTTTGGGTCCGTATCGAACGCAAAATATTCTTGCCGATGGTGGAGCCTGCCGTCATGGCATAGATGGCCAGTGGAGGACAAAAGCCACCATTGGGATCGGGGGCCGCGGCACAGTCACCGCCGGCCCAGAGGTTCTCTTGTCCTTGCAGCCTGAAATACTCGTCAGTCAGCAACCTGCCTGAATCGTGACGTGTGAAATCCCATTGATCAAATAATGGCGATTGTGCATTTCCAACACAACTGATGATGGTTCTGGTCGGTATCTCAAGCCCTTTATTGGTCCGGGCAGATACCGGCGTGGCGGAAGCGATGCGTTCATCGTAATGAACTTCGATGTTGGCTTGCCGTATTTTCTTCTGGGCGTATTTTATCAGTTTGGGAAATCGTTCCCCCAGTTCCGGAAGGATGTAATTGCCGGAGTGGATGACCTCAATGTTCACTTCACTGCGGTCGATCTGAGGAAAATAATGGGTGGTGAGATCATCTGCATATTCAGCAAGTTCCGTGGCTACTTCAATCCCGGCATAATTGCCTCCTGCAATCACAAACGTGAGCATCTCGCGCCGCTCCTCCGGGTCATCCTCGATGGAGGCATATTCAAACAAGGAGATGATATGGTATTTCAGGGCAACCACATCTGCATAGGCTTTCAGGCGGAAAGTGTTCTCGGAAACCCCCGGGTACTTGCCCAGGTCGTCCTTGGAGCCGAGGCTGATCACCAGATGGTCGTAAGCCACTTCGGAACGATCGCCATCAATGGACCGCGTGGTATGCACCTTCTGACCCGAAAAATCAATGGATTCTATTTCTGCATTGTGAAATTCAAGTCCCTTGAATACCTTCCTTGCCGGGCTGACAATATCCCCCGGTGACAACTTTCCGGTCAGCACTTCCGCGACCAGTCCGTGAAATACATGGTAATTATTGCGATCGATGATCACCACCTCCAACTCCCCCCGGCGGATGGCCCGGCGTAATGCCCTGACCACATAGATGGTCACGTATCCTCCTCCCAGACAAACGATTTTTTGCTTCACTTTCTTCAATTTCAAATGGTTGACTTGCTTGTCCTAATAATATAAAATTGAACGGACTTATCCATACGATTCACCGGGTCGCTGGCCCGGGCGCTATTCGGTGATCGGAAAAAAAAGAAAATGATCGGGGAATTTGTGAATCCGCAGAATGGTTATATATTTGCATCCCTGTTGCACGCGTAGCGGCAGCACATTACATCGCGGGGTGGAGCAGTTGGTAGCTCGTCGGGCTCATAACCCGAAGGTCGCAGGTTCGAGTCCTGCCTCCGCTACAAAGGAAGGGAATCCAAATTTGGGTTCCCTTCGTTTTTTACTTGGTAAGGAATCGTTGAACCATCTGGCT
>JAGQXC010000222.1 GCA_020436785.1 Saprospiraceae bacterium | reverse complement strand
TTCCGGGATGCGACCGTACTGAATTTCGGCGACGTCGGAAAACCGTCCCTCGCGCTCCAGCTGTTTGGCCTGAATTTTCAACTGTTCAATTTCTTCTTTCGCTTGCTGGATGCCGAGGACGACTTCGCGCTCGTTTTCCCACTGGGCCTTTAGTCCGTTGCGTTTTTCTTCCAGGTTGGACAGCTCCTCGGCGATACGGTTCAGTTTGGTATCGTCGTTCTCTCTCTTGATGGCTTCACGTTCGATCTCCAGTTGCCGGATTTTACGTTCAACTTCATCGAGTTCTTCCGGCATGGAATTCATTTCCAGGCGCAACCGGGCTGCCGCCTCGTCCATCAGGTCGATGGCTTTATCGGGCAGTTGCCGGTCGGCGATGTAGCGGCTGGACAAGGTGACGGCGGCCACGATCGCTTCGTCCTTGATATTGATTTTGTGGTGGGTCTCGTAGCGTTCTTTCAGTCCCCGCAGGATGGAGATGGCATCCTCTTCGCTAGGTTCCTGCACCATCACGATCTGGAATCGCCGTTCGAGGGCTTTGTCAGACTCAAAATATTTCTGGTACTCATTAAGGGTGGTGGCCCCGATGGCGCGGAGATCTCCCCGGGCCAGTGCGGGTTTAAGGATGTTGGCGGCATCCATGGCCCCCTGGCCTCCGCCTGCCCCCACCAGGGTGTGGATCTCATCGATGAACAGAATGATCTCTCCGTCGGCAGAGGTGACTTCTTTCACCACTGCTTTCAGGCGTTCTTCAAATTCGCCCTTATATTTAGCTCCGGCAATGAGCGCACCCATGTCCAGTGCAAACACTTGCTTATTCAACAAATCGTCGGGCACATCGCCGTTGATGATCCGGTGGGCCAGGCCTTCGACAATGGCCGTCTTACCTACTCCTGGTTCGCCAATGAGAATCGGGTTGTTTTTAGTCCGCCGCGCCAGGATGTGCAGGACACGACGAATCTCTTCTTCCCGTCCGATGACCGGATCGAGTTTTCCCTGACGGGCACGTTCATTCAGGTTGACGGCATATTTAGTCAGCGCATTGTAGGCATCTTCGGCACTGTGGGAAGTCACCTTGGCACCCTTACGGAGTTCCGCGATGGCTTTCTGCAAATCTTTTTCACTGACCCCCTGATCTCTCAGTAGTTGTGAAACCTGATCCTTGACCTGGACCATGGCCAGAAAAACATGCTCCAAAGCTACGTATTCATCGCCCATCGCCTTCATCTCGGCATTGGCCTTGGTGAGGATCTCATTGGCAGTACGGCTCAGGTATGGCTGACCTCCGGAGACTTTCGGGTACCCCTTGACCATGGCATCCACCGCCTGGCGAACCACCTGATCGTTGATACCCATTTTCTTAAACAGAAAAGGAAGTACGTTTTCGTCGACTTCAAAAAGGGCAGCCATCAGGTGACCGGCCTCGATGGCCTGATTCCCATGCTCCATAGCCATTTGCTGGGCACGCTGGATGGTCTCCTGGACCTTTATGGTTAATTTATTCATATCCATGTTACGGTGTTATTTTAGTTGATTGTTCTCCACCTAAACATCAATAGTTATTCCATTTGGCAAAAGGAGACACAAGGACATGTACGACTGAATTCATTATGTCATTTCGGCAGTCGTATTTTAAATAACTGTCATATTGTCTTTTTTAGTTGATCTTTCCGGCGACGCATTTGGCGACGGAGTTTGTCCATAGCGTCTTTGGCAGCTGCTTCGTAAAGATTCTTTTGGGAAGACACAAATAAGTCATTTCCCGGTATGTTCAGTTTGATTTCCACTTGTTTGTTTTCAGGTGTGGATCCAGCCACTTCCCGACAGAAAACTTCGGCACTGATTACCTGGGGATTCCAGTTTTCGAATTTTTTCAAACCGTTGTTAAGCAAGGGAACAATGACATCATGGGCTGCATTTCCTTCATGAATGATGATTTGCATAGTATTAGTTTAAAGGTTTTACAAATAGATTACCCTGGGGCAATACAAATAATACAAGAAGTTAAAGAAATGGTTCGATTTAGGATTATTGGCCATTGCCATTTACCGGATAAGCCGGACTTTCAACTTCGGCATTCCTGTGCTGGAGAACGATGACCCCTCTCAGTTCCGTTTTTGATCTAAATCAAATCGGAAAAAACAGTTGTGCCATTGGGGTGCGGAGCCAATGATTCCCAGCGGTCCCTTTTACTTCCCGGGCATAAAGTTGGTGATCCAATTAAATCTCCGCAACTTTCGATCTTCGAACTGACAAATCCATGAGATTCATTTTTCACCACGCTTTTCTTCAGCATGATACAGGAATGCACCCTGAAAATGCCCGCCGTTTAGCCGCCTTTAAAGACCTTCCGGACAGTGGGATACCGTTCGAGGTAGAACCCATTCTGGCCATTCACCAGGCTGAGTACCTTGAAAAGATTCAAAGACACGCGGAAGCTGGTATGCCGCTGGACGGAGATACACAACTTTCCCGGGATAGCTATACCGCAGCGGTTTTGGCAGCCAATGCTACAATAATGGCCGCCGAACAAGGAGACTTTGCATTGGTACGACCACCAGGGCATCATGCGTATGCCGCCTATGGCAGTGGATTTTGCCTATTTAACAATATTGCAGTGGCCGCCCGACATCTGACCAAACAAAACCTGCGGGTTGCCATTCTTGATTTTGACGGGCATTTCGGAGATGGCACGGATGACCTGTTCAAGGCCGATCCGCTGGTCATGTATTGTTCCCTGCATCAGCATCCCGCATTTCCCCACAAAGGGAGTTATCGTGACATTGGAATAGGGTCCGCCGCAGGGACCGAAATCAAGCTGGGACTGCCTCCGGGAACAGGAGATGATGTGCTGATGGTGGCCATGGATTTTATTTACGATGTCATCGATGCCTTTGCACCTGACGTGGTGGGAATATCCGCAGGTTTTGACGGCCATCTGTTTGACCCGCTCCTGGATCTTCGCTTTTCGACGAGGAGTTTCTACGACATTGGATTGCAGCTTCGCGAGCGATACCCGCGACATTTTGCCGTCCTGGAAGGTGGCTACAACCTGGAAGTTCTGCCCAGGTGCATTCTGAATTTTTATTCCGGGATGAATGGTGAAAATTGTCCCTTTCCCGATGAATCCACCCACAGCACCATCCAGACCAGGGAAGTCGTAGATTTTGAAATGTATGACCTGCGCCGATTGCTCTTACCCTTTTGGAAATTGTAATCCAGGTCTATGAAGCCTATTCTGGACAAATTATTCAAACCCAAATCCATCGCATTGATCGGTGCTTCCGACCGGGTGCACACCGTCGGCTATGCCATGATGCAAAACCTGATCAAGCCATCTTTTAAAGGTTCGGTTTACCCGGTCAATATCAAACACAAGACCATCGCTGGCCACGAAGCCTATAAAAATGTTCAGGCCATTCCACACGCCATTGATGTAGCCATCATCGCCACACCGGCGGTGACCGTGCCTGGTGTTTTGGAAGAGTGCGGCGAAAAAGGGATCCAGGCCGTGGTGATCATTTCTGCCGGATTCAAGGAGATCGGAGCCGAAGGCAAAAAACTATTGAAGCGCATCGAAAAAATCCGGGGACGATATGGCATCAGACTGATCGGTCCCAATTGTTTTGGATTCATCAACACTGAAATAGGACTCAATGCGACCTTCGGCACCCAGGATCCGTTACCCGGCAACATCGCCTTTATCTCCCAGTCCGGCGCCCTGGGCGCCACCATCCTCGATTGGTCGGAAAAACAACAATTCGGATTCAATCATTTTGTATCGGTGGGTTCCATGGTCGACATCGGTTTTCATGACCTGATCGATTATTTTGGCACGGAAGAAAACATTCGCTGCATCCTGATTTATATGGAGACGTTGGAAAACCCCAAAGCCTTCATGAGCGCTGCGAGGGCTTTCTCCCGTTCCAAACCCATTATTGTCCTCAAAGCGGGTACCAGTGCAGAGGGAGCCAGCGCCGCCTTGTCCCATACCGGCTCTCTGGCAGGTGATGACGACGTATTTGCGGCAGCATTTGCGCGTGTGGGTGTCCTGCGCGTAGAAACGGTCGCCCAACTCTTCTACCTGGCTAAAGCCATGGCCATGCAACCCATTCCAGAAAATCACCGCCTGGCGGTCGTAACCAATGCCGGTGGCCCCGCCATCATGGCGACCGATTTCCTGGTTCGCCATGGAGGGCAGCTGGCCCCTTTACCCAGGAAGATCATCGGTCAACTAAATCAGATCCTGCCCTCCTCGTGGAGCCGAAAAAATCCGGTCGACGTATTGGGTGACGCGTCAGCCCAACAATACCGGGAAGCATTGGAAGCCTGTCTGAATCAAAATCAGGTCGATGGCGTCCTTGCCATCCTGTGCCCACAGGCCATCACTGATGCGCTGGATGTTGCCAAAGTGGTGACCGAGTTGAACCGTAAATACGATAAGCCTATCCTGGCATCCTGGATGGGGCTCACCGACGTGGAGGACGCCATCCGGCATCTGGAAGCCAACCAGGTGCCCAATTATTCATTTCCCGAGGATGCGGTAGATGTCTTCCTGCGCATGGCTGACTATGCCAGGCATATCCGGTTGTTGTATGAAACTCCTCCCGATACGCCAGCGGATTTTACACCGAAAAGGAAGCAAGCACAGGCTATAATCTCCCAGGCTCTATCAGAAGCAAATACGACACTCGGCGAGACGAAAGCAAGGCAATTGCTCCACTGTTATGACATCCCCAGTGTGAGTGGCTTCATCGCCAAAACGGTGGATGATCTTGGAAAATTTGCAAAAAAGATTCCATTTCCCTGGGCTATGAAGATCGCTTCACCTGAAATATTGCATAAAACCGAAGCAGGAGGTGTGCGGCTGGAGATTCGCGATCTATCCGCCGCAGAATCAACCTTTCATGAACTGATTAACCACATCAAGGAATTCAATCCGGAAGCAACCATTGAGGGAATCCGCATTGAGCCCATGGTCCGTAAACGGTGGGAGCTCTTAATCGGAGGGAAAAAGGACAGCATTTTCGGACCGGTCATCGTCTTCGGTATGGGAGGCATTGCCGTCGAAATTTTCCGGGATACCCGCATCGCATTGCCACCATTGAATATGGCGCTTGCCCAAAATCTGATCGAACAGACAAAAATCTACCAGTTATTAAAGGGCTTCAGGAATTTGCCGGCGGTCGATCTGGAAGCATTGAAATTTTTGTTATGTCGATTTGCCTACCTGTTGATGGACTTCCCCCAGATCCAACAGATTGACCTGAATCCCCTGGCGATTGATGAGACCGGACAAGTTGTCCTGGATGCGCGCGTGATCCTGAATGATGCTGAATCCAAAGGCCCTCCCTACCATCACCTGGTGATCACCCCTTATCCGGTCCACCTGACCAGGCAGATCCATGTGAAAGACCTGAAGGTAACGCTACGCCCAATCCGTCCGGAAGACGAACCACTGGAGCGCGAGCTGTTTGAATACCTTTCGAAAGAAACCATTTATTTCCGGTTTTTTGGTTACATGGGGAGTGTCAGCCATGATCAATTGTCCCGGTTTACCCATATCGATTATGACCGTGAAATGGCCATTATTGCCGAAACGAAAGTCCGTCAGCGCAATCAGATGATCGGAGTGGTCCGCCTGGTGGGTGATCCCTGGGGAATACAAGCGGAATATGCCATTGTGGTTGCCGATCCCTGGCAAGGCAAAGGTTTAGGCTCCATTCTGACAGATTACATTATTGAATATGCATTACACAAAGGTTATCAGCGCATTTTCTGTCATGTTTTAAAACGAAATGAAGCGATGATGCACGTTCTTGCGAAAAGAGGATTTATATTTACCTCCCAGGATCAGGACACCTATTATGCAGCCATCGAACTTCAACAACGGTAGGATGACGGAGATAACCTACCCTTCCCGGATACACTGGGCCTTCTTCTTATCGCTTTGTTTGCTGGGTTTTAATCAATGTATGGAAACTGATCTTGAGTCGGATAAGGACGCCGACCAGGCTCCCCAGGAATGGTTTTTTAAACAACGCGCCTACCCTTTTCACCAATTGGATATGGATGCCTACCGTCAGGCCGTTGCACAGCATCAGTCCCGGATGTATCATCTGGAGAAGCGAGACGATGGCTTTTTCTGGCAATTTGCCGGCCCGACGAATATTGGAGGCCGAATCACGGATATTGAAATTGCGGAGGATGATGGCGTCTATGCCGGTGCCGCCTCTGGAGGGCTTTTTCGTTCCTACGATGAAGGGGGCCACTGGGAATCGTTGCTTGATGAAATGGGATCTCCGGCAGTTGGCGATTTGGCGGTTTACCAACAGACCATCTATGTGGGTACCGGTGAAGCGAATGCAGGTGGAGGGTCGCTGACCTATGATGGGCAGGGTATGTTAAAATCAACCGATGGAGGAGCTCACTGGCAGTGGATGGGATTGGCACAGAGTGGCAGCATTGGCAAAGTGGAAATCCATCCGCGGGATCCACAAACGGTCTTCGTCGCCGCAATGGGTCAATTGTTTAACAACAATGCCCAACGCGGTCTCTTCCGTACCCTTGACGGCGGCGAACACTGGGAACAGGTTTTGTCCCGGTCGGATTCCACCGGCGCCATCGACGTGGTTATCCATCCCCGCCATCCCGATACCGTCTTTGCAGCACTGTGGGAAAGAACACGCCGGGTCCAAAGTCGCCAGTACGGAGGCGTTACGGGTGGCCTCTTCCGATCCGTTGACGGCGGGTCCCACTGGGAAGAATTAACGTCCGGATTGCCATTCTCAGCGGAAGAAAAAGGACGCATAGGAATTGCCATTGCCCCTTCGGCTCCCGATACGATGTATGCCATGTATTGCAACCAGGAAGGTTACCTGCAAGGCATCTACCGCAGCAACGACGCCGGAAATCACTGGGTGTCCTTGCGAACGGTAGGCATCTCCAGTCCTGCTTACATGTACTGGTATGGGAAAATGGTGGTGCATCCTCTTGACCCGGAAAAAATATACCTGACCGGGCTTCCCATGTACGTTTCCAACAACAGCGGCCAATCCTGGCAAACCATCTTTTCCAATGCCCATGTGGACCAGCATGATCTGGCGATCGATCCGGATCGTCCGAATTACCTGGTCATTGGCAACGATGGGGGTGTCTATTCTAGCCATGACCTGGGAGTCACCAACCGGCATTGGCCCAATCTGCCGATTACGCAGTTCTATACCATCGAAATCAATCCACACAATCCATTCCAATTCTATGGCGGTTCGCAGGATAACGCCTCCATCCGCACCCTTACCGGTGTTCCGGATGACTGGGAAACTATTTTTGTCGGTGACGGTTTTTACACATTGATCGATCCCGTCGACCCAATGATCATGTACACGGAGTACCAATACGGTTCATTTGCCAAATCGACCAATGGAGGAGATCGTTTTCAGGCGGCACGCAATGGGATCAACAGTCAGGATCGTACCAACTGGAATACACCCGCGATCATCGACCCCCTGGATCACAATGTGCTTTATCTGGGTACTCACCGGCTGTACAAGTCCCTGGATCAGGCAAATACCTGGTTCGCCATCAGTGAAGATTTGACCAATGGCCCCGGCCCCGCGGAAATTTCATACGGTACCATCACCACCATCGATGTATCTCCTGTCGATCATCATATCATTTGGGTGGGCACGGATGACGGGCTGGTCTGGCAGAGTCCGGATCAAGGTGAAACCTGGAATCAGGTAACCCGGGACCTGCCGCAACGCTGGGTCACGCGGGTAGTCGCTGACCCGGTTAATACCGCCACGGCTTACGTAACCTTATCGGGCTACCGCTATGGATCAGCCTCGCACCACATTTACCGGACGGTCAACTCAGGGCTGGACTGGGAAGCGGTGGATGGCAATCTTCCCGATGTTCCGGTCAATGACCTGATCGTTC
>JAGQXC010000221.1 GCA_020436785.1 Saprospiraceae bacterium | reverse complement strand
CAATACTGGGCCATAACGTCTATAATTTTGCAATTTCTGCTAAAATATTCTGGATTCTTCAGGCTAAACTTGTACTTTTTACGTTTGATTGGTAATACAGTCTATATTCCGGGTTTTAGGTAATTCTTTTTCATTATCCCTAAGTAAGAGATTCATGCTTCGCTTTGGACATCCCCTGGAAAGATTGGAAAGGTCAATGAATGACCATGTTAAGCTTTTGGAAGAATTTGGTCCCGAATATTTTTCCATAGAAGAATTGTGGAAAATGTATGGCCAATGGGAATTAAAAGCAAAGTGGTTTCAAATGGCCGAACAGACCTGGCTTCGAATGGTCATGTTTTTCTGCGCAGCTACCTCACTTTTCATCGTTGGTATCGTCTTACAGGTGAAGTTAATTTTGGTTGCCACCGGCATCCTGGCGATCGGCTCATTGTCCGCTGGTATTGTAGCCTACCTGATTGCCAACTACCTGGGAGGCAGCAAGGACCGGCTACGACAGATCGGCCGCATGATCCGGATCTGCATCGAGAAGAAACAAGCTGTCTGATTTCTACCCGGGTTCCCTTAATGATAGTTTCAGCAGAAGCAGCTAGGTGATACGCCTTTCAGGGGGAGTTAAGTATTGTTCCGTTCACCATGTTTAGTCCGCATTAACCTCTTGATTAGGCCAGGCAAGCCGGCTCTCCGATTGGAAGAAATCACTCCTGTTGTTATCCGGAGAGCTTTCGCAAATCGAACGGCTTGAAATTTTCCAATATCCATAAGCACGTTATGCTCTGGCTGCCGGTAAACCGTAACATGTATCTGTTGAGCAGGGGAGTCGATGAGCAACATCTTGACCCCGCTTTGTCCTTAAACTTTCTGCATTCCGCGGGGGTTTTAGTTATGCCCATTATTCATTATGTTCGTGATCATGAAATTCTGAACCGGCATGTCGACACATATCCTCGAGAAAGAACAAATCAAAAATATCATCCGTAATCATTTCCCAATCCTGTACCAGGAGGAGTTGGTGGAAGAGTTGGCACGTGAATCCACTTTGGTTGAATTTAAAGCGGGTGATTCCATCCTGGATTATGGTGAATTTGTACGGTCAGTGCCCCTGGTCTACAAAGGGACCATCAAGGTCGTCCGTCAGGATCCGGACGGGAACGAACTTTTTTTGTATTACTTGCTGGCAGGAGAATCGTGTGCGGCTTCTTTCAGCTGTTGTCTGATGCAAAAGCGCAGTGAAATAAAGACTGTTGCCGAGGAAGACGTTTGTATTATCGCCATTCCGCTGCTTGCTGCCGATGCCTGGATGAGCAAATATCCGGTCTGGCGAAATTTTGTATTGCGCATGTACGATCAACGGATTTACGATCTGATCGACACCATCGACCGCATCGCTTTCTCCAATATGGATCAGCAACTGATCGATTACCTCCATGAAAAGGCACGGGTCACCGGGTCCAGTTCCTTGTCGATTACTCATCAGGACATTGCCAATGATTTACATGCATCCCGGGAGGCAGTCTCACGTTTGCTGAAAAAAATGGAGAAGGACAATTTGCTAACCTTAGGGCGCAACCGGATCGAGCTCGCCACCTGATCCCCGGGGATCATCTGGTTAATACCTGAATTCATTCCCGAATCATTCAACGGATGAATGGAATTCGTTTTCCATCCACATTCACCGTACCGATTAATGAAGTAGGTCAATGATCCTTGTGATTACTATCACTGATCTATACCAAGGAATCTCATAGTTTAGTTGGCAGATTTCGCTTTTTATCACTTAACCAAAAAGTCATTTTATGAAAGTCGAACAGATCTATACCGGCTGCCTGGCGGAAGCGGCCTATTATATTGAAAGTGAAGGAGAAGCTGTGGTGATCGATCCGCTGCGTGAGACACAACCTTATATTGAAAAGGCAAATGAAGATGGGGCCACCATCAAATATGTGTTGGAAACCCACTTTCATGCCGATTTTGTCAGCGGCCACCTTGATCTGGCCAAAAAAACGGGCGCAAGGATCGTCTACGGTCCAACCGCTCAGCCGGCCTTTGACGCCCACATTGCTAAAGACGGTGAAATTTTAACGATTGGAAAAGTAACCATCAAAGTATTGCACACTCCGGGGCATACGATGGAAAGCAGTACCTATCTGCTCCGCGATGAGCAAGGCAGGGATTATGCCATATTTACCGGGGATACTTTATTCCTTGGTGACGTCGGACGACCCGATCTGGCCATTAAACAAGGAGAGATTACCCGAGAAGATCTTGCCGGATTCCTTTTTGACAGTTTACGAAATAAAATTATGCCCCTGGCGGATGAAGTGATCGTTTATCCCGGTCACGGTGCCGGTTCGGCATGCGGTAAAAAAATGAGTAAGGAAACGACAGGAACGGTTGGGCAGCAGCGTGCAATGAATTATGCGTTGCGTGCTGACATGTCACGGGAAGAGTTCGTGACGGAAGTAACCACCGGTTTGGTTGATCCACCTCAATACTTCCCCAAGAATGCGGTCATGAATAAAATGGGTTACGAATCGTTTGATGACGTAACCGCCAGGGGCCTGCGTGCTTTGTCACCACGTGCCTTTCAGGCTGCCTGGGAAGGTGAGGAAGCAGTGGTAATTGATGCAAGGTCTGCAGAGTCGTTTGCCAAAGCTCATATCCCCGGTTCAATTTTTATCGGTTTGGATGGAACATTTGCTCCGTGGGTTGGCGCATTAATACCTGACCTGAGACAAAAAATACTGTTTGTAAGCGACTACGGCGCCGAAGAAGAAGTGGTCACCCGGTTGGCTCGTGTCGGTTATGATTTTGCCATCGGTTATCTGGACGGAGGAATGGAAGCCTGGAAAGCATCCGGTTTTGAAATTGATACGGTTGATGAAGTTGAAGGATACATGTATGCCAAACTGCATAAAGAAGGCAATCTAAACCTTCTGGATGTACGCCGGGCCAGTGAATTTGATGCCCAGCATGTCAAAGGGGCATTAAACTTCCCCTTGGATTTTATCAATAAAAACATGGCTCAACTGGATCGCAACCGTCGCTATTATGTACAGTGCGCCAGTGGTTACCGCTCCGTCATCGCCATTTCAATCCTTAAAGCCCGGGGCTTTGAACACCTGGTCAATGTCCGCGGCGGGATCAATGAATTGTCTTTGACCGACATTCCTTTGACGGAATTTGTAGAGCAAAGTACTGAACTGTAGTTTATAAAGTCCGGGGTTACCATTCGGAATGGATGGCAACCCCTGTTTTTATTGGAGAAGCAATTCGAATCACACTTTAATAAATCCTGATATGGAACAAATGACGTATTCGATGCCACGAATCGGCGATCGGGCACCTGATTTCAAAGCCGCTACCACACAGGGCAATTTGCAGTTTTCAGAATTTAATAAAAACCATTGGGTCATCCTCTTTTCACACCCGGCGGATTTTACCCCGGTTTGTACCACTGAATTGTCGGCTTTTGCCAAAGACAAGGACTGGTTTTCCCGTCATCATACCAAATTGATCGGACTGAGTATTGACAGCATTCATTCACACCTGGCCTGGGTCCAGAATGTCCGTGAGCGAACGGGCGTATTCATGGATTTCCCCATCATTGCGGACCTCGACATGCAGGTTGCTCATAAATATGGCATGCTGCATCCGGGAGCCAGTTCTACGGCAGCCGTTCGTGCAGTATTTTTCATTGATCCCAAAGGGATCATTCGTTTGATCATGTATTATCCGCTTAATGTGGGGCGCAATATGGAAGAGATCAAACGGGTTCTGGAAGCGTTACAGACTGCAGATAAACATGCGGTTGCCCTTCCGGTAAATTGGGTCCGCGGAGAAAAAGTGATTGTGCCTCCTCCGAAGGACATTAATGAAATGGAAGAAAGGCTGGCGAATACCACGTACGAGAAGGTGGATTTTTACCTGGCTAAGAAAGAATTGACGGAGGAATCTGTCCTCAATAATTAAAATATTTGATGAGCTGTTGTGTTGTAAAGGCTATCATGCAGATGGTAGCCTTTACCTTTTGAATTTAGGATCGATGTGTAACCAAAGTCACAAAAAGAGGCTTATGTCCCGGCTATCTTTGTGCTAGGATATCAAGTAGAACGATTAAGCGTATTTCTTTTTATTGCGAGGTTAATTGATTGAGGAAAGAGGGTGAGTGATAAGCCCCGGCCAATGCGCCGGGGCTTCGTGTTTTTATAACACCTGGCCGGCTGCTTATGGCCTGGATTTCTGGTTATTTTCCTATTTTGACCACTTAACCTGTATATCCGTATGCGAAAAAATAGGGTAGGCCTCCGCGCTCTTTATGAGTCAGATCCCATTGAAGCCGATCGCCGGCTGTGGGGTAGAAAATCACAAGCAAACCGCCGTGGATTCTTGAAAGATATGGGCAAATTATCCATTGGCGCAGCACTCGGCGCACCTATGGTCTTCGCTGATTTTTTCCCGGAAGGCATGGTGCCGGCCGGACTGTTGCATTCCTTGGAATTCTTTGTCCTGCCAGGGAAGGACCCTGCACTCATTGTGTTGAATGACCGGCCAGTCAATGCGGAAACACCGCCCCACTTGCTTGATCCGGAGGTGACCCCCGCTCCGCTCTTCTTTGTCAGGAATAACGGTGTTCCTCCTGAATTGGACGCGATAAACCCCGATAACTGGACCTTGACCATCGAGGGAGAAGCGGTCTCCAGGCCGGTCACTTATACCCTGCCTGAATTAAAATCAAAATTTGAAGTTGTCACTCACCACCTTACGCTGGAATGTGCCGGCAATGGGCGTAAGGAATTTAACCCTCCCGCTTCCGGCAATCAATGGTCGGTTGGTGCAGTGGGATGTGGCTCCTGGACAGGAGTCAGGCTGGCCGATCTACTTAGAGCGAGTGGCCTTCGGAATAATGCCGTGTACATTGGCTATTATGGCATGGACAAGCACCTGAACGGCGGAGACCAGGTACCCATCAGCCGGGGGGTGCCTATCCGGAAAGCCCTGGAGCCTGAAAGCCTGATTGCCTGGGATTTGAACGGGGAACCACTGCCCTGGCTGAACGGATATCCACTCCGCCTGGTATTTGGAGGTTGGCCGGCGTCCTGCTCCGGTAAATGGCTGAGCCGGGTCGTTGTCCGGGACAAAATTCATGATGGTCCCAAAATGGAGGCCCCTTCCTATCGAATGCCTTGCAAACCGGTTGCTCCCGGGGAAAAAGTTGCGGACGAAGAGATGTGCATCATCGAGTCCATGCCGGTCAAATCACTAATTACCTATCCTCGGACCGGGGCCACGCTCCGCAAAAGTCAATCGCTTGAAGTGCGTGGTCATGCCTGGGCAGGGGACCTTGATGTCAGGGAAGTATATACTTCGATCGACTTTGGCATGACCTGGCAATCCTGTGCACTGACAAAACCGGTCAACCCGTTAGCATGGCAGCATTTTGTTACCAAAATTTCGTTTCCCCAGGAAGGGTATTATGAAGTATGGGCCCGGGCAGTCGACCGAGAGGGCAGAAGCCAACCCGTCATCCTCCCCGGCTGGAACCCGAAAGGTTATCTGAACAATGCCTGTCACCGAATTGCTGTAAAAGTCACCGCATGAAGCCACCAATTGAACATCTGAACTCCGTGCGCAGACAGGTTCGTATCGCTTTGGTGATAATGGTCCTCCTGGTGGGAGGCGCTGGCTGGTGGCTCTGGATTAATCATAAAAGTCCGGTTCCATCTGCTGACGCAGTGGCAACCAGCCCGCTGGCATTACCTCAATCCGATGAGGTGGTCGATGGCATCCACATTCAAAATGGCCTGGCAGAAGGTCCGGGTTATCGGGAAGTCCTGGTCAATTGCACCGCCTGCCATTCCGCACAGCTGGTGACGCAAAACCGTGGAGACCGCAACCGATGGGAACAAATTATCCGGTGGATGCAGGAAACTCAGGGCCTGTGGGATCTGGGTGATAACGAGTTGGTCATCCTGGATTACCTGGCTGCCAATTACCCTCCTGAGGTGATCAACCGGCGCATGAACCTGGATCAGGCTGCCATCGAATGGTTTGTCCTTTCAGACGGCTCAGACCAGGAAGACAATCAGTAAAATAATAACCCAACACAGGAGGCCGATCAGACTTGACCGGAAAGCATTCCTGCCAAATAGCAAGGAGAGGAGGACACCTACAACTCCCAGGAAGAAACCGAGTAAAAATCCCCCGATATTAAACCGGTAACTGGATGAAGCATCAAAGTCAAACGCTTCACCACGACGCAGTTTTTTCTTGATGGCCCGTTGTGTCAATTTGAAGGACACCTTTTCCTGCCATTTGAGCTTATGCCCGCTTAACTCCTGCAAATCTTTAATACGCATTTGCGAATATTCTGCCACGGTAATATTCGTCGCTGGGTTGATGGCATAATGCTCCAATTCGGCCGGAGGGACTAATTTTTTAGAATGGACAGCCCAACCGGATGGCGGAAATATGAATAGGGAGACGAGTAGGAAAGTAGCCGTTAACCATGGTAAAGTTTGCTTCATATTGCGATGAATTTAATGATTCCACAATAAGATACAAACAAAGCCTGATTCCCCCTATTCGGTTTCAACAAATGCCCGAACCGGGAAAGTGCCAACCTTTTTGATTTTGGGAGGAACCGCTGTGAAGAACAGGGAAACTTCATCCGGAACGGCATCCAAGCCACACAAATGTTCAACGATGTAAATATCGTGATGAAGTAAAATGGAATGGACGGGGCGATCATTAGAGCGGGTATCGTCGATGTTGTGACTGTCGATACCCACTAAAATTGCACCCTTATCCACGAGGTATTGGGCCGCAGACCTGGTCAGGTAAGGATGATCGGCGAAGTAATTATCGGTCATCCAGTGTTCGTCCCAACCGGTGTGCAACAAGATGGCTTTACCGGAAATTTCAAACTTTTCCAGATCACTGACTTCGATATTCAACTTTTTGGAATGATGGATCCGGAGGCAAATGGCCGGAAGATGTACCAGCCGCTCCAGGGCTAAATCAGACAGATCTTTTCCATCTTCATAGCGGTGAAATGGACTATCCAGGTAAGTACCCGAGTTGGTGACAAAATCCATTCGGGCAATCTGGAAGGTTGTTCCTTTCTCGTAATAGATTTTGCTCTGCTCCCTGGAAATAAAATCGCAGATGATCGGTGCTGGAAATCCCCGGTAGGTGATGGTTTCGTTGCCGATGGTGTGGCTTAGGTCATAAATCGCCATTTTATTCCATTTTCATTAATGTGAAGGCACGCCTGCCTTTACGGTTTTGTAATTGTATGACATACAGCCCATTCCTCAGTTGACTTACATCCATTTGAAATTCCGGTTGATCATGAACGTGGACCGGCGGAAGCATTCGATGACCCAGCAGGTCAAAAAGATCAATTGAAATCGTGCCTTCCGGTAGATGGAACAGGGTCACCCGGTCGCGGACAGGATTGGTTACCTGAACAGAGAGAAAGGCTTCGCTTTCTCTTGACGTGGTTGAAGGGAGCACTTTTACCGATAGATCGAATACCGATCCAAAATGCAAGTACCCCTGAGCTACCACCTTCTCCAGCGGACTCCAGACCCAGCGTAGCCGGTAATTACCCGGTAACAACCGTTCAGTTAGAGGAACGACTGTTTCACCCGATTCTTTAACACTTTTTGTTTCGAATAAAACCCGTTCAAAGTACCCGTTTTGGTCTTCATCGACGTAGATTCCCATATTTCCGGATGGAAATGATTCCTGTAAATTCGTAAACAGGTCAACATATTGGCCCCCTCCCAGGATGTTAGCCCTCCAGGCCAGGCGGAGACTATCTATAATCGCAATGGTGTCGGGCCAGAGGTAATATCCCTGACCTGGACACCCCTGACAATCAACGCAAGGATTGGAATAGAATTCTCCCTGGATCTGGATGCTGTCCAGTTGGGCAGCCTGGGGTTCATAGATTTGAATGGCATTTTCCGCTGCAAAATAGGGATCAGGGCGACAGGATGTGGTTAAATCCAACGTGTCCTGGGATGGTAAGAGGGTATCGATACACCATTTCGTAGTGGTTACCTGATAAGACGTGCATGGAAGCAAACCGGAAACATTATAAAAAGTTGGTGCAGGTAAGATCAGTGGAGGCCGTAGACAGAAACCATCCTGACAATAACAATTCACAAAATATCTTCCCTTCACATGGTGTTCCCGATAGTGCCGGTTATCCGGTGTCGAATACAAAGCATCCTCCCAGATCAATGAGTCCTCCTGAAAGATACGAACCAGGTAGGCTTCTCCGGATCGATAGTCGGTGGTGTCCTGCCAGTGGATGGATGCCCCAAATGTGTGGGTCGTATCCAGGACAGGATCAAGAATTGGTTGGCAGGGCAAGGGCTCACACATGGTGGTCACCAGTAGGGATCTGGTAAAATTGCCCTCCCGGGACACACATGGCTGGAACAACTGGATCTCGTATTCCTGGCAGGGTTGAAGTCCCCTGATCAGCCATTGGCCGAGGCGGTATTCCAAATGTCCCGTCCCAATTCCCGGACAAGGAGGTACGAGGCAAAAGGGATAAGTCAGTGTATCGTAGGTCCATTCCTTCAGGTCTGAGGGACGATATCTGATGATGTACTGATCAAGGCCGTATTCCGGACCGATGTCCCACCAGAGTGTGCGATCGGATAGGGCAGAAATGTAGAGCGGAATTTCTTTGCATCCATTGACCGTAAACTGAAAATTACCTGATGCCAAGAACGTATAATCGGCGTGTTCACCGGTCAGGGCAATTTGATAATCGCCTTCCGGTTGAGGTGCAAGGGTAAAGGTTAAATCTTGCTTTTTTTCAGAGGGTGTAGGATCGGACGAAGACCAATCGGTACGGATGGTGAAGACGGCTTTATCCTGGGATATTTGTTGTTGTCTGACGTAAGCGCCCTCTTCCAGGATTAAACCGGAGATGGTTACCAGAATGCTATCGGTGGGCAACGGGTTGGCAGGAGAAATGGTAATGTTCTGACCTTGAAAGTAGTAAATTGGTGTGGTCGAAAAGGACGGCCCCGGTGTGTACGCACTCGTATCCTGATTGCAGATGGATGCCACTTCCCATTGATAGGCCGTCGCCGGCTCCAACTGCCGGGGTTTCCAACCCAATTCACTGGTAAGCGTATCATTCACCTGGATGCCGTTTTTAAAAATCCTTACCACATACTGGTCTGCGGAAGCTGACCATTGCAATTCCGCAGATGAAACACCTGGTTTTAAGACCTGGAGCTCTTCCGGCAACAGGCAATCATTGGTCACCTCAAAGGGCCAGTTCAGTTCCTGGTCTCGATAGCTGACACGTAATGTCCAGGTCCCGGTGAGGGCATCATCCGGCAGGGTGTATTGCCAATACCACCAACTGGTCAGGTAATCGCCAGGCGAACGGTGTGTCCACGCTTTAAATAATTTGCCTTCCGGATCGAGCAAGACATATTCAGTGATGTCGTCTTTACGCTGATCCCGGTAATAAGTGGCCGGAAAGATGTCGGAGCCGGGATTGTAACGACGACTGATACGGGTATTTTCCGGATCCGGACAGCTGCCGAAGGGTGACGGTGCGGCATAATGGATATCAATCTCATTAATCGCCGGATCGTAATAAGGGCGTTGCTCGATCCACCAGGATGTGGCAGTTGTTTCATTGCATGGACCGGCCCAGGGATCTACCACGTTGCCTTCGGAAGACCGGATTTCGAAATGCAAATGGGGAATGTTGGAAAATCCGCTGCTGGCGACCCGACCCAGGTATTCTCCCGCTTCGATCGTGCTCCCGATGGGTTTGCCGGTGATGCTGCCTTCTTTCATATGCCAGTACAATGCGCGGGAACCATCGGCGTGGGTGATGATGACATAATTGGCGGGGGGATTATTTCCCCAACTACAATTCCGGTCATAATGGCCATCGTCTTTTCCGGTAATTGTACCGGCGGCCGCTGCAATCACAGCAATCGTACCTTCATCCAGTTTACGCCAGCCCCAGGGATAGAGCCCGATGTCGGTGCCGGCATGATTGTAGTTTTCCAGGTCATAAGTCCTTTTACCACAATTGTAATCCAGTACTTCTCCATAATCGGGGTCGTGATCGACAAACTGATAGATGGCATAGTAACCCGGAAGAGTGGTATCCTGTGCAAAACGAAGTGGCCAGATGAAGCGGGTCGTGCTGCGCTTTCCCCGGGAAACTTGGTATAATTTTTCATTTTTGCGGACCTGTTGCCAAATGATCGTGTCCTGGAAAGCAGGAATACAGGGACTAGCCGGTGTTTCCCAGGGATAATCTTGCCCCTGGATGGCTGGTAATAAAATTAAGATTAAAAGGGTGGTCAGTAAATATCGATGTCTCATATTCCCAATTTAATAAAAATAAGTACGTGGTGTCACCACAGTTGACAGTCCGACATGGGTAAAAGGTTGGTAAAACTCGACGAATAGCTGCTAGAGGTGGATCAATTGAACCGTCCCGGATGCAATCGTTCCAAGGGTAAGCTGGGGCGTTCACGGAGGAGAATTTCTTTCATCAGCAAACCTGATGCCGGGCCCAGACTCAAGCCCATCATTGCATGACCGGTATTCAAATAAAGGTTTTCAAAAGCTTCGTGCTTACCAAGATAGGGTAGCCCGTCAGGGGTACATGGCCGATATCCTGACCAGACCGGCCCTTCACTGGTTTTTACAGGAAGCTGCGGATAATAACGGGGGACCGCCTCCAGGATGCCCTGGACCCTCCGGGTATTGACCGCTGTGTTCAATCCGGCAATTTCCAGTGTACCGGCAATTCGCAGTCCATGTTGCATAGGCGTCATGGCCACTCTAGCTTCCACCAGGATGCTGGGGATCGATGGTCCATTATTAAGATCACTGACAGTAAGGCTATAGCCCTTTCCGCCTTGAAGGGCTAAAGGAATGCCCAATTTTTTACCCAATAGGCCAGACCAGGAGCCGGATGCTACCACGAGCTGATCTACCTCGATCAATTGGCCCTGGTCAGTCAGTAGTCCCTGTACTTTGCGACCTGAAAACCGGAAGTCTTCAATATTGGTATCCTGAATGAAATGGACCCCTCGGTGCCTTAAATGCCTGATCAGATTCTGCATCAGTAGGTGTGGAGTGAGATGGGCATCTCCGGGATAATGGACGGCTCCCAACACATCCATCGGCACCCCGGGTTCCAGACCTGACAATTCGTTGGAACTAAGAACATTGGCTTCGATGCCCAGTTGGTTAGCCCGTCTTGCCGTATGTTCTTCCTCTTTTTGGGTTGCTGCCTCCTGGAAAAGCATCAATATGCCTTTTTCCTGCCAGCCAAAGTTAAATCCCGGTTTATTGTTGAGTTCCTGGTAAAGCTTTTTTGAAAGTTGGTTCAGGTCACGGAGCAGCGGCATCGCCAGTTCCGCTTTTTTGGTGTTGGCACTCCGGGAAAAGAGGTACAGCCAACGCACCAGATCCACATCCATCCGTGGTTTAATGTAGAAAGGACTGCTATCATCCAGTAGCCATTTCAGGCCTTGACGGATTACTCCGGGAGCCGCCAGTGGGATAAAATGGCTGGGCACGATCATTCCGGCGTTGCCAAAAGAACAACCATCTTCCAGATTATTCCGGTCCACGACAGTGGTTTCTATACCGGCTTCTGCCAGGTAATAGGCGGTGGAAAGCCCGATGATCCCGCCTCCGATAATGGTTACTTTCATCGTTTAAATCACCTGAAATCCGTGAGCAAATGGATCATCTTCATCGTCGATAATAATCGTATTGTAACCGGTAATCTTGGCCCAGCCCTCGATCGTGGGGATGATGGCTTGATATGGCCCGCAGGAAGTCACTCCTGCAATACCGCCAATGAACTGACTGCCGATGATGGATTCATGGACAAACCGGTCGCCCTGGTGCAATTTGCCCTGGGCATGCCACTGGGCCATGCGTGCGCTCGTTCCCGTGCCACAGGGAGACCGGTCAATGGCTTTTTCTCCATAGAACACGGCATTCCGGGCTGAAGCCTCGGACGACAATGTTGAACCCGTCCACATGATGTGACTCAGGCCATTAATCTCCGGATACAAGGGGTGCTGAAAGGTATCTAGCTGGTTAAGACGTTTACGAAGCACCGGACTCCACTGGATCAGCTGGGAGGCAGTGAAAGCTTGCATACCGGGAAAATTTTCCTGCGGGTCAACGATGGCATAGAAATTACCCCCATAGGCCACATCAACCCGGAGTGATCCCAGGTCCGGGCACTCAACCTCCAGATCTTGCAGATAGAGGAAGGATGGCACATTGGTCAGTTGGACGGAAGTAACCTTTCTGCCATCGAGGCGGTATTCGACCATTACCAGGCCTGCCGGGGTTTCCAGCCGCAGGAAACCAGGTCTTTTTGGCTGGATCAGCCCTTCTTCAATGGCTACGGTGACGGTGCCAATGGTACCATGCCCACACATGGGCAGGCAGCCACTGGTCTCGATAAACAGGATGGCCACGTCATTTTCCGGATCGGAGGGTGGGTATAGAATGCTTCCGGACATCATATCATGGCCGCGCGGTTCGAACATCAATCCTTGCCGGATCCAGTCGAATTCCCTCATAAAATGCAACCGGCGTTCCATCATGGAGTTACCGGTAAGAAATGGGCCGCCACCGGCGACCAGGCGCACCGGATTCCCACAGGTGTGGGCGTCGATGCATTGGAAGGTTTTACGCATAGGTGATTACAATGGATCTTTGGTGAGCTGTCCGTTGATCTTTCTCCAGATTCCTAAAGGATTTTCATTTTTGAGGGCATCCGGCAATAGGTTTTGTGGGGCATTTTGATAGGCTACTGGACGCACAAACCGCAATATGGCCTTGGTCCCCACCGAGGTAAAACGCTCGTCGGTCGTCGCCGGATAGGGTCCTCCATGATGCATGGCATGGCAAACTTCCACACCGGTGGGGACGCCATCGAAGAGCACCCGGCCGGCTTTTTGGCTAAGGATATCAAACAATGTTCTGACGACATCATCATCGTGGTTCTCCGTCATTAATGTAGCCGTCAACTGACCTTCAAGATTGTTCGCTATGTTTTCCATTTCCTGGCGGTCGGCACAAATGATGATCAATGAAAAGGGACCAAAAACTTCTTCACGCAGGTGTGGATGCTCCATGAAATCAGCCCCGCTTACCGTGGCGACCGTGGCTTTGACCGTGTGAGGAAGCTTCTCGTTTAATCGGCTACCCAGCATCGAAACCGGGTCTAACGTACTCAAATGCTGCACCCGCTCTTCAAAATTGGTCCGGATACCCTGGTTCAACATGGTTCCGGCCTGGGTGGCTTCAATTGCTTTGGCCAGTTCCTGACTAAATTGCCGGGTTTCAGGTCCGTCAATGGTCACGATCAGGCCCGGATTGGTGCAAAATTGACCGACCCCCAGGGTGATCGAGGCCGCCAATTGTTGAGCAAGGGCTTCGGCACGAACCAGCATGGCCTCCGGCAAGATGAAAACCGGATTGACACTCCCCATCTCGGCAAAGACCGGTATGGGACGTTGGCGTTTTTGGGCGAGGTCAAAAAGCGCTTTGCCGCCACGTTGGCTTCCTGTAAAGGCAACCGACGCGACAGAATCATGCATAACCAACTGACTTCCAACTTCGTAACCAAGGCTATTTAAAGAAGAGAAAACCCCGTCGGGCATGTTGGTTTTTTGTGCAGCATGGAGGATGGCCTGAGCAATCAGGTCGTTGGTACCCAGGTGGGATTCATGCGCCTTGACGATCACCGGGTTTCCGGCTGCCAGCGCTGAAGCCGTATCGCCTCCGGCTGTGGAAAAAGCCAAAGGAAAGTTGGACGCCGTGAAGACCACTACCGGACCTACCGGTTGCAGCATTTGGCGGATATCCACCCTGGGCAAAGGTTTGCGGTCTGGCATCGCCGGATCGATGATGGCTTCCACCCAGGAACCTTCTTCAATGAAATCGGCAAACAGGCGCAATTGACCGGTAGTTCTTCCCCTTTCGCCGGTCACCCGTCCTTCGGGAAGCCCTGATTCAACCATGACCCGTTCGATCAGTTCGGAGCCCAATGCCTCAATTTCGTCCGCGATGGCCCGGAGGAATTCCGAGCGTTGCCGGGGGGCCAGAGCCCGGTAGATGGGAAAAGCTTTAGCTGCTTTTTGTGCTGCTTGATCGACTTCTTCACCGGTAGCCGGATGAAAGGCTTCCGGCAGGGATTCCAGCGTGGCGGCAACAAAAGCATAGGTCGCTTGGGCATGTTGAGCCGACTCCTGATATCCAATCTTATTGGTTCCTTTGATCATTACAATTAAACTTCTACAGCAAGGTAATCGGGTAGGGCCGGCCGATTAGCCATTGCGTCCTCAATAATAGTGATTACTCGCTGACGTTCTTCACCCATCAACGGCAGTCTCGGCGCCCGGACAAACTCGGTTCCGATGCCGGTATATACGGACGCTAATTTAATGTTTTGTACCAATTGTGGGCTGATGTCCAATTCCAACAATGGCATAAACCAGCGGTAGATGGACCGGGCTTCAGCAATCCTGCCTGCTTTGGTAAGCCGGTAGATGGCTACCGTTTCGGCTGGGAATGCATCAACCAGGCCTGCCACCCAACCATCAGCTCCTAGCAGCAGTTCTTCCATGGCAAGGGTATCGACTCCACACATGATTTTCATCCGGTCTCCAAAGCGGTTGCGGATACGGGTGACGTTGGTAACATCCCGCGTCGATTCCTTTACAGCCTGGATGTTGGATTTCTTCAATAACCGGTCAAACATATCCAGCGTCACCATGATCTTGTAATCAACCGGGTTATTGTAAATCATGATGGGCAGTGAAGTGGCATCGGCAATGGTTTCAAAGAACACCAGCGTTTCTTCGTCAGTACTTTTATAGCGCATCGGAGGCAGCATCATGAGTCCATGGGCACCAACCGCTTCGGCTTTTTCTGCCAGCTCCACCGCAGCCCGGGTGGTCGACTCCGCGATATTGATGATGATGGGCACCCGGTTTTTGCATTCATCCAATGCTAATTCAACCAGGCTAAATTTCTCTTCATTGGTCAGCGAGCTGGCCTCACCAAGTGATCCCCCGAGGATGATGCCATCCACCCCGGCTGCAAGTTGTGCATGAAGATTTTTGGTGAACATCGGCAGATCCAATTGATCTCCTTCCGTGAAGGCCGTCGTGATGGCGGGATAAACGCCTTGCCAATTTACATTCATCGTTTTAATTTTTGACAAAGTTAGGGTCAAATCAAATGGCAGGTTAGGGGATGTTTAGCCGATATTAATACTATTTTAGCATAATTGATCTTAATGTAGGCTAATTTCGGCAAAATTAATACCTATGACCAAACCAGTATCCTTTCGGGTTCCCCCTTCGCCGGCGACGACATTTCGCTTTCAGGAGGATCAAGGGTTGGCCTTTTACAGCCGGTTTCATTCTCACCCGGAAGTCCAGATCACGTACATCCACTCCAGTCACGGCGTTGCATTTATCGATTATCAGGCCATCCAGTTTGCTCCGGGGGATTTACTGGTTACTGGCCCCGGTTTGCCACATGTATTACGTAATGAACTCCCCGGGCCGATGGCACATGCCTCCTCGATTCTGTTCTTACCCCAATCGTTTGGCTCTCCATTTTATCAGCTGCCAGAAACAAAATCACTCACACGACTCTGGCAGGAGGCCGAGCGGGGCATCCGGATCTGTGACTTCGATCGAGGGGACTTACTGGACCGGTTTAAGACGGTCAATGGCTTACAACGACTGATCGTATTGCTCCAATTGATCGAGGTGATCGTCCACCATCAACGAAAAGAAATAATTCTTCCTGTTTCGGCAGGTATCACACAGGCGGGAGATCAGAAAAGGCTTCAGGAAGTGTATCAGTACATTGTTGAAAATTTTCAGGATCCCATTCAACTGGAACAGATCGCCCGTGTGGCCTCAATGAGTCCGACGGCTTTTTGTCGATATTTTAAATCCAGGACGCGGTACTCCTTCGTGCAATTTCTTAATGCTTATCGCATTGAGGTCGCCAGTAAACGCCTCGGAGATCGCGATTGGCCCATTGCCCAGGTCGCCGAGTCCTGTGGGTTTCGCAATTTGGCGAACTTCAATCGCCAGTTCAAAATGGTGACAGGAAAAACACCTCAACAATACCGGAAAGATTTGCGATCTGCCCTTAGTCCGGCTAGGTAAACGCCTGATAAAAAATAAAGACCACGATGGCAGCAGCAAATCCCAATATAAAAGTACCCGGACTGTAAACCTTATATCCGGTCTTGACGTCCATGCCGGTAAACTGGGTGACGACCCAAAATCCACTGTCATTGGCATGCGAAAAAACGGCTGATCCGGCACCAATGGCGACCACTGCCAACGCCTTTTGCAGCTCGGTTTCAAAACCCAAAGTACTCATGATCGGGGCTATCATCGAAGCAGTTGTCACGAGAGCTACCGTTGAAGACCCCTGGGCCGTTTTGAGGGCAGCTGCGATGAAAAAAGGAACCCAGATCCCGATTTGCATTCCTCCCAGGCCTTCTTTAACCACGCCGGCAATCCCGGACACTTCCAGTATTTTTCCGAAAATCCCACCGGCACCGGTAACCAGGATGATGATGGAAGCATTGATCAGGGCTTTGCCGGTCCAGCCGGTAGTCGACAGCATATCCAGGTCAAATTTCCGTGGTAAAGTCATGGCCAAAAGCAGCCCGATAAATAAAGCCATCAAAGGATTTCCCAGAAAATAGAGGATCTGTATGCCTGGTTGGACGGATTCCCCGCGGGCCTGATGGATCACCGAACTGGCTATGATCAGGACAATCGGGATCAGGATGGGAAGGAAGGCATGCAAAGCACCCGGACGATCTGCTGGCGCTTCTTCATCCGATTCCGTCTCAAGATGAGGAGCTATGTAGGTGCGTTCAGCATAATATCTGGAATAAAGAATGGCTGGAATCATTACAATAAACGATACGATCAGCCCCCATAAGATCACGAGGCCTAGATCGGCATTGATGATTCCTGCGGCAGCAATCGGGCCCGGCGTGGGCGGGACCATGGTATGGGTTAACATCAGCCCCAACATGAGCGCTGTCCCGGTCCCGGCCATGGAAAAACCGGCTTGTTTGGTCAACGATTTATTCAGTGAATGCATGATGATGAAACCGCTGTCGGCAAATACAGGAATGGAAATCAAATATCCAATGGCAACCATGGCACCATGCAACCGCTTTGGTCCGATCCAGGAAAGCAATTTATGGGCCAGGCTATAGGCTCCTCCGGAATGTTCGAGAAAGGCACCAAGCAAAACACCTAACAGGATCACCAGACCAATTTTCTCCAATGTTCCTCCAAATCCGGCATTGATGGCCGGAAGCAATTGATCCAGGGGAACTCCCGCTGCCAGACCGTATCCCAGGGATACCCCAAATAGTGCCAGAAAAGGATGAATTTTCCATTTGGCAGTGCACAGGATGATTAGCACGATCGCTACAATCAGCAGGAGGATCAGTTTCACAGTTGATATTTTAGCTGAAAATAGAAATAATTTCAGGCATTGCCGGTATCGGGACGGAGTCATCGGTCGGCGCGCAAAACATGAATGAAATTATTGAAGTTCTTATCTTGTTGTGACCAAAGATAAATTAACCTAGTAGCACGATTGAAATATGGGATATGAACACAAGGAGAAGTTACAGCTAAGGCATTGGCTGGTT
>JAGQXC010000220.1 GCA_020436785.1 Saprospiraceae bacterium | reverse complement strand
TCAGAATCTGAAGCCGCCAATCAACAGTGGCGCCGATGATTTTGGGTTTATCGTGGACCGGAAGGCTCAACTTCACAGCGGAGAATTGGAAAAAGGATATTTTTCTTCATCCCGCGACGGAATGGGAAAAGATGATATTTACCGCTATACCAAGACCGTCGTCCAACCGGATACACCCAAGGTCGTTACCCAGGAACCAGAGAAACCCTATGTCATCTATCTAGCTCTCCGGGTCGTTGAGAAGCTTCTGGAAAATCCGGATGACCCCAACTCCAAGGTGATCGGAAAACAACCTGTCTCCCGGGCTAAAGTTACCATTAACGGCTCGCCTTATGTAGCCAATATCAATGGATTTGTGATCATTCCCATTAAACACGATGAATCCTTACAGGCCACGGCAGCGATGGAGGGCTATCTGAGTAATTCTCTCGATTTTCGTTCACCTCCACAGGAGGAAGGTCAGTATGAGGTAACTGTCAATAAAGAAGTCTACCTGGACCGTATTTATCAGGGAAAAGAAATCATCCTGCAAAACATCTATTACGACCTGGACAAGTGGGACATACGCGACGATGCCAAGCCTGCCTTGGATGCCCTGATAAAAATCCTGAAAGACAATCCGTCCATCCGCATTCAGCTGGCTTCACATACGGATTGCCGGGCTTCGGATGAGTACAACCTGGGACTATCCCAAAAACGAGCACAAAGCGCGGTGGATTACCTGGTCAGTAATGGCATCGATCCGGGCAGGCTGATTGCCAAAGGATTTGGAAAAACGCAACTCATTGAAAAATGTCCCTGTGAAGAGTGTACCGAAGAACAACACCAGATCAACCGGCGGACAACGTTTACCATTCTCTGATCCCTGATCAATTGATCAAATGCCAGAATTCTTTTAGATAATACCAGCTGAATTCAAACAGCAGGGGTAAAATCATCACTCCATCGATCAGGAGGGAAAAGAAATAGTCTGAGCCGTGGGTTTTGGATTTATAGATCAGCCACCCGGCAACCCCGTAGGTGAGGATCAGGATGGAATAGGCACGGGGATTCCATACATGAAAATAGTAAACCAATATTCCCAGCAACAACAAGGCAACCAGAAGCAACGTCATGGAAAGCCGTTTGGCCCATTTTATGCCCAGTACCATTGGAATGGTCCAGACCTTGTGCTCCTGGTCAACGCGGATATCCCGCAAATCAAACGGGATTGTCAGGCTGAAGATGAAAAGGAAACGTTCGATCATGAGCAAGGTGATCACTACCCAGGAATAGGTGTTGGCATGCATAACCGGTATCCCCATCGTCAGTAACGTCCACAACCCTCCGATCAGAAAGATCTTGATGTAGGGATAATCCCGTAATCGTTTGCGACCGGGAAATAAAGGCAGTGCATAGGCCAGACTGAGGATAATGATGGGTACCAAGCTCCATCGCAACCGGGTTGAAGCATCCAAAAATCCGTAGATAGAAAGCAAGATCCCTAAACCGGCCACAACAATGATCCAGGTACTGAGTTTGAGTACCGATTGAAAACGGCTGGGTCCGAGGTGGACAAACCGTAATCCCATAATCCGGTGTAATCCGTACAGGGCCACCGTACCTCCGAATATCAATGCCTGCTGGGGCAGGGGAGGCACTTCCCCCGCCAGATTGACGTAGGAAAAATACAACAATGCCCAGGCACACAACCCGATATACAGATTGGTATAAAGAAGGAAATCAATCCATTTTTTAAACCGGAACAAGGATTAAAAATACTTGAAGCTTTGACCGGATTGGATGACCAGCAGGCTTTCGTACATCAATCGTATTACATTTTCCACATCGTCACGGTGTGCCATTTCGACAGTCGTATGCATGTACCGCAATGGCAGAGAGATCAATGCCGACGGGACACCGCCATTGGAATAGGCAAACGCATCGGTATCGGTTCCGGTAGATCGGGAAGCGGCACATCGCTGAACAGGGATTTTCTGCTTTTCCGCCGTCTTAATCACCAGATCCAGTAGTTTATTGTGGACAGCTGGGCCGTAGGTAACTGCAGGGCCTTTTCCTAACCGAACATCTCCCTGTGACTTTTTCTCGATCATCGGTGTATTGGTGTCGTGGGTCACGTCAGTCACCAGGGCAACCTGAGGTTTGATGGTTTCGGCGATCATCTCTGCGCCACGCAATCCGATTTCCTCTTGAACCGCATTGACCACATAAAGGGTATAAGGCAGTTTTTTCTTGTTTTCATGCAGTAACCGGGCGACCTCAGCAATACAAAATCCTCCGATCCGGTTATCCAGTGCCCGTCCGACCAGGAAATCCTTATTTAGTACCTCAAATGGGTCATCGTAGGTGATCACGCAGCCGACATGGATACCCATTTCATGAACTTCATCCTTGTTTTTTGCACCGACATCGATAAAGATGTTTTCAATTTTTGGGGTGAGGTCGTTGCTTCCGCTGCGGCGCGTGTGGATGGCCGGCCATCCGAATACCCCGCGTACCAATCCTTTTTCAGTGTGTATATTAACCCGTTTTGAGGGAGCGATTACCTGGTCGGATCCGCCATTGCGAATGACATAGATGAAACCATCATCGGCGATGTAATTGACAAACCAGGAGATCTCATCGGCATGCGCCTCCATCACTACGCGGTAATCTTGGCCGGGGTTGATGATGCCATAAAGGGTTCCATAATTATCCAACTGGTAATCATCGATATAAGGCTTAATGTATTCCAGCCACATTTTTTGACCCGGAGATTCAAAACCGGTTGGTGATGCATTATTCAGGTAATCGGCCAAGAATTTTAATCCCGTCTTCTTGATTATTCCCATGTCTTCTTTCAGTTTTATCCGATATTATGTGTTATTTCCACGCTCTGGGGTCATCCCGCCAATTTTTCAATGTCTCCAGTTCGCCAGCCGTTATGTAGGTCAGTTCTTGCGCTGCGGTTAACAGGCTTGCATAATTGCTCAGGGTCCGGTACAGGCAATGTTTTGCATGGAGTGCTTCTTCGGCTTCTGCAAACTGATACGTGAATATCGCCAGAATCGCCAACACCTCGGCACCTTGTTCACGCAACGCTTCTACGGCAGATATGCTGCTGCCACCGGTTGAGATGAGATCTTCAATAACCAGTATTTTCTGACCGGGTGTAACCATCCCTTCGATCAAATTCTGACGTCCGTGGGATTTGGCCTTGCTGCGAACGTACAGGAATGGGAGGCCTAATCGATCGGCCAGAATGGCACCCCACGGGATGCCGGCAGTAGCGACTCCCGCAATGCCATCGGCGTCAAATGCACTGGCCAGCTGAATAAATCCATAGGTGATCTGCTGCCGTACACTGGGAAATGATAATGCAATCCGATTGTCACAATAGATGGGGCTATTTATCCCCGATGCCCAAATGAAGGGTTTTTGCGGGCTTAGTTTAATTGCGTTTATTTGCAATAGTGATCGAGCGATCTCCTGAGCTAAATTTTCCATATTTAAGTCGTCTTGCAAATGTACAAAATCTACAATATTGCTCAAGTTTGTCGGCTTGCTACCGCCAGCGAGTTGTTACCGGATTTGGTAGGCACACACGCGCATCCGGTGGTTCCGTTCCTAAACAAGGAAATATTCAACCAATACCTTGACCGGCCGGAATATCCGGAGGTAACTTTTTTTGCCGACGATCTGGAAAAGTTGTGGTCTAAATTTAAAAAGCGTTTCATTTACATCGAAGCAGCCGGAGGACTGGTATTTAACTCTTCCCATGAAATGTTGGTTATTTTCCGGAGGGGATCCTGGGATCTGCCCAAAGGTAAAGTGGATGCCGGAGAATCGCTCCAGGAAACCGCCGTTCGGGAAGTACAGGAGGAAACCGGAATCCTGGCAGATCTTGTTGCCGATCTTCCGGCAACTTACCACACGTATCCCTTTCAGAATGGGATCGCCCTGAAAAAGTCCGCCTGGTATGAAATGGCTAAAAAAGAGGGTAGGGTTAAGCTGCAGACCGAAGAAGACATTGAAGACCACGCCTGGATTAATCCGGCATTATTCCTGGAAAAATACAAACCCATCTACCCGAGTATCCGGGAAGTGGTGAATGCATATCTTGCTCTTCATCCTGGGTAATCGTTTCCCAAATACTTTTGCTCGACACGATACAGGTCATTTATCCTCCGGATTAAGGATCCGATTGATCCGTGCCAGGACATCTTCAAGGTGTATTTTCTTATCGGCCAAACCATTCGAACGGCCGATCGCTGCCTCCACGTCTGCCTGGAGCGAATTCAATTGCGCCCGCACAACAGCCGGAATGTCAGACTGTCTGATTTTATCCTCTTTGCTCGTAATTAATTCTTCCAGAATGTCCAAATAGCCCCGTTGCAAATTGCGGCGAAAAGCATCAGGTGTCTGGGTGTTGTCCAGCTCGTTCCAGATACCGGACCGGGTGGCCGCCATCAGGTCTTGCAAGGTGTAGGCCGACACCGGATACAAGGCCTTCTGCTCCATCAATCTCAATAAACGATCAGGATTATACAGGCTTTGCAACGAACGCAGTTGCAATGTGCGGATACGTTCCATCGTGCCGACCGGATCGATGCGCTCGAGGATTTCCGGAACCAATAACCATCCCGGAGTGAGGAATACATTTTGATTCAACCAGTTGACCGCCGCCTCCTGACGAGTCTTGGGGACCTGCAGATAAACCGGCGCATCTTCATCCGCCGTCTTCCGGAACTCATAGACCCCTCCTACATTCATGGTTACGTGACCAATGTAGCGGCGAAATTGACCGATGACACTGGAATACAATTCCTCCAGTTCTTCAAATTCTTCTCCCTCTTCCGAGGACCATTCGATCAAATGGGGTACGATACGTTTGAGGTTGTTGAGCCCCATGTCACTGGCATACACCGGATCGTCACCGATGTCTTCTGTCTGCGAGGACGGGTCGACCCCATTGACATGTCCGAACCGGTAAATAGGATTTCCTGCTTTTTCCCTCACCCATTGGTTCAGCGTTGCCCGTTCTGCATCTTTGGATTGACCGGGAATCAGCCGGTACCCGTAAGTGATCGCCCAGTTGTCATAAGGACCAATGCCAGGATAAAAACGGGTCACTCCATCGCCGGGTTGAGCTACATAATTGAATCGAGCATAATCCATGATGGAAGGCGCCGTGCCATGGGTTTTCGTAAAAGTTGGAGAGCGCAACGAATCGACTTTATAGGCGACACTTGAACCCATGTTGTGGGGCAGTCCCAGGGTGTGACCCACTTCATGGGACGCTACAAAGCGAATCAACTGACCCATGACTTCCCGGTCAAATTTAATCTTTTGTGCATCCGGATTTACCGCGGCCGTTTGGACGAGGTACCAGTTGCGCAACAACTGCATGACATTATGGTACCAGAGGATGTCACTTTCCAGGATTTCACCGGTGCGAGGATCATGCACATGGGGACCCTGGGCATTCTGGATTTCTGTGGTGATGTAACGGATGACTGAGTAACGGACATCTTCCGGACTCCAATCCGGGTCTTCGGCTTGGGTTGGAGCATCTTTAGCCATAATGGCATTCTTGAATCCCGCCTTTTCGAAGGCTTTTTGCCAGTCATTTACGCCTTGTTTGATGTAGGGCCGCCATTCTTGCGGGGTAGCCGGATCGATGTAATAGACGATCGGCTTGACCGGTTCTACCAATTCTCCCCGGGCATAGGCTTCAGGATCTTTCGGCTCCAGACGCCAACGTGTAATGAAGCGTTCCTTGGCAGCTTTTTGCTCGTCCAGGCTGTAATTGTTTCTGGTCACCGAAAAATAGGCTACCCGGCTGTCATAAAACCTCGGTTGCATGGGTTTATCCGGGAGCAGTATAAAGGATTGAGTCATTTCGACCGACAGGGTCTGGGTAAGTTCATTATCGGGCAAATCCCGGCCACGGTACGTGAGCACATGTTTGATTTGGACATTTTGGGGGAAAGCACGCATGGATTGTACAAAGGATCTTTTGGAATCGAGGTTCTGGATTTCGAAGTTCTTGCGTTGATTTTTGGATAAAGGACCGATCATCTCGACATCGCTGGTAAATAGATCTGTAACATCGATGACCAGATGGGTTGAATCCGCATTGAATGTCTTGATCGGAAACGTCATGATCACCGGTTCAAAGTTGTTATTCCGCACAGACTCATAAACGGGATTGTCCGGATCAGCAACATTGGTATAGGAGACCGATCGCAGCAGAACCTGGTCTCCCAGGCGCTGCCAGCGGATTACTTGCTGAGGCCTGCTTTTCATTCCCGCACCGCCAAAACTCAGATTGTTGACGTATCCCGATATCCGCGATACGATGAGGATCTCCTTTTCCAACAAATCAAAGGGCAGTTCAAAATAGGATTTGTCATCCACCTGGTGAACCATGATCAGACCGCTGTCGGATACCGCTTCTTCCGGAATGATCTCCCGGTAGGGTTTGAATTTCCCCGGCTTCTTTTTTGGAGCCTCCTGCTTAATGGTATCCGGTGGAGGAACCGGCGTCTTCTTCTTAAAGATTTGGGCATTTCCAGGGGTCAGGGTGAGGCTAAATAGGATGAGAACAGTTAAAGTTAGCCAATGCGATCTCATAGTAATTGTATTGATAATCTGATGCTAAATTAGATTTATTCAAAGAATTAATGCCGGTTTAGTGGAAGTGACCCGGAGGACCCACGAGTTTGGGTTCTCCGGGCTCCACAAATAACGGTTGACCCTGCGAACAAAATTGTAGTTTTGCAGTTTACTGTCCAATAATTCTTCGAAATGATTGAAACGCAGTTGGCTAACGAAAGTTTGAGCTTGATTCGGGAGAGCGCCCGGGACTTTGCAGAACGATTTCTTCGACCTCACATCATGGATTGGGATGAGTCCCAGCACTTCCCCAAAGAGACCCTGCAAGAAATGGGAAAATTTGGGTTAATGGGTGTTTTGGTGCCGGAAGATCTTGGAGGGGCCGGACTGGGTTACCAGGAATACATTACCGTTATTGAGGAAATTGCAAAAGTGGATCCTTCGGTGGGACTTTCGGTGGCCGCTCATAATTCACTGTGCTCCGGCCACATCCATCAATTTGGAGACGATATACAAAAAGCAAAATATTTATCCAAGCTGGCTTCCGGAGAGTGGATTGGAGCCTGGGGACTTACCGAGCCGAATACCGGCAGTGATTCCATGCGCATGCAATGCACAGCCGTTCGTGACGGTGACCATTACATCCTCAACGGCAATAAATTGTGGATAACCCACGGCATCAGTGCCGAAGTAGCCGTTGTTCTGGCACGTACCGGCGACCTGCTGGACAAAGAAGGTATTTCTGCATTCATCATAGAGCGAGGAACTCCGGGATTCCTCGCGGGGAAGAAGGAGAATAAGCTGGGCATGCGGGCCTCAGAAACCGCTGAGATAATCTTTGACAATTGCCGGGTGCACAAGAACCAGATGATCGGAGAAGAAGGGCAGGGATTTGTTCAGGCGATGAAAGTACTGGATGGAGGTCGCATCTCTATTGCTGCATTGTCGCTGGGAATTGCGAAGGGCGCTTATGAGGCGGCGTTGAATTATGCCAAACAACGGGAACAATTCGGTAAGCCCATCGCCCAATTCCAGGCGATTTCCTTCAAATTGGCAGATATGGCTACCAAGGTCCAGGCCGCTGAACTGCTTACCCGCCGGGCCGGACAATTGAAAGATCGGGGCTTGCCCGTCACTACGGAGTCTGCTATGGCCAAATTGTATGCGTCGGAAGTTTGTGTTGAAATCGCTAATGATGCCGTCCAAATCCATGGCGGTTATGGTTATACCAAGGATTTTCCGGTTGAAAAATTTTACCGCGATGCCAAATTGTGCACCATTGGAGAGGGCACATCAGAAATCCAAAAACTGGTGATTTCCAGGAACATCCTGAAAGACTAATACCCATACTTTCCCTTCCAGCATTGATGCAGGTATTGCTTCAGTTTTTCTTCCTGTCCATTTTGAGCGGGTTCGTACATGGTTTTCCCGGCTATATCTTCCGGAAGGTATTCCTGTTCTAAAAAATGTTGTTCTCCATCATGGGAGTACAAATACCCTTTTCCATAATCCAGGTTCTTCATCAGGCGGGTAGGGGCATTGCGCAAATGCAAGGGAACCGGTAAGCTGCCGGTAGCTTTCACCGTGTTCATTGCTGTTCCGATTGCCAGGTAAGCTGAATTACTCTTCGGCGATGCGGCCAGGTATATGGTGGCCTCTGACAGAATGATCCGGGCTTCCGGCATGCCGATCACATGAACGGCCTGGAAACAGGATTGCGCCAGCAACAATGCATTGGGATTGGCCAATCCGACGTCTTCTGCAGCCGAAATCAACAACCTGCGGGCAATAAACTTCACATCTTCTCCGCCATCCAACATCCGGGCCAACCAGTAGACGGCAGCATTCGGATCGCTGCCACGGATGGATTTTATCAGAGCCGAAGCGATGTCGTAGTGCTGATCAGCTCCTTTGTCATAGCGGGTCAGATTTTGTTGGACCACCTCCGTTATCAACTCATTGGTAATTACCTGGCCCTCCTTGGCGGCACCCCCGACCAGGTCAAGCATGTTGAGCAACTTTCGCGCGTCACCGCCTGATAATTGAAACAATGCCTCTGTTTCTTTTAATTCCAGTTGCAATGGTGCCAGAATTTCATCCTGTGATAAGGCTCTGTCCGCCAGTTCTTGTAGATCTACAGGCTCCAGCGGGTCCAGCACATACACCTGAGAGCGACTCAACAAGGCAGAGATGACTTCAAAACTGGGATTTTCAGTGGTTGCACCAATCAGGGTCACGGTACCATTTTCTACCGCATGAAGCAATGAATCTTGCTGGGCTTTGCTGAAACGATGGATTTCATCAATGAATAAAATGGGATTGGGGCGGTCGAAAAATCGTTGCTTTTCAGCCTTTTCAATGGTTTCTCTTACGTCCTTAACCCCGGAGTGAACCGCACTTAATGCAAACATCGGCCGTTTTAATTCCTGGGCGATTAATCGTGCCAGCGTCGTCTTACCCACACCTGGTGGTCCCCAGAAAATGATCGATGGCAACTGACCTTGCTGGATCAACTTGGTTAATACGCCCTTGGGACCAACCAGATGGTGCTGCCCTACGACATCACTTAATTTTTGCGGTCTCAGCCTTTCTGCCAGTGGTTTCATAAAATAATGCAAAAAAATATTGGTCAAATACCAACCCGGACGTACCGGACTTCGTGTAAGGTAGTAATGATGAATTTATTAACGAACAAAATGACTACCATGAAAAAAGGATTTTTCACCCTTCTCATTTCCCTTACTTATCTATCGCTGGCACTCGCTCAGGATTGCCGGGTAGAAATTGTCAAGGCCAGTGCCACGAACAGCATTGTCCTTGAGCTGAACCTTAAACCAACCGATCAAGTCCGTCAAATTTCCTGGTCTACCGGTGATTCCACTGCCAGGATTGAGGTTCGCCAGGGAGGAACGTATTGCGTAAAAGTCCTCTTTTCCAATGGATGCCGTGCCGATGATTGCATTTCGGTAGATGGCTTATCCAATTCCTGCCAGGTGGAGATCAAACGCGAAGTGACCAATGCAGGACTGAAACTCATCGCCGTTCCCCGCCCCGAAGATGCCGTGGCCGCCATCAAGTGGAGTACCGGCGAAGCGGGCAGGGCGATCCTCGTCAAAGAACCCGGCAGGTATTGCGTAGGCATCCGCTTTACGACCGGTTGTACCGCCGAAGAATGTGTGGAAGTGCCCCGGCCCGATTCAACCAACTGCACCGTGGAGATCAAACGTGAGGTGACGGACGCAGGACTGAAACTCATCGCCGTTCCCCGTCCCGAAGATGCCGTGGCTGCCATCAAGTGGAGTACCGGCGAAGCGGGCAGGGCGATCCTCGTTAAAGAACCCGGCAAATATTGCGTTGGCGTCCGCTTTACCACCGGTTGTACCGCCGAAGAATGTGTGGAAGTACCCCGGCCCGATTCAACCAACTGCACCGTGGAGATCAAACGCGAGGTGACGGACGCAGGACTGAAACTCATCGCCGTTCCCCGTCCCGAAGATGCCGTGGCTTCCATCAAGTGGAGTACCGGCGAAGAGGGCAGGGCGATCCTCGTTAAAGAACCCGGCAAATATTGCGTTGGCGTCCGCTTTACCACCGGATGTACGGCCGAAGAATGTGTGGAAGTACCCCGGCCCGATTCCACCAACTGCACCGTGGAGATCAAACGCGAGGTGACGGACGCAGGACTGAAACTCATCGCCGTTCCCCGTCCCGAAGATGCCGTGGCTT
>JAGQXC010000219.1 GCA_020436785.1 Saprospiraceae bacterium | reverse complement strand
TGCAGGCCGCTACCGCCTGTTCGCGTCCGGTAGCCGATTCCGGGTGGCGACCACATCATGAGCATGTCGGTCAGACCGGATTGGCTATTCGCCCTAATCTTTACGTTGCTATTGGTATTTCCGGAGCTATCCAGCACCTGGCCGGGGTCAACAGCTCCAAGACCATTGTCGTGATTAATAAAGATCCGGAAGCGCCATTTTTCAAGGCTGCAGACTATGGTGTTGTCGGCGACCTGTTTGATGTGGTTCCTCGCCTCACCGAGGCTGTGCGTAAGTTTAATGCCGAACATTGATCCTTAGAAAAGTGGATGCAAACCAACGTGTTGGGACCGGTGGGATTTTTTTGAGGTCATCCCTCTGCAGGAATCTTAAATTAGAATCTATTTCGTTTCTTTGCTGTTAAATAAATAGCTATCAATAGGGATTTATGACGGATATGACAAAAATCGAATTGGATATTGTCGCTATTTCGCATAGTGTATCCCAATCCCACAACTACGCCGTAGTACTGAGCGAGATCAGCGGCAATCGCAGGTTACCGATCGTGATCGGAGGATTTGAGGCACAGGCGATCGCAGTGGCCATGGAGCGCATGGCTCCTAACCGGCCATTGACCCACGACCTCTTTAAGAATACCCTGGAGACCTTTGACGTTACTTTGCGGGAAGTCATCATTTCCAATCTGCTGGACGGGATCTTTTATGCCAGGCTCATTTGTGAGCGGAATGGTGAGATCTATGAGATCGACAGCCGGACCTCGGATGCCATTGCTTTGGCAGTCCGGTTTAATTGTCCGATCTATACCTACGAATTCATCATGGAATCGGCTGGAGTGGTATTGGAAAATGAGAAAGAGGAAGGTCAGGTCAAGTCCGAACCAAGGATGAAAAAAGACATCAATTCTTTCTCAAGGTATTCATTGGACGATCTTAATGAAATGTTGACCGAAGTATTGGCGGATGAGGATTATGAGAAAGCGGCGAAAATTCGTGATGAGATAAACCGACGCCGGGTTGAAGGGGATTAATTGCAGGCTTCACTGCCCGATCATCCAAATAATAGTTTAACCAAAGCTTCCCGGTTACTTCGGCTTACCGGTATCTCTGCACCGTTTTGCATGATGATGCTGCCACCCTGACCACGCAGGTATTTCCTCGCGTAATTCAGATTAATGTAATAACTCTGGTGTGCCCTGAAAAATTGGGGGAAATTAAGCATGGCGCTCATATCTTTCAGCGTACGGGATATCAGGTATTTATGTTGGTTATTCAGATAAACCCAGGTATAATTACTCTCTGCCTGGAGGTAGGCAATATGGTTCAGGTGGACGAATTCGAATCCATCGGAAGTGGGTAATGCAATGGTTTCCAATCCGGATTTGGTCTGCAGGCGCAAGTTGTTCATTAACGCTTTCAGGTTTTCCATATCGATCTGGACATTTTGTTTCTCCAGCACCTTTTGGACAGCGTGGACCAATTTGGATTTCAGGACCGGTTTTAGAATGTAATCCATGGCATTAAAATCAAACGCCTTGACCGCATATTCATCATAAGCGGTGACAAAAATGACATGAAATGGAATATCGGTACACTGTTGCAATAACTCAAAGGCATTCAGAAATGGCATTTCAATGTCCAGAAATACCAAATCAGGTTTCTCCTCGAAAATGAACTGCAAGCCCTTTCTCGGATCGGAAAAGGTCTCCAGCAGCTGGATTTCCGGACAGTAGGCTTTCAGTTCGAGGGCAAGTGATTCCAGGCTGTCGGGCTCATCGTCAATCAGAATGGTTTTTACCATGCCATTTAAATTGTTGCATTTTGAACAGGCATTTTCAGGATTACTTTGGTTCCGGCAGGTACTCCAATATCATCCATTTTATCCAGAATTTCAATGGATATGCCTTTGGCATTCATGGAATTCAGGAGATGGATCCGGTCATTATTAATGCTGATCCCCATGGATTTATATTGGGTGGCCGATCGGCTTTTCAGTTCAGCGGCCATGGCCCTGCCAATACCGTTGTCCTCGATGATGCAAACGACCTGGTCTTCTACCCGGTCAATCCGGATCGCCAAATGCCGGTTTTCTTCTTTATGAAGTAATCCGTGCCAGATCGCATTTTCCACGTAGGGCATCAGGATCATCGGTGGCAACATCACTTCATTCAGGTCGATGTTCTCATCGACTTCACAGGAATACGTAAATCCTTCACGGAAACGTATTTTTTCAAGTTCGATGTAAAGCAGTAAAGTATCCAATTCAATCTTCAGAGGTATCCATTTTTCCCTGGAATGCTGAAGGATCAACCGGATCAAATGGGCAAAGTTGGACAGGTATTGGGCTGAACGTTCCGGATCGTTTTTTAGAATGTAATTTTTGATTGAATTCAGGCTATTGAACATGAAGTGCGGATTCATTTGTGCGCGCAAGGTTTGTAGTTCCAATTCGGCAACCTGTTGTACGTGTCGCGCTTTTTGTTCTTCATTTTTTTGAATGGTATTGATCCTGCGCCGGTACCATAAATAGATGACAACACCGAATAGAAAAACAACCATTACCTGAAATAACGGATCCCGGTAAAAGGGAAAACGGATCACAAACTGAAAAGTGGTAATGGGGATATCCCTATCGGTTGCTGTTTTCACTTGTAATTCATAGGTGCCCGAAGGGACTTGTGCCAACGTGACCAGGTTACTTCGTCCAATAAACTGCCAGCGGTCGGACAGATCCTTAACCCGGTAACTGTAGGTGATGTTACGATCGGAAGGATAGACCAAAGCCTGAAACTCAAACTCAAGGGTATTTTGGCTAGGAGACAGTTCCAGTTGCTTTTTGCGGAGTAGTTCGGCGGCTATGGGCTTGCCATTGACCCGGACCTCATTGATCACGACCGGTCCATCCACTATGGAGGTGGCATCCCAAACCTGATCCGGATCAAATACAATGATTCCATTGCCATTTGGCATAACCATGCGGTGATCCGGCAAATCCAGAATTTGAATGGGGTCCATTGTTGGTGTTACCAACCCGTCTGCGACACCTACATTCCTGATTTCATTGGAAGATGGATCGATAACGGATATTCCGGATTCACCAAAAGCCCAAACCCGCTGGCGATAATCCACATGCAGCATGTATCCGGAGCCGACATGGATTCCGTCGTCTGCAGGAGTATAATATTTCTTTATGTTCAGTGAATCTCCTGTCCGGGAATAAACACCAAGATGATTGATATCAATGATCCAGTAACTACCATCCGGATGTTGGATGCAGGTACTTCCCCGGTTGAGCTTATGTTCGATACCGGTGGTCAGATCCACTTCGATGATCTCAGGGCCGTAACTCAATAAATAGTGACCATTGACAGAACGGGATATCCGGTTATGAGCGAAAGTCAGGGGTGGATCCCGGGGATGGTGGTTGACGTTCCAGTTCGGATTTCTGGTGTCCATCCAGTAGACCTCATTACTGCTGATACCGATCAAGGTGTGCCCATCAAAACAAGCTAATTGCCATAGACGATTTGTCTCAATTTCAGGCCAATTAAGGTCTTTTGCCCGGATAAATGTTTTATTGCCCTCATTAAATAGATAGAAATGGCGATCTTCCATGGCAACCCAGATCCGGTCTTTTTCATCGACGGCAATTCCGGTTGGGTCAACCGGAGCAGGTATTTTTTCAGCTGGAAAAAATTTATTCAGGGGAATTTTAAATAAGCATGAATCACCGGCCAAATAAATGGCGTTTGCATTTTTAGAGTACGCCAACCTGCCCGGATAAATACGGGAAGGTATACCAAATTGATCCAGGCTAAAAAAATCAATTTTCTGTTTTTTCGGTGACATCACGAATAAACCGGCATTGCTCCCCACCCAAATATTCTTGTTTTTATCCGTAAATAATGAGTTAAATGTGACCAAATCTTTCTGATAAAAGACCGGTTTTGGTTTTAAGTCATCATTAAACTCGAAAATGGCTTGCCGCGAGGTCACCCAGTATTTCTGATTGACCCGGGTGATGTTAAAAGCTCCTGAATTTGTGCTTAATCCGTTAGAAAATGTGGTGTCAAGTTCCATGTGTTCGCAGGATTTATTCGTGGGATCGTATCGCCACAAGCCGTTAGACCAGGATCCACAAAATAGCTGGCCCTCTTGGTTTTGGAAATGGACGAGCCCCGGACAAGATGTCGGCCTGAAATGACCGCTCACTTTATCAAATTGGACCAGGTGTTCGGGAATGGACCCGGATTCTGATAAAAGATCCAGGTAAGATATCCATAAAGTGTTTGCTTCGTTGCGATCCTGTACTATGGCGGTAATGCTGGTATTGGGAATGGGTA
>JAGQXC010000002.1 GCA_020436785.1 Saprospiraceae bacterium | reverse complement strand
CAATCGGTTCAAGCTGCGCACGATGGAGGCCTTCGGTGAATGATCACTAATTTTTTAATTTTTTTGTAACATCTGGCCATTTGAATCGATCTACAATTACCATGGATGCGATAAAAGAACTCATCACACCAATCCAAGATAAATTGTTCCGCTTTGCACTGCGGATGGTTGGCAGTGTGGAAGAAGCAGAGGATGTGGTGCAGGAAGTTTGGATTAAACTGTGGAAACAACGGGACTACCTGGACAAAATCCAGAATGTGGAAGCCTGGTGCATGCAATTGACGCGCAACATTTCTATTGATCATTTGCGATCCAAACATCGCCGGACAGAAGGATTGGACGAAGGAGTCAGGCAAATACAATCGAATGATCATACCCCGGATGTAACCCTGACCAAAAAAGACCTCTTTCAGAAGATACAGCAAATGATGAACGATTTACCCGAACAACAGCGAGATGTCATGCATCTGCGGGATATCGAAGGGTATGCTTACCAGGAAATAGCAGACATGCTGGACTTAACCCTCAATCAGGTAAAAATTAATTTATTCCGGGCGCGCACGACCATCCGGAAACAAATCGAACAACTTCAAGCTTATGACAACGCCAAATAAAGATCTGCAAGCCTTGTTGCGTAAATATTGGGCTGGGGAGACCTCCCTGGAAGAAGAAAAGACCATCCTGGAGCATTTTGCCGGGGAGGACCAGGTAGATGAGGAAGACGGGGATGCCCTTTACTTCCAATTCTTGCAAGACGCCCGGTCCTTATCGTCCGATAAGGACTATACCGATCAGCTTCCAGCCGGCAAAACTCCGGCAAGGCGTCTGGTCATGTGGTCACGCGTGGCCGCAGTAGCCGCCATGTTTATCGGACTGGTGTGGGTAGGCATCCATAATTATCGGGAAAGCTCGCGGGACACCTATCAGGATCCTGCCGCAGCCTGGGAAACGACCAAGGCGGCCTTGGCTCTGGTCAGCCATAAAATGCAGGAAGGCACCAAATCCCTTGAGCCAATCCAGGAGTTGGATAAACTCCAGATCATACGAGACAACTAAACCTGATTCATAACTAATAAAACACGAAAACGTATCATGAAAAAATTTCTTATAGCAGCTGCACTTCTGGTAATAGGAGGCACTGCCGGGATGGCACAAGCCGATGCCATCACCAAATACTTCGATAAGTATTTAAATGACGAGTCCTTTTCGGTGGTGTATATCAGCCCGAAAATGTTCGATCTGGTTTCCAAACTGGATGTGGACGATATGGACCAGGACACCAAGGATGTATTGCATGATCTGAAAGGATTACGCATCCTCACCCGGGATAACGACGGTCAGAAATACTACAACGAAGCCATGAATATTCTTAACACCAAGGAATACGAAACCCTGATGACCGTGCGGGACGGAGACTCCAACGTCCGCTTCTGGATTAAAGAAGATCCCTCTGATTCCAACCGGATCAATGAACTCCTCCTTCTGGTCGGTGGAGATGACTTTGCCCTGATCAGTTTCATTGGAAACATTGACCTTAAAAAGATGTCCAAACTGTCTGACAAGATGGATATCAAAGGCATGGAACATCTGGAAGATTTGGATAAAAAGCAAAAAAACGATTGACATGAAAAAATTCATTCTGCTAAACCTGACTTTTTGTTGTTTGCTCACTTTTCATTCAACTTCTTATTCGCAAAACGCTATCGATGATTTCATCTCTTATTACAAGGATTATGCGGACGCCCATCAACTTTCCTTTCCAGGATTCATCGCCCGGATCGGTATTGATATCGCGGCCAAAGAAGAACCGGCATTGCAATCCTTCTCCGACCGCATTTCATCCCTGCGGTTGTTTATCGTCGACCAGCACATTGACGGACTGAATTCGGATCTGAAATTCCTGAAGAAGGACTTGCGACAAGAGGGCTACGAGACCCTTTTCATGGTTCGTGACGACGGTGACGAAGTCCATTTATTTTTGCGTGAAGATCCGCGACACCGGGATCAACTCGTCCTGCTTATCCGGGACAGCGATGACGACAACCTCCTATTGGTCCAATTAAAAGGACGTTTCAATCAGGATGATCTCCTTTATCTCAAGGATCAAATGGAAGTGTCCGCACGCTGATCCGACCTATAAAGTAATTACCATCCCCTTTCCTGGGAGATGAACCGTGCCTGGAAGCCATTCCGGGCACTTTTTTTTCTGGAATCCGCTATCTCCTGGTAAAAATGATCAACGGACTTACGAGGAAATGAGCTTACCTGACCAACGCTAAATCCCTACTTTTGGTTGGAATTACAGCAGGACTAGGATATCTTTAAGTCAGGCTTAGCTTATTACTAACAGAATAAAAGATGTTGATGAAAAAAGGGATTACACTACTATTCACGATCATGTTTTCACTGACATGGCTTCACGCGCAAGAACCTCAACCAACTTCGGCGAATGAACGGATGGCAACGACCTCCTTGCAGCAGCATTTGGTGGACCAATCCCTGGTAGCGCAGGTTCCTTTTAATTCCATCGGCCCGACCATATTCAGTGGTCGAGTGGTCGACATTGATGTCAGCCCGGATGATCCGAGTCATTTCTATGTGGCCTATGCCTCCGGAGGACTCTGGTACACCGATAACAATGGGACATCCTTCAAACCCATCTTTGATCACCAGGAAATCATCACGATTGGTGATATTGCCGTGGATTGGGCCCACAACATTATTTGGGTGGGCAGTGGTGAGAACAACAGCAGCCGCTCTTCCTACGCAGGAAATGGTATGTATAAAAGTGCTGACGGTGGTAAGACCTGGCAATACATGGGCTTACCGGAAAGTCACCACATCGGACGGATAATCCTTGATTCCAAAAATACCGATCACGTCGTTGTTGCCGTTCTTGGTCATTTGTATTCACCAAATCCCGAACGGGGAGTTTACGTCACCAATGACGGCGGAAAGTCCTGGAATCAGACCCTCTTCGTCGACGAGAATACCGGCGCGATTGAATTGATCCAGGAGCCGGGGAAAGCCAACACGCTCTATGCAGCCACGTGGCACCGGGAACGCAGAGCCTGGAATTTTGTGGAAGCCGGAAAGGGATCGGGGATCTATAAAAGTACTAATGGCGGTAAGACCTGGAATTTATTGACTACTCCGGAGAGTGGATTTCCGACCGGAGAAGGTGTTGGCCGGATTGGAATGGACGCCGTACGCAAAGGCAATCAACTCTATCTGTATGCCATCCTGGATAATTACGATCGGCGTCCACAGGAAGCAGAAGAGGACCAGGACGCCTTGACCAAGGCCAGACTGAAAGAAATGTCGAACGACGAATTCCTTGACCTGGATGATAAATTGATCACCACCTTTCTCCGCGACAATCGTTTTCCCCAAAAATACTCGGCCAAATCGGTGAAATCCATGGTTCGTAAAGGGAGCATACAGCCGGCAGCCATCGCCGAATACCTTGAGGATGCAAATGCCTTATTGTTCGATACGGAAGTGATTGGTGCCGAAGTCTATTTAAGCAAGGATGCCGGGAAGACCTGGCACAAGACCCATGAAGATTATCTGGATGGCCTCTATTTTTCATACGGTTATTATTTTGGACAGATTCGTGTAGCACCCCAGGACCCGGACCAATTATACATTCTCGGAGTTCCTGCACTTCATTCCGAAGATGGAGGCAAGTCCTGGAAATCAATGGATGGGGACAATGTACACAGTGATCACCATGCCTTATGGGCTGATCCTAAGCGAAAAGGCCATCTAATTCTGGGCAACGACGGAGGAATAAACATTTCCTACGACAACGGAGCTAACTGGATCAAGTGTAACACCCCCAGTGTAGGTCAGTATTATTACATCGCCGTGGACATGGAGAAACCTTACAATATCTATGGTGGTCTGCAAGACAATGGCGTGTGGTACGGGTCGAGCACCAGCAGTACCAATACCGGATGGCACGATAGTGGAGAATATCCCTTCAAAGCCATTGGCGGAGGGGATGGTATGCAAACCGCCGTGGATACAAGAGATAATGAAACCGTGTACGCCGGATCCCAGTTTGGCAATTATTTCCGCACCAATAAATACAAACGTCAGCCCAAGCGCATTACTCCGCGCCATGAACTCGGAGAGCGCCCTTACCGGTGGAACTGGCAGGCGCCAATCTGGCTGTCTACACACAACCAGGATATTTTGTATATGGGATCCAATATGGTCCACCGCAGTCTCAACCAGGGCGACGATTTTGAAACCATTTCAGGTGATCTTACGAATGGGGGCAAGAGTGGTGATGTGGCTTTTGGAACCCTGACCACGCTCCACGAATCGCCTTTGCAATTTGGATTGTTGTATACCGGGAGCGACGACGGCTTGGCCTATGTGTCCAAGGACGGCGGCGGACATTGGGAGAACATCTCGGAGGGTCTTCCCGGGAATCTCTGGGTTGCCAGGATTCAGGCCAGTGCCTTTGAAAAATCCCGGGTGTACATCGCACTGAATGGTTACCGGTTTGACGACTTCAAACCGTATGCCTTTGTATCGGAAGATTATGGAGCCACCTGGCAGCAAATAGGTAAGGATTTGCCTCTATCGTCCATCAATGTCATCAAGGAAGATCCTGTCAATGCCGACATAATTTATGTTGGAACGGATATGGGCGCCTATTTGTCCCTGGACCGGGGGACACATTTCATGGCATTGACTCAGGATCTCCCGGCTGTTCCAGTCCACGATTTGGTCATCCATCCCCGCGATCATGAATTGGTCCTGGCAACGCATGGTCGTTCCCTTTATGTAGGTAGCGTCCATGAAGTGGAAAAGCTTACGCCGGAAGTCGTAGCTAAAGACCTGGTGTTATTTGATCTGGAGGATCAACGGTACAGCGGATTTTGGGGCAGACAATTTTCACCTTTTTTTCCGGTACGTGAGCCCGGTCTGAACATCCCTGTCTACAGTAAACAAAAGCAGGAAGTGGAAATGCACATCATGATGGAAGATTTATTACTGGTCAACCAGTCGCTGACACTGCAACCAGGCCTACAATATCCCAAGTACGATTTGAGTGTGGAGGAAGCCATGCTGGATGCCTATGCGGCGGCACTGAACAAGGACAAAAAAGAGGACGATCAAGAGGAGATCAAAGCAGCCGATAATGGAAAGATATACCTACGGGCAGGCACTTATCAGGTCGTCTTCAAAGCCGGTGATGTAGAAGTCAGTAAAAAATTGACCATCAAATGACCGGTCAATGTGAATGGTATGACCAAATACTCCCTTTTACTTAACCGGAGGATTCGGAACAATTTGCTTACCCAATAAAAAGTCGAATAATCCCGGTAGGGATTCTGCGCCAATTTTTTTGGATACAATCTTTTTATCCTTATCCAGCACATAGATCTGGGGGGTGGTCTTCGCGTCATAGACGACCTTAAACCGGGATTGATGGTAAGGGTCAACGACATGAATCCATTCTTTCATGCCTGGATGCTCATCGACGAATTCCCAGCACTTTTTGTCTCCTTCCGGCTCATTTTGTGTTCTCAACTTACTGCAGATGGCAAAAATCTGTACTCCCTCCGCTTTGTATTTTTCATAGAATTCCTCCATCACCGGCATGGACTTTTTACAATGACCGCAATCAGGGTCCCAGATAAACAATACGGTGTAGGGGCTTTCTACGTCGTAGAGGTGCAGTACTTTATCATCACGCGTCTTCATTTCCAGGTCCGGTGCTTGCTTACCGATCAGCAAGGGCCGCAAGGTATTTGCCGTATTCAGGATTCTGGTCAATTGGTCGTCGCCCAGCCAGGTTGCTTTTCCATCGGCGTAATACTGATCCACGAGATGAACATAGATGGCATCGTAACCGACAATATCGGAACGTGCTGAGAAATTGAGAAACTGGATCAGAAAATACTTATATAATTCATCATTATCCTTCATTTTATCCAGGAACATATCCATTTCCTGAATCAGGGAGTCGGGTTCCGGAGATACCAGATGTTCCAGGTAATTGAATACCTTTTGATGGATAAAAGGAGTACGGATCAGTCGCTTGTCGGAAAAGTCAATTTCATCAAAATAGTGGTCTTTATAGTAGTGGTAATTCTGAAGTTTGACCGATTGGGTGTCTCCGGTGAATTGCGGAATCTGCGGTTCCCAGGAACTGCGGATCAGCAGGCTGCTCATCGAGCCTGGCATCAAATCAGCCAGGCGTTCCTGGGCGCCATGGACCTGAGCATTAAGCTTGATGAGGTCCGTCCGCATGGAGTCCTGGCTGGCAGGATCTTCCTTACCATCGTACTTGACCAATATCTGATTCCGCTGTAATTCAGCCACTTTGAGGTATTTGATGTAATCGGCAAACAACTGATTGTCATCGGAACCAACGGCTTCTTCCACGGCAGGAAACGAATCCTGGGTAAGTAACAAAGCAAATTCCTGCTCGTTTTCATTCACTATAAATTGTACGAGTCGTGGTGGATTGGGTGGGATAATCAGTAAATAGACACCTGGCTCCAACGGTTTATTTCCTTCGAAAACATAAAACGTATCCTGGATCAGGTATGCCGTATCCCGGTAGTACTGGTTGTTGCCATAATGATTACCCAAGAAAATGGTGTCCTGATGGCAACTGGGACACGCTATTTCAATGTGGTATCCTTCACGCTGTCCAAACGCGGAGACAGCAATTCCTGTCAATAAGAGGGTACTTAAAAGGTGTAAAAACTTCATAGCAATGGATTACCTCAATAAAACACAAGGTTGACAACGAAATACCATTAAAATTAATTTCGCCGATCGGCCAATAAATAAAGGGCAGCCATGCGGATGGCGACCCCATTTTCTACTTGTTGTAAGATGATCGAGTGTGCAGAATCGGCTGCATCACTGGTTAACTCGACGCCCCGATTGATGGGTCCGGGATGCATGATCACAATGTCCTTTTTTACTTTTTCCAGTTTTTTTCGGTTGATCCCGAAATATTGAGTGTATTCCCGCAGTGTGGGGAAATACTTGATGTTTTGCCGTTCCAGTTGAATGCGGAGCACATTGGCAACATCGCACCATTGCAGCGTGTCCTCGACCGAATGACTGACCTCTACCCCCAGCTCTGCAATATAACGGGGAATCAGGGTAGCCGGACCACATACCCGCACTTTGGCTCCTAATTTCTGCAAGCAAAAGATATTGCTCAGGGCTACCCGCGAATGCAGGATGTCGCCAATTATTGCAATCTTTTTCCCTTGCAACGACCCCAACCGTTCGCGAATGGAAAAAGCATCCAGCAAGGCCTGGGTGGGGTGCTCGTGGGTTCCATCGCCAGCGTTGATGATGTTGGCATCAATTTTATTGGCCAGGAAGGATGGTGCTCCGGGTGCCGGGTGTCGCATAACCACCATGTCCACTTTCATCGACAGGATGTTATTTACCGTATCCAATAAGGTCTCCCCTTTCGTGACTGAGGAAGCGCTGGCAGTAAAATTGATCACATCCGCTGAAAGTCTTTTTTCCGCAAGTTCGAAGGATATCCGGGTACGGGTAGAACTTTCAAAAAAAAGGTTGGCGATGGTTGTATCACGAAGTGACGGCACTTTCTTGATTGGCCGGTTGATGACTTCTTTAAACTGGTCGGCGGTTTCAAAGATTAATTCAATGTCCTTTCGCTCGATGTATTTGATCCCCAGGAGGTGTTTCGTCGAAAGTTGAGACGCCATGTTAATCTTCTTTTTCTGATTTCTGGGCAAATAAAAGCACCTGATGCGGTGACCCATCCGGGTTCCATTCCACCTTGACATACGCTTCATCGAGCGCATCAACCCGCAAGCCCACGTAATTGGCCTGAATGGGTAAATGCCGGTTGAACCGGCGGTCAATCAACGTGACCAGGCTCACTTCGCGCGGACGGCCATAATGGGTCAATGCAGATAAAGCGGCCTGGATCGAGCGTCCGGTATAGAGGACATCATCCACCAGGATCACCCGGCGGTCTTCCACCAGGAAAGGCATGTCATTTTCATGAGCAGCCAGGGGTTTATGTCGTGTACGAAAGTCATCACGGTGAAACGTAATGTCGAGTTTGCCGTATGGCAAAGTTTTGACCTTCAGCTCCTTGGTCAGTATATGGTACAACCGGTTGGCCAAATCGACACCTCTGGGTTGGATCCCTACCAGGCATGATTTGGAAAAATCTCCGTGATCTTCAATGAGTTGATGACTTAAACGCTTAAGCGTAAGCACAAATCGCGGTTCTTCCAATATGATACGGTCAGATACCATGTGCGCAAAGATAACTGAATCATCATCAGTATCCAGCAATCAAGGTGGCTTTTAAATGCCGGAAAAAAATTCCGGGTGGGAATTAAACCCGGAACATGAAATGGAGTCCAATCGATCGTCAGGTGGTGATTACCCGATTAAATGAGTAGTCATTTTTTGTTATAAATCATCATGGTAGCAAGCCGGTATAACGACGTTTATGCCGGCTGCTCTTTAGCTGCCATTTTAGCCCAGGTATCTTTTAATGTCACCGTAAGATTGAACACCAGGCGCTCGGCGCTGCTGTCGGGATCCAGTGTAAAATAGCCCTTCCTTAAGAATTGGAAGGATTGACGCAAAGAAGCCGTAGCGACACCCGGTTCAACTTTAGCGTGCTTAATCACTTGCAGGGATTCCTGATTGTAAAATTCAGTGAAATCCCGCTGGGGATCGTCCGAAGGATTGGGCACGGTGAACAAGCGGTCGTACAACCGTACTTCACAATCCAGGGCTTTGGTTGCCGCCACCCAATGGATGGTTCCTTTGACTTTTATGCCCGAAGTATCGTTACCACTTTTGCTTTCAGGAAAGTACCGCACATGAATTTCCTGGATGATTCCGGAAGCATCTTTGATGACGTCGGTACATTCCACGATGTAAGCACTTTTCAGCCGGACCATCTTTCCCGGTGCCAACCGGAAATATTTCTTGGGAGGATCTTCCAAAAAATCATCCCGTTCGATGTATAGTTCTTTCCCAAAGGGAATCTCCCGCAGTCCGGCATCCGGATCCTCCGGATTGTTTTCAGTAGGTAAATATTCCGTTTGTCCGGCCGGATAATTGGTGATCACCATCTTCAAAGGGTCCAATACCGCCATCACCCGGGAAGCTATTTTATTCAGGTCTTCCCGTACACAATATTCCAGCAATGAAAATTCAATGACATTTTCACGCTTGGCAATTCCGACCCGGTCGGCAAATGCGCGGATAGAAGCCGGCGTATACCCGCGACGTCGCATGCCACTAATGGTTGACATCCGGGGATCGTCCCAGCCGCGTACAAAACCTTCGTTGACCAATCGCAACAACTTGCGTTTGCTGGTAAGCATGTACTCGACATTTAACCGGGCAAATTCAATCTGACGGGAAGGGTAGATGTCAAGTGCCTGAATAAACCAATCATAAAGCGGACGGTGATTTTCAAATTCCAGTGAACAAAGGGAATGCGTTACTTTCTCAATGGAATCGGATTGGCCATGTGCAAAATCGTACATCGGGTAAATGCACCAGGTATCACCGGTACGGTGATGATGGGCAAATTTGATGCGGTACATGACCGGATCCCGCATGTGCATATTTGGAGATGTCATGTCGATTTTGGCACGGAGTACACGGGTACCTTCGGGAAACTCTCCCGCTCTCATCCGTTTGAACAAATCAAGGCTCTCCTCTTCCGGACGCTGCCGGTACGGACTTTCTTTACCCGGCTCGGTCGGTGTACCTTTGCTACCGGCAATTTCTTCTGCCGTCGAATCATCAACATAGGCCTTCCCGGACTCGATCATCTTGATTGCCCATTCATAGAGCTGCGGGAAATAATCGGAGGCATAATATTCCCGGTCGTCCCAATCAAAACCCAGCCATCGAATATCTGCTTTGATCGAATCCACGTATTCCGTGTCCTCGGTGACCGGGTTGGTGTCGTCAAAACGCAAGTTGGTTCGTCCCCCATATTTCTGGGCAACCCCGAAGTTCAAACAGATGGATTTGGCATGACCAATATGCAGATAGCCATTGGGCTCCGGTGGAAACCTCGTGATGACCACCCCTCCGTGTTTATTACTGGCCAGATCTTCCTCAATGATCTGTTCGATAAAATTCAAAGATTCTTTCTCGTCTGCCATAAATTTTGCAATTCGCTTAATTAGTTGTCGCCAGTTACATTCTTTCCGGCATGTCGATCCCCAACATCAGCATGCTGTGTTGCAAGACCATCGAAATTTTACGGATCAATCCCAGCCGGAAAGCCATTGCCGCTGCGGATTCGGCCCGTAAGATGGAAAAGTCATGGTAATAGCGGTGAAATGATTTCGCAAGCTGATAGGCAAAATTTGCGACACCGGAAGGATCAAATCCCAGCGCAGCTTGCTCTACCGTGTCCCAATACAGCAATAAGAGACTGATCAGTTCACGCTCTTCCGGGACCAATTCATAATCCTGGCCTCCACGGGAAACCTCCATTTGTTCAGCTTTGCGGATAATGGATCGGATCCGCACGTACGCATTTTGTATGTAAGGGCCCGTCTGACCCTGCAGGTCCAGCGATTCGGCCGGATTGAATGTCATCCGCTTCTTCGCATTGACTTTGATGATGAAGAATTTCAGCGCGCCCAATGCAATGGCCCGAATGATTTTCTCCTGTTCCTGTGGTTGCAAATCGGAGATTTCTCCCCGATCGATGGCTGCCTGCCGCGCTTCCATTAATACCTCTGCAATCAGGTCATCTGCATCCACCACGGTTCCCTCTCGACTCTTCATCTTGCCGGTGGGAAGATCCACCATTCCATACGCCAGATGAAACAGTTGATCCGCATAGGGCTCACCAAGCCGTTTGAGGATCTCAAACAACACTTTGAAATGATATTCCTGTTCATCTCCGACCACATACACCATGCGGTTAAAACGGAAATCACGATACCGGTGCTGGGCAGTTCCAATATCCTGCGTCATGTAGACCGAGGTCCCGTCACTGCGTAACAGAATCTTCTTATCCATGCCGGCATCTTCCAGATCGATCCACACACTTCCATCCTCCTCGCGATAGAAGATCTCTCTGGCCAGACCATCTTCAATGGTTTCTTTACCCAGGAGGTAAGTCTGCGACTCGTAATAGATGGTGTCAAACCCGACGCCCAGCTCACGGTAGGTCGCATTAAAACCGTCATAGACCCAGTCATTCATGGTTTGCCACAAATGCATGGTGTCCGGATCACCGGACTCCCACTTGAGCAGCAATTCTTTCGATTGGCGGCCTAATGAACTGTATTCATTGAAATAAGTATTGGCATAGGCTTTATAAAACGATCCGGCGTCCTGGTCCTGGCGCGCCTGAGTCTCCCGAATTCGTTGTCCCTCTGGAGTCTGCTGCCACAACCGGTACTCTTCGTCGAGTTTTTGATTGAAGATGACATAATAATCACCAACAAAATGATCCCCTTTCTGACCGGTCTTTGAGGGAGTTTTACCCTCACCATAGAGTTGCCACGCCAACATGGATTTGCATATGGCAATTCCCCGGTCGTTAATGATTTGGGTCTTGATCACCTCATAGCCGATGGCACTGTACAATTGCGCGCAGGACCATCCCAGCAAAATATTACGGATGTGTCCGAGATGTAAGGGCTTATTGGTGTTCGGTGAGGAGTATTCGATCAGTATTTTAGGTTGGGGATCAAGCGTCCTGGCGTCTACCGATACCCCTTCCAACAACTCTTTCCAAAGTGCATTGGACAAAGAAAGATTTAGAAACCCTCCTTTGATCTCGTAAGCCGTTATCCAGGACTGTTCGACCAGTTTCCCTCCGATGGAATGGCCCAATTCGTTGGGATTGGACTTTAAGGGTTTTAAGAATGGAAAGAGAATGACGGTGTAATCACCAGTGAATTCCCGTTTGGTCGGAGACACCGTAACGGCTTCCGGAGCGGTATCAAGTTGATGCTGCTTCGTCAGGATGTCAGCAACTGCCAACTGTATTTTAGGGATGATCTCCATACCTTCAATTAAGGACCGCAAAATTACAAGGAATAAAGGAATTTGCCTTTCTCTAACTGAAAAAGCTAAAATGTGTCTTACCATAAGTCCTCAATTCCCTAAAACGAGGATGCTGGTCAAAACGATGCTGGGGATTTGTCTCAAGCACAAAAAGTCCATTGGTGTTCAACCATCCATGATCAAAGATCAGGTCGGGGATTTCGGGAATCCAGGGCAACGGATAGGGCGGTCCGGCAAAAATGTAATCAAATTGGATGGCAGGGTGAAGCAGAAAGCGGCGTACATCTCCATTGATGATGGTGATTTGAGCTTCGATTTTTAACTCCGTGGCTAATTTTTTGACAAACAGGACAGCCGGACGGTGTTTATCTACATAAGTTACCTTGCGGGCTCCCCGGGAAATCAATTCGAAACAATGGTTGCCGGTACCTCCGAATAGATCCAGAGCAACCAGGTTTTCAAAATCAAGCCGGTTCTCCAGGATATTAAACAGCCCTTCTTTGGCAAAATCGGTGGTAGGCCGGGTTGGCCAATTGTCCGCAGGTGGGTGGAAGCGTCGTCCTTTGAATTGCCCGGCAATTATCCTCATAGAAAAGGACAAACTAAGTCATACAATTGAAAGGCCATCAGGTCATGCTTTTTCACAGAGGCCGTGAATAAATGATTCGGAACATGGGTCCATTTCCATTGCCTGAATTTGCGTCGGACCCATTTATGCCGTTCGCTGTCCGGGAGCCATTCGCCACCTAAATACATAAGTAAGGCCCTGGGGTCCAGCTCAAGCTGATTGATCATAAGGGCCAGGTAATAATAGATGTCTTCGTCTTTTTGCCATTCAAATAAATTTACAAAGAGCAATTTCCCTTCCCTGAACACGGCGAGCGTAAGGTAATTACCCCGCACATTGGCCAGGCAAATGGTTTTGTCATAATCACCAAACTGGTCGTAGAACCGGCGTAACAAAGGAGTCAGAAAATGCGTACAGGAAACATCCGGGATGTATTCATGCAGTACATTGAATAGCGTGCGGTCAGCTTCGTAAAGCACTTTAAGGTAATCCCTGGTTGTGACCGAATCGGTCCAGGTCGAATCACGCAATGGAAGGTAGAAGGCACGCTGGGCATATAAATCCCGGTGTTCTTCCCGATAGTATGGAACTGGAACGAAGGTATAATGTGGCTGAATAAGCCCTACCCAAACTTCCAACTGGGATTCCTGGAGCAATTTGGTCAGTTCAATTTGTTCTTCCAACCATTCGATCACCGACAACTTGAAGGAAGTCTTTTGCCCGGTTTTATAAAAGCTTAATCGTTGGTGAGGGTCGATATGGATACAAAAAAAACTGTCTTTACCAAGCAGTAAAGACAGTTTGGGAACGGATGTTTTGTTCCCTGGAATATAAATACCTTTGGATTTCGCTTCTATCTTTTCTCCCAATTGCCTGCGGTATTTGGCGTTGATTTATCGCCAAATTTAATCACTTTATTCGGATCATACGAGTTATCGTACCGGGCGAATGAGGGGTCAGCGTACGGACCCATAAATGTCTTGTATTGGGTTCCAACTTCAACCACGTTTACATTTACACTCTGATACTCCGCTGTATCTGCAAAAAGATTGAATTGTTCGCCATCCGTATAAGGGATGTTACCAATGCGATTAAGATCGATTCCCAGAGCGTTGATGCTGTCAATGGCATTGGAATAGGAGGTATCTCTTTCAAAATCCTTGAAATTCGGATCGTCCGGGTCCCCCTTAATGTTGATGTACATAAACCTGCCATGAGTGAGGGTGTCTTTCAACTGATCCCACGTCTTGGCATAGGAACCGGTAATATCCTGGTACATGTTCTGTACGTCACGGATCAACATCAACTTGTCAATCACTGCTTGCTCGCGTTTATCCTTCATGGTTTTGAACCGGATGGGTACTGCAATGGATTCAACCACCATGTAGATCAGCGCAATGCTGACAAGTACCAGAATTAAATTGATGATCATTCGCATAATCTGTCGTCTTTAGATCGGTTTTGCGCAATTATAAATATTTTTCACCACATTATCGTCAATACCAAATCTTCTTTTTGGTTGAAATAATGGAACTTTGACCTTCCATATTCATTAGATGAATAAAATCCACCCGGTGGTGCATCAAGCTAAAAAAATAATCGTGCAACCCGTCATCCTGGCCATTGAGTCTTCTTGCGATGACACTTCGGTCGCGGTGTGGGCACATGGCCGGGTAGTAAGCAACGTGGTTTCCTCACAACTCATGCACCAGAATTATGGTGGTATCGTGCCTGAAGTGGCGTCACGAGCGCACCAGGAGGCCATCCTACCGGTCACCGAGGCGGCGCTGGAAAAGGCAGGTATCAGCTTAACCGAGGTCCATGCGATTGCAGTAACGGCCGGTCCGGGATTATTGGGGTCACTGATTGTCGGCATGTCATTTGCCAAAGGGCTGGCGCTCAGTCTTGATGTACCATTGATTGCAGTGCACCACATGGAAGCGCACATCCTGGCTCACTTCGCCGAGCCTCCGCATCCGTCATTTCCATTCCTTTGCCTCACCGTATCCGGCGGGCATACCCAAATCGTTCAGGTCAACGATCCACTGCGTATGGAATTGCTGGGTGAAACGTTGGACGACGCCGCTGGTGAAGCCTTTGACAAATCCGGAAAGTTACTGGGATTGGGGTACCCCGCCGGCCCGGAAATTGACCGGTTGGCGCAATCTGGATCACCCCGTTATCCTTTCCCCAAACCTCAAATTCCGGGGTTTGATTTTAGTTTTTCCGGGATGAAGACGGCTATACGGTATTTTATCGAAGGAAACCAACGCCAGGATCCTGATTTTATCCCCAACCATCTGGAAGATCTTTGTGCATCGATTCAATATGCAATTATTGAAGCGTTGATGGATAAACTTGAGGCCGCCGCCGATGCTACGGGAATCGACCAAATTGCCCTGGCCGGAGGAGTGTCTGCCAACCGAGGTTTGCGTGAGGCCGCCGCTCACCGGGCATCAGATAAAGGCTGGACCTTGTTTGTGCCCCGGTTGGAGTATTGCACAGACAATGCGGGGATGATCGCCGTAGCCGCTTATTACAAATACCTGCAAGGGGATTTCGCCGGGCTGGATCTGTCGCCGGCTGCCCGCCTACCGCTGAAGCGAAAGACAATCATGCATTGATCAGGCGTTCTTTCATCTTTTGAAACTCCTCTTCTGTGATGACGCCCTGACTCTTTAATTCGGCCAAAGACTTTAATTTTTCAACCACATCTGCCGCCAAAGCTTCCTCTTTTTCATGCATCTTTTGGTCACTCATGGCCTGCTGTTTTCGCTGCAGATCCTGGGCAACTTCTTTGCCTTTTTCGAACATCTCATTGTAGTACTTCTTTAACCTTTCTACATCAAAGTCCAGAATGGTTCCACCGGTCTCGAAATGACGGATAAAGACCTGTCCCAGGGCATAGGATGAAGCTCCGGAAAGCACGGCCATGGTGATGCCCCCGAGGACGCTTCCGACTCCGGGGATAAATTTCACCGCTCTGGCGCCCAACCGGGCCAAACCGGATCCCGTCAGTGAAGTCACCAGTGCTTTACCCTGCCGTTCTTTAAAATCCACTTCGTACAATTTGCATAATTGCCGGATCATATCCAACTGGATTGCGCTGACTGCAAAAAAATCAGCTATCGGCACCGGGATGAATCCGGCACCCATTGACCAGATCATGTGATTGCGAATGATGTCCTGTGCATGATCCACCCGGTAATTCTTATCGTCTGTCATTTTACGTTCAGATTTGTTTAGTACTGGAAAGATAAATCATCCTGACACTGAATGCATGAATTTTCGATTCAATCCAAAATACGGGCGATGAATGCAGAGGTTCCGCATATTAATGTCTATTGCGCTGGCGAAAGTTGCAGCTGGATTCCGGCAGAACGGCTACTGAATGCCGGCGCATACTGACACTGCAGGACAGCGTATCCACCATCAAACTTTCCATACTGACTTACGTAGGCATCGAATTCCAGGATGTGTGTACCTGGCTGCAGATGATCCAGATAATAACCTTGTGATTCATCACGAACGACCTGATAATAACTTAGTCCCGGTTTCCACTGATAACCGCTGTGTTGATTGACGGGTTCCAGCCCGGCACCACGGAGGTCCTTGATGTACACATAATCAAGGTGCCGGTCTGTTTTTAAGATCAACCGGATGCGCAGATGTGTTCCTTTTGCCACCTGCTCAGAATCCTCAATCGGAATGACCTGATCTCCATCCAGCCGCGCGATGATCCGTTGTAATTGAATGCCCTCCTGTTTTTGGGCCTGGACCGATGCAATGGGTTGCAAGGATTGAACAAAGATACTACCCCAGGCCACCTGTTGGCCAGGGTTGGTTGCTTCTACCTTTTCCATTTTTAAACTGACAGCCGCTGGCTCCCATTGTTGCCGGCCCCTTAGCGTGGACTGGGCATTCCAATTCCCTACCCGGATTTGTAAGGGAACCGCACTGACTGGCAATGATTCGGTACTTCGCCAAATGGCCTGGATGGCGCTTAGGGTATTTGCGCCAGAACTCCAGTGGTTGGTTTGTTTATGTTTCAATAACCATTGAATGCAGGATTGGATCTGTTCAACGGGTGCCCCCAGGCTAGCCATAAAACGGATAATGGCCGACTGAGTCATCAGATCCGACGTGGTCCAATCGCCACCGGATAAATCTTTCCAATATCGGCCCAGTTCGGGATGAAGGATGGATCGCTCGACCAGCGATTCGAGAATGATTTTAGCAGTTGAAAGATCATCCGCTTGCAACAACAGACCGGCTGAAGCCTGCAATTGTAAAGGCAATTGCATCCATTGGTGTGGCAGTTGCTCCATTAAGTTCTTTTGCCAGGCTGAAGAAGTTATTTTACGGATGTCTTGCCATTGCCTCAGAACCAACAACGCTTTCACTTCCATGGATTGGATGGATGATTTGTTGTTCCGTTTATTAAATGTTTCTTCCATGCGATCATCCAGGTAAGCCAGTGCCCGGACGACCCAATCCGGTTCTTCCGGTATCCATTGCAGTGATTGATGAGCCTGGCCGAGAATTTCCAAAACATACAACGTGATCCAGGTATCCGGTTGGCCCT
>JAGQXC010000218.1 GCA_020436785.1 Saprospiraceae bacterium | reverse complement strand
GGAGCGCGCTCGGAGTGCGTCAGCTTCCTTGTGGGAGTTTTTTGTAAAGGATTCACCGGTCAAATGTCACATCATGATCAACCAAACACACACTAATGCCTGCCTTATTGCCTTTTTTTGCTTGCTTGGGTTGGGCTTATTCGCACAGACTGCCGGGACGACCTACTCGCGGGGTATCGGTAAGTATCCGGGTGCGGAAACCGAGAATTTTTCACCATTAATGACCGGAGTCAATCCGGAATGGCATAACCTGGCGCTGCATCGGCCGGCGTACCATTCTTCCAGCTACGATTACAACCTCACGGCACAACTGGTCACCGATGGTTTGATCGACCAGATCGAACCGACCACGTACTCCGGAGCAGCCAGTCAGGTGGGCCAATTGCCCAAGAATCAACGATTATACCTGGTTGATCATAATCCGGTCACCCGCCTGCCGGTCGACGGCCCCGAGGGTTGGGTGGAAGTTTCCTGGCAGGGACCCGAAACTTTCCCGGAGATCGATTCACTTATCTTTGGTTTTGATGTGCAGGGAGATGCCAAGTCGACAGGGGAGTGGGTCATTGAAATGGTGGGGTCTCCGGATGGCAGTCACTGGCATACCCTGGGCAAAGTAACCGGAAAGGGCATTCCGGGGGATACGATTACCCCGGCATTCCGATATTTTCTCCCTGGTAATCACCGGGTCGTACCGTTAAGATTAACACCGGCTGCGGACCTGCAATACCTCCGCGTGCGATTCGAGGCACCTGCTGTCAACCACTGGAATATTGGTGGACTGGAAACCTTCCGCCAGGGTAACAAAGTGACTTTACTGACTTCTTCCTTATTTACCAGCGCCTGGATGGATACCGGAAGTCCCACTGAATGGTTAAAAATCGATCTGGGAGACCAGGCAACGATCAACCAGGTTATCCTTGATTGGATTGAAAGGCCCGATGCGGTGGCACTTCAATATTCCGAGGATGGATCAGAATGGACCAGTTGGAAAGATATCCCTGCCGCCGCGACTGGAAATAGGGACCTGGTCATCGTGGATCGACCGCTCCATACAAGGTATTTGCGGTTGCTACTCACCCACCAATCCCGACGGCCGGCCATCCTGAGCGAATTCCAGGTAATGGGTACCGGCGGACCGGCCTGGCAACCGAAGCCTATGCCGGAGGGCCAGGATCACCGCATGCTGCTTGCCGGCGGAAACTGGAAGGTGCAGCGCGCTGCTCAGGTTACGGTTTCCGGTGCCGAATTGGCCAACACCGGTTTTGAGGATGGCGATTGGTTGACCGCCACTGTACCTGGAACCGTCCTGACCAGTTTCCTGAACATGGGAGCCATCCCGGATCCCGATTATGGAGACAATCAACTGATGCTTTCGGAATCTTACTTCAACAGTGATTTCTGGTATCGCAATGAATTTGAAGTTCCCCAAAACTTCATTCGGGACCGGGTCTTTCTGCAATTTAAAGGCATCAACTGGAAAGCGGAAGTTTATTGTAACGGTGTCTCAATTGGTCACATCGCCGGGGCATTTACCGGCCCGGTTTTTGATGTCACCGACCACATCCATCCGGGGACCAATGCGTTGGCCGTACGCATCATTTGTAATGCCAATCCGGGAGGGGTGAAGGAACAGACTGCTGCCAGTCCCGATCTGAACGGAGGGGTGCTGGGGGCAGATAACCCAACCTTCCATGCCACCATTGGTTGGGACTGGATACCCACCATCCGGGGTCGCGATGCCGGTATCTGGGATGATGTGCTTTTGTTCTCAACCGGCCCGGTAACGGTGGAAACACCGTTTATTCATACCACCCTGCCTTTGCCAAAGGTGGATGAAGCCGATGTTTCGGTCGAGTTGACCCTGGTCAATCATACCAATCAATTCCAACAAGGTGTGGTTAAAGGCAAACTGGGGAACATCGACTTTGAACAGCCCTTTCGATTAGGACCACACGAAAAAAGTCCCTTCCGGTTTACTCCGGAAAGTTTTCGTCAATTGCACCTCCGCAATCCCCGGTTGTGGTGGCCAAACGGATATGGGGATCCCAATTTGTACGCAGTGACTTTAAGTTGTGAATTGACTTCAGGCATAAATTCCGACGCGGTTCAGTTTAAGACCGGACTTCGGCAAATGACCTATTCGCAAGTCGAAGAGGGGCTTCGCATTTTCGTCAATGGTCAACGATTTGTTCCATTGGGGGGTAACTGGGGCTTTTCGGAATCCATGCTCCGGTACCGGGCGAGGGAATTCGACATTGCCGTGCGTTATCACCGGGACATGCATTACACCATGATCCGCAATTGGGTGGGCATGACCGGTGATGATGCTTTCTTTGAGGCTTGCGATCGATACGGCATTATGATCTGGCAGGACTTCTGGCTAGCCAATCCCTGGGATGGGCCGGATCCGGACGATGAGCCGATGTTTATGGCCAATGCGCAGGACTTTGTCCACCGCATCCGGAATCATCCATCGATTGCTTTTTATTGTGGCCGCAATGAAGGCAACCCACCACCGACCCTCAATGAAGACCTCCACGCCCTGGTCGATAATGAGCATCCGGGCATGTTGTATTTCCCTCATTCTGCCGAAGGGGGTGTTAGCGGGTATGGCCCTTATGGCGCTATGCCGGCAACCTTTTATTTTAAATACCGGGCAACCGCAAAGCCGCATAGTGAATTGGGTATGGCTAATATTGTCAGTAAAGAAAGTCTGGACCGGATGATGCCCGCCGAGGGCCAATGGCCCATCGGTCGTATGTGGGGACTCCATGATTTCTGTGATGCCGGAGCCCAAAACGGAGCGGCTTACCAAAAACTGATGGAGATCAATTTCGGACCCATTAACCACTTGGATGACTGGTTGAGCCTTGCCCAGTTTCGCAATTACGAAGGTTACCGCGCCATGTATGAAGCCCAGAGCCGGAACCGGATGGGGTTGTTAATCTGGATGAGTCATTCGGCCTGGCCGTCCTTCGTATGGCAAACCTATGATTATTACTTTGAACCCACCGCCGCTTATTTCGGGGTAAAAAAAGCTTGTGAACCTTTGCATATCCAGTGGAATGCGGCAACAGACTCCATCGAAGTGGTTAATTATTGTCACCCCGATATTAATGGTTTGCGGGTGCAAGCGGAAATTTTTGACCTCACCGGTAAAAAATTATGGAATAAAGAGGCCATTGTGGACAGTAAACGCGACAGTCGCGTCATTCCCTTCATTGCCGGTCAGCCGAAAGGATTGACCAGCGTTTACTTTATACGGTTAAAGTTGTGGGAGGGAGAGCAGGTTGTTTCGGAAAATTTCTACTGGCGCGGACCGGTCACTGATCAACCTTTAGGCGATAATTTTATGTTGCGAAATGCCTTTGACAATGATTATTCGGCTCTGCGTACGTTACCTAAGGTGCCGGTCGAGCGCACGGAAATAAGCAGGCAGAAAACCAGCAATGAGGAGGTGATGGACATCCGGATAAAAAATACAGGTAATCGCCCGGCATTGATGATCCGTTTAAATGTGGTTGGTGAGCAATCCGGTGAACAGATCCTGCCGGTTCTGTATGAAGACAATTATTTTTCGTTGATGCCGGGAGAGGAAAAAGTGATACGGATTAAAGTCAAGCTAGAAGATGCCCGAGGGGAAACACCACTGGTTAAAGTGAGTGGATTCAACGCTGAAGAACACTAAGGTGATGTAAATACCGATTGTGAATACCAGCGTGTTGTCTCCACGCTGTTTTGATTAATGTCAGGCCATTATTCTTCACAAAGGCCTTTTAATAGTTGCAAGGCTTGGGGCCACATCTTTTCTAATACGGGCTTGTATTCTGCATCGGTTTCCATATCAACGATCAATTTCGTTTGGTGCCCATTGGCCTGTAATGTGTAATTTTCGAATGAAGGAGCCCATTTTTTTACGGCCTCGCTGGCGGTGTCTATGATGCCATTTTCGATCGTACCCAGGTGTTCGATCGAGATAAATTGATGGTCAATCCGTTTTTTGATCCGGCTATACATCCCACCGGTCGATCCATCTTCCCGGGTCATCAGGAATCGGATTTCAGAACCCTCTTCCCAGCCGCCTTCATAATAAGAGGATGGCGAGAATGGTTTGGTCCATACACCGTAAGTGACCGGATCAAGCATCGTATTCCAGACGGAACCTACCGGTGCCTCAATGGTAATGGAATAATGAATGATTTCCATCGGTTGTTTTTAGTTGCATGAAATAGCCATGGAGATTGTAAATTCTGGCTTTTACCGCTCCGGATTATCCAGCATGTGACGGTATTTATCCAGATAATCCGGATTTGACCGGTAACGCCCAAGCCCTACTGTATCGAATTCATCCACATGATCTCCTTTTACTACACCCAAATGGTTAAGGGCAGCACTGATCGTACGAATTAAAAGATCCGCATTGACTTCATTTCGATAAACATTGGCAAACTGGTC
>JAGQXC010000217.1 GCA_020436785.1 Saprospiraceae bacterium | reverse complement strand
GAAGTGAAAACCTTGCCAGCCCAGAAGATATGTTGACGATCCGTCCACCATCATTCAGATAAACAAGTGCCTTCTGCGTGAGAAAATAGACACCTTTATACTGGATGTTCAACGTCAGATCAAATTGTTCCAAAGTGGTCTGACCAAATGGGGCATACAGTCCGGTGCCTGCATTATTGATCAGAAAGTCGAAGTGCAGATCACCATAGACGACTTGCAGGTACGAGGTGACCTGGGAGAAAAAATCATCAAAGGAGGCAACGTTTCCGGCATCCAATTGAAAGGCAGTTGCTTTTTGCCCAAGGGATTGGATTTTCTGGACTACTTCGGTGGCTTTTTGCTCATTGGTATGATAGGTAATCAAAACATCTATCCCATTTTCAGCCAGGCGAAGAGCCATATTTCTTCCTAATCCGCGACTCCCTCCGGTAACCAGAGCGATTTTGTTTTTAACTTCCGTCATCGATTCTTTTTGATTGATTAATACAACGGCACAAAATTCTGGAATCAACGGACTTGGGTGTTGTAATTATCAATCGGACTTTTGCGATATTCAAACATCACCTACGACGTCCGGAAAGATTGCGGTGTGTGTGCGGTTTGCTTTTTGAAGAAGTTGGAAAAATGAGCGACCTCCTCGAATCCCAAACTATAGGCGATCTCTGAAATGTTCCAATTGGTTTGCCTCAACAGGATTTTTGCCTCTTGCGTAATGCGACCCTTGATGAGATGAGTGGTCGTATTCCCGGTAAGTTCTTTCATTACCTTATTCAAATGATTGACATGGATGGCCAGGCGGTCGGCGTATTCTTTGGCCGAAGTGAGCTTGAGCCGTTGATTGGTGGACTCGATGGGAAATTGGCGTTCCAATAATTCAATAAACAAGGACAGTATCCGTGCTGAAGCATTTTGAGATGCCCGTTCTGGAATTACCGGCTGTAATTTTTGCCCGTAATGGATAAGTTGCATGACATAACTGCGAATCAAATCGTATTTAAATTCATAGTTCGATCGAATTTCCTGCTCCATATTTTGAAATAAATGGCCTATTTCACTGGCCTGCTCATCGGTAATTTCAAATACCGGACAACCGCCTGAGATAAATATTGGCAGGTCGTCGAGGATTAAACCCGTTTTATTTCGGGCTAAAAATGCTTCGGTGAAAACACAAAATGAACCGGATTGGGCTTCGTCTTCAGGTACCCAGTGGTAAGGTACTTTCGGACTGGCAAACAAAAGCGCATTTTTTTGAATAGGGATGACTTTATCGGCGTATTCAGCCCGGTTCTTGCCCCGGATCAAACTGATCTTGTAATAGGCTCTGCGATCATAGGGCATTTGCTTCTGATGCCTGAATTGTTGAATGGTTTCCGAAATGTCAAATACATTGAAGTGCCCAATATCCCTGGTGATGTCGCGGGGAAGTAGTTCAGCCACCTCTTTGTCCATGGATGCGGCGATCTCGGCATAAAAATCATCCAGGGATACATTTCTAATTGGCATCTTTTAGGATCGTTTTATTGTAAAAATCAAAGATACAAAACACTTTTTCTGATTCGAATCGTGTCAAATATCCAGGATAGGAATGATGAGCAGGAGGATACCACCGTATTTTGAAGAAAATTTGTAACGTTTCCGTTTACGGGCAGTTATTTTAAGAAATGCCTTGAACAAGGTGCTGCTAAACCAATGGGCCGGTGGATGACAATTTGATTATGTTCCAGGTAGTGAATGGGGATCTGGCAAAACTGGGGATTCTGTATGAACGCCACAAGCTGCCGCTTTATACCTATTTCTACCGGGTAACTGCCGGGGATCAAAACTTCAGTGAAGATCTGGTGCATCAGGTATTTGTCAGGATATTGAGCTACAAACACAGCTTTAAAGGGACCGGAGCCTTCCAGCATTGGCTGTTCCATATCGCGCATCATGTGGCCATTGATTATTCGAAAGCCAGAAAAGTACACCTGGATGCAACCACCATCACGGATCGTTCAGATCCTGATTCTAACGCACAGGATAAACTCGAAGCAAAGGAAAAAGTGACCTTACTGGACCGAGCCTTGCAACAGTTGCGTGAAGAGGACCGTCAACTATTATCCCTGGCCAAAATCAAAGGACTACGGTATGCCGACATCGCCGAGATGCTGGAGACGACGGAAGGAGCCATCCGTGTCAGGGTTCACCGGGCGATGGCTGAATTAAAAGCAATTTATCAGAAAATTGAAAAGGTTTAAATATGAATTCCGATCAATTAAGTAACGAGGAAATGGAAGAAATGGATCGGATCTGGAGCGATGCTCCAGTCCCGGATCCGTCTCCTGCAATGGATCGCCGGTTTTACGACATGCTGAGCGAAAACGTCGCAGTAGCAAGTGGGGTAAAACCAAAGTACCGGCAAATAATCAGGTGGTCGGTTGCGGCATGCATTGTATTGTTTATCATCGGTTGGATGGCCGGCTCGATGTTAAGTTATCCCAAAATGCATGACAATCAGTTAAATGAACTATCCGGAGAAGTTCAGGATTTGAAGGAATCCTTGGTATTGACCTTGCTTGATCAACCATTGGCGGGTAAGCGTATTCAGGCCATCAATATGATCGGAAACATGCGCGATGTTGATCAATCGGTTATCGAGAACCTGCTGGTCACCCTGAACCACGACCCCAATGACAATGTCCGGCTGTTGGCCCTGGAAAAATTGGCGGAACATGTTGAACAACCACAGGTTTTGGAAGGGATCATCCAGGCAATCGGCCAGCAATCCTCTCCGGTGGTCTTATTACGATTGACGGAAATCCTATCTGCGCTCAAAG
>JAGQXC010000216.1 GCA_020436785.1 Saprospiraceae bacterium | reverse complement strand
TATGGTAAAGAATAGGAAAGTCGAAGGTGGGCCAAATACCAGGTCACTGATCTAACATCCTCCCGATATCAATGACCGGCAATGGCCCTCCATTTGGCCGGAAATAAGCATATGGACATTTAGCAAGCCTGCTCGCGATAGCAAACCCGCTTCAAATAACTCTTTCACAACTAATAGATCAAAATGGGAACACACTCCGCACCTTTACGGGGGGTGTGCATCTTGGTAGGTTGCATTTATAACGGCAAGTCCAATGGCTGTAGTATCCGGTTTTTTAAAAATAATTACAAATTTTGATTTTGTGTTTCGTTATTTAAACATTTCCAGGTTCTTAGATAACATAGTTCTGGCTAATATGAATCGTTTCTTTGTTTCCTTACAAGGTAGAATTGCTTTTGGATGGACTGATTAACTTTGATGAGTTTTATCGAAAACACTTAAAGCCGGTAAGCTACCCCTGCACTTACCTGAAGTAGATCCGGGAGCCAGGTGGATTTCACTGCAATATTTGATTGATTTTGGGCTGAAAGAATAGGATTCTGGATGACTTTACGTTGCCAAAATAAATCGAGAATACCCATCGGTACATTAACATCGATTAACCACCGCTCGCCCCGAATTATGATCATTCGAGGGATAAAGACCACCGAGGTTCCAAGTAGAACATTTCGGACTGGAAAGCCGAGGGATGACAATGGTTGGGTAGAGGTGTAACGTGCATAGGGTTGTACTCCAACACCAACTGCAGGTCGAATTTTACTTCCTGGTAAAAACAAGTGACTCAATGCATATTGTAAACGCATACCCATGGAGAATTTTTTATAGGAATCAATACTTTCTGCCTGATCAGTATTTGGAGCTATTAGCTTATATTGCTTGTCCTTTTGAATTTGCATGCTGACGATTTCCAATTCATGCACAGTGTTCCTCACCACAGTTAAGGATCCCAAGTTTAGAGGCATCAAATAAAATGTAATGGACTGTTCCAAGTGGTTGGGAATATTAATCTCATGTGCTTCAATAAGTCCGCAAGCGCTTGCCTTAAGGTACCTATTTGATTGGGCCATACCAGGTAGGAAAAAACAAATTAAGATACTTAAGAGGAAAAGCTTTTTCATGATTAAGATTTTTAAAATTTCTAGTCCAATCAATATCGGATTAACGGTTTTTCTTATGTTCCTGCCGTAAGTGGTAGCCCACGCCCAACTGAACGCGCCACAAAGGAGGTCTGGTGAGGGAATAAAAGGTGAGCCTGTTCGATTGTTGGTTGCTTAGATCTTTGTATCCGATCCAGTAGGTGTCAAGTAAAGCCACCGGGATGGTGATCTCGAAAAAAACCTGATTTTCCCGGTTGAATTGTAATCGTGGAATCAGCCATAAGGTGTTTCCCAATACGGTTTGGTTCGCATAAATGCCATAATCCTTGACCGGTTCCCGCCATCGTTGGTGGAAATACGGTTGCGTAGCAATGCCGATCACCGGTTGCAGATGCGGGTCCGGATAGAGGATTATATTAAAGGAATAATAGCCATCGGCCCCGAGGAGGGCTTCCCTGGTTTCACCCAGGGCTTGGGGCATTTCCCTGGGTGGGTCGGTAAAGAATATGCGGTGATCAACTCTTAACAGGTGCAACCCAAATTCCTGGATGATGCCTTTTTTTTCCCAGGCATAATTGAGCGTTGGTAAGATGACCTTGAATCCGCCCAGGCGGTAAATGATTTCCTCTTCCTGGTACACCCGGTCGTTGTATTGAAAGGGCAGAAATACGTTGAGTTGTTTATGGTTAACGGTATCCTGGGATGATAATTGGAGACTGCCCAGGGAAAACAGAACAATTGCAATGCACCGGATACACATGGTCTAGTCTTTTGAAATTTAACGGCTGCATAAAGCTGATATTGAGTGCTGTAGCCCATTTAACACTTGTGAACACCATGGTTTCCAGTCAGTTAGGTTGAAATTTCGATGCCGTAGTTTTGTATTCATCCAAATTGGCGGGAATTACCGTGTAATTTTTCGCATTATACCACCTGTTGTTAGCAGGTTTAATCCTATCCTTGTTACTGTAAAACGAACGGTCACTTCAAAAATCATTGCATGCAGGTCAAAACTAAAATTCTTCAATTTGGCAACAATACCGGCATTCTGGTCACCGAAGAAGTTTTGAATGAATTGGGAGGTGGAAAACGGCCATTGGTTAAAGTGACCTTCAATGGTTACACGTATCGCGGGGCGGTAGGTAAGATGAAAGACATGTACCTGATCTCGCTGAGTGCTGCCAACCGGAAGAATGCCGGAGTGCAGGGTGGAGAAGAGCTGGAAATTGGTATCGCCCTGGATTTGGAAAAACGTGAGGTGGACCTTCCGGCTGATTTAAAAGTAAGATTGGACCAAAATCAATTCCTTCAATCAGCCTTCGACAAGTTAGCTCCCAGTAAACAAAAGGCAATTGTTTTCAATATTGAAGAGGCAAAGTCGGACGAAACCAGAAAACGCCGGATCGAAAAAGTTATTCAGAATTTGCAAAAAAGAACATGGGTCCGGGCTGACAATCCGCATTTCGGCGGTTTGTCAGAAATTCTTCAGCGCTTCTTCCAGCATCTGCATCCTTGCCTTGCCATCTGCCAGTTTCTTCTTTTCATTCGCGATGACAGCTTCCGGAGCATTGGCCATAAACCGCTCATTGCTGAGTTTGGACTCGATGCCCTTGACAAAATTCCGGGCATGAGCCAGGTCTTTCTCGATTTGGGCAAACTCTTCGGCCGTGTCTTTCTGTACTTCTACCGGAATGTAGAAGGTTTCCGTGC
>JAGQXC010000215.1 GCA_020436785.1 Saprospiraceae bacterium | reverse complement strand
AGCAAATGGAGCACTTGCAAAAGGAACTGGAGATTAAGTTCGAAGATAAAATGCACCTCCTACAAGAACAGATGGAAAAACTTCATCAACAGCTGGGTAAGAAGCGTTAAGAATAATCATCGGAGCATTGCCCTACTGGTTTGCGCGTTAAACGTATGGTTAAAATCTGATACCAGACCGGATCGATGCTGTCCAGGTACAAATTAATTTGTTTTTTGAATATGGGCTGATCAGGCATGTTCCATCCGGACGGATAGGGCCAATCACCGGATCGTCAGCGGTTGCGAGGTTCAGATTGCCATCCGGTAACCCTCTGGTCTGCTTATAATGAAGATTAGGTCTTAATTATCTTGCCCCCAAAAATTCGCTCCAAAAACGCTCGCTCAGTTCCTGAGAGTGTTTTCGCTTCGGCCCGCCCCAGCCGTGGCGCTCGCCCGGGTAGAGCATCATCTCAAACGGCTTGTCCAGGTCTTCCAGTTTGTCGACCAGTTGCAGGGTATTTTGTACGTGGACATTGTCGTCCACGGTACCGTGAATGAGGAGTAATTTCCCTTCCAGACGATCGGCATAGGTCATCACCGAGCCGGCATCGTAGCCGTCTGGATTCTCCTGGGGCGAATCCATATAGCGCTCGGTGTAGATGTTATCATACAATCGCCAATCAGTGACCGGAAAACTGGCAATGCCGTGAGTGATGTAAGGGGCGCCGGCGGTGAGTGCCAGGGCAGTGTAATAGCCCCCATAGCTGCCACCCTGAATACCGATCCGGGTCGAATCGATGTAGGATTCCTTTTCCAGTTCCTTGACGATTGCTAGTAAATCGTGGATCTCCCATTTACCCAGGTTCCGGTGCATTTGGTCCAGACCTTTACGACCGAATAAGCCGCTTCCCCGGTGATCAAAAATGACTTTGATAACTCCTTTTGCCAGTTGGTCGTCACTGGAATAATCCTGATAAAAATTACGCACGGATTGACTGCGCGGTCCGCCGTACACGTTAAAAAGGACCGGATATTTTTTATACGGATTGAAGTTCGGTGGAAAGACCAATTTCACCGGAAGGTCAAAACCATCAACGTTTATTTCACGCAACTCTACCCGGATACCGGCCGTTGCGTTGGCGTCCGCAGCGGCTTCCGGCATATCTTCGGCAGGCGTTCCATCCAGTTGGTAGGTCCGGTTTGTCCAGGGATGGCTCCAGTCGGAATAGCGATCCGAGAAGGTGCCTTCTTCTTCATTGATGCGCACATAATGCGTGCCTTCACCTTTCACCAGGGGTTCTATTCCGGGCCGGTGCAGGTTGGTGCGTCCGAAATAACGGTTGATGCCTTCAGAATAACCGAAATAGACATTGCCTTCCGGGTCTACATAATCTACCCCGGTTGTGGGACGATCTCCTGGAGTCAAATTCACGATGGTTCCATCCGGTTGATGCCAGTAAATGTTTGACCATCCGGAGCGTTCGCTATTGAGCAAAAAGCCCTGATTGTCAGGGAGAAAATAGATGTTCTCGTAAAATTCCACCCAGGCCGGGCTGGTCTCCTGATAAACGAGTTCCTTGTGGCCATCTTCCGGATCCGCTCTATACAACCGCAATGTATCCTGACCCCGGTTAAGCTCTTGAAAATACAACCCTTTTCCACGTGGATCCCAGATGCACCAGGCGGTGTATTGATCCTTTTCATGGTCCTCGTCAACCCAAATGATTTTATTCTTTTCCAGGTCGGCGATGCCCAGCTGAACGGCCGGATTAGGGTCTCCGGCTTTAGGATACCGGGTGTATTCATTCCGGCCATGCTGACCTTCCGAGTGAAAAATGATAAACTCAGGAACCGGATTGTCATCAAATCGCAAAAAGGCAATGCGTTTGCTGTCCGGTGACCAGTAGAATGCGCGATAACGGGAACCTCTTCCCAGAATTTCTTCATAATAGACCCAGGATGCATAACCGTTGTAAACCAAAGGATCGGTATCATGGGTTAGCTGAGTAACGGTTCCACTGGATTTTTCCTGTACATATAAGTTTCCATCCTGTGTGTAAGCCTGATGGTTTCCATCCGGCGAATCGGTGGCATTCTGCATCCCCTGTCCCCAGAGGACAAGTGGCGCCAACAAGATGAAGATGAAGGTGTGGTAAGTGAATTGGTGGTGAAACATGGAGGAATTTTTTAACGATGAGTGACGAGGCACAACGGATGATCATTCAAAATTTTGTTTCAGAATATTGGCCATCCGCAAAGCCAATGCGGCATTTGACGCCAGAACTTCTTCACCGCTCAGGTATAAATTGGAATCATGGAAGTCCTGCATGATACCGCCTGCTTCCTGCACCAGGACAATTCCGGCGGCAACATCCCAGGGATGTAAACTGTACTCATAAAATGCATCGAAGCGCCCGGCTGCCACATAGGCAAGGTCAATGGCGGCCGACCCCAGCCGGCGGATTCCCCGGGTATTTTTCATGAAGTAGGCCATGGTTTCCAAGTAGGTCTCCAGTTGAGTGAATTCGTAGTAGGGGAACCCGGTGGCGACAAGCGCATCAGCCAGTTTACTCGTTTTACTCACGTGCAGACGTTGTCCATTTAAATAAGCTCCGCCATCCTGCCAGGCAGTGAATAATTCGCGGCGGGTGACCTCAAGGATTACGCCCGAAACATATTCATTCTGATGCTGTAAGGCAACGCTAATGCTGAAGAAAGGTAAGCCGTGAATAAAATTAGTGGTTCCATCCAGAGGGTCAATCACCCAGGTCCATTCCCGGGCATCACGGGCAGTGATTTCTTCTTCGGTATAAAATCCGGCCTCGGGCAACAATTGACTCAATCGTTCAATGAGTTGCGTCTCTGCCTCTTTATCGACGTAGGTAACCAGGCTATTGAGCGATTTGGTCTCCACATCGGCAGCGCGCACTTGCTGCACCTGGGAACGGATAAAAATTCCGGTATCTTCCACGATGGCAGCAACCCGGCTGGTGATTTGTTGTAAATCCATACCGGAAAAATAAGGTTCTTTATCGGAAAATGCGGGTGGAGGTCGACGATTAATGTTGGATTAGATGCTTTCGGATTTGACAGGTCAAAAGGAAATGGCTGGAATCAAAGCTCCCGCTTATCCCATTTCAGCCACGACTTCCTTGACTTCCGGGATCATCCGTTTTAACATGCCTTCGATCCCGGCTTTTAAAGTGACTGTAGAGGAAGGACATCCGCTGCAAGAGCCCTGCAGGACGACGTAAACGGTTCCTTGATCGAATTTGGTAAATTCAATATTACCGCCATCCATTTCGACACCAGGTTTGACATAGGTATCGATCAGGTCACGAACTTTTTGCACGACGGCAGCATCGTCCTCACTGTAGGTATACGACGCTCCTCGTTCGCGCTCCACAGCTTCCATGGCTTCGGCAAATCCGTCACTGACCATTTCCTTGTTTTGGTCGACCCAATCTTTGATGTATTCCTTCAGCTTTAGCATGATGTCTTCCCAGGTAAAGCCAAACTCCTTGGTGACCGTTACAAAGTTGTTGGAGATGTACACGCCTTTGACGTAGGGAAAACCAAATAGTGATTTAGCCAGCGGAGACCACTTTTCAGCCAATTCGTATTCACGAAAATCAGCTGTGCCTTTATAAAGCATCCGGTTGGTCACAAATTTCAACGATTCCGGATTTGGGGTCTGCTCGGTATAGATTAAGATGGGGCTCTTGACTTTGGTTTCCATTCGTTAGCGCAATTTGTACACAAAATAACAGAATAACCTCCAAATGGTTCCATGCCAGGTTTACAGACTTGGTCTAATGAATTCTTTGGCTGGAATCAGCTTCTGAAAGACCTTTAAAAGGGGGAGGTTCTGGCTGGTTAATCCATATGGACTGACATAATGGCGGATCAAATTGCTAATATTTGCCAAAATGGCATTAACAATGAAAATACTAGGGTCAAAATGACGCCTTTCAGGCAATGGAATACCTTTTGATCGTCAGCAAGTGTAACAACATTTGCTAGTAAACTAAAAAATTTATTACCATGACAATCGTAAGATATAATCCAATTCTTCCCGGTAAAGCTTTCCAGGGCCTGGTTGATGAATTCTTCGGCCGCGATCTGAACGACTGGTTTAAAAATTCACCCAACGGATTCAAACCGGCAGTTAACGTGAAAGAGACTGAACAAGCGTTCCATTTGGAACTGGCCGTGCCCGGGTATCAGAAAGATGATTTTGAAATCGCTCTGGATGAGCAACGGCTGACCGTCAAAGCAGCTAAGAAAGATGAAATGAACGAGGAAAACAAGGGCTATCGCCGGCGGGAGTTTTATGCGGCTACTTTTGAGCGCAGCTTCCATCTCCCGGAAAACACCGATTCCGAAAACATCAAAGCCGTTTATGAAAATGGTATCCTGCTGGTTGAGATTCCCAAAAAGGAGGAAGTTAAACCGGAGAAGCGTACCATCGCCATCGGCTAATCAGACACTAAAGTGAACCATACCGCCTCCCGGATTGTCCGGGGGGCATTTTTTTGGGGGGGTAATGGGCCACTTCCACTTTTGTTACCTCTGTCACCTCTTATTATATAAAATGCTTCAGCATGATCACTTCCTGTTTGGTCAGGTGGCGGATAAAGCCACGGGGCAGGTCCTTTTTGGTGAGTCCGGCGTAATAAACCCGGTCGAGTTTCTCCACCTGATAGCCCAGGTGTTCAAAAATGCGGCGGACGATGCGATTCTTTCCAATATGAATGGTGATGCCTACTTCATTTTTTGGCTGGTTCTCCACGAAATCGATGCTGTCCACTTCGGCGAGACCATCTTCGAGTTGCAGCCCGGCGGCAATTTTTTCCATATCGGGCTTACGCAGCGCCCGGTCGAGCACCACGTGATAAATTTTTTTCACCCGGTGACGGGGATGGGATAATTTAAGCGCCAGGTCGCCATCATTGGT
>JAGQXC010000214.1 GCA_020436785.1 Saprospiraceae bacterium | reverse complement strand
CGAAGAAATGGACGCCAACTGGGATGACGTTCACATTGAACCGTCTCCCATCGAACCCGATACCTATGGATTGCAATGGGGAGGAAAATTGGGTGGCCCGATGATCACCGTTGGTTCCAGGACGGTAAGGGGTTATTATTCCGCATTGCGGCAAGCCGGGGCTCAGGCCCGTTGGGTGCTGCGCTGGAATGCTGCCAATCAATGGAATACCACCGTGGAGAATACGGACACGTCACCCAGCCAGGTAAGACAATTATCCACCGGGAAAACCATCTCCTTTGCAGATCTGGCTGCCGCAGGCATCACGGCGCCATCCGGCATTCCCGAACAACCATTAAAAGATCCCGCGACGTTTCGGTTAATTGGTAAAAGCGTGCCCCGGGCCGACGTTGCTGCAAAATCGGACGGCTCGGCCACCTATGCCATGGACATTCATGTTCCCGGGATGGTCTATGCCATCATCGAACGCGGCCGGGTGCATGGTGCCAAACCAACGTTAACCAACAAGAAAGAGATTCTCGCCCGTCCCGGAGTAGTGGATGTGGTTACCCTCAATCACGGCATTGGTATCGTTGCGGATAGCCTGGATGCCGCCTTTTCTACAAGAGGATACTTAAAAATCAACTGGAATACCCAGGATTCTGCTTCCGGCTACGACAGTGAGCTGGCTTATAAGTATTATGCCCAACTGGCGGAGACCCCGGATAAAGGAAAGGCATTGGAACAAAAAGGAGATGTTCAGGCTGCCAAAACACAGGCAGCTCTGATCGTTGAAGCGACCTATCTCAATGATTTTGTTTATCACGCGCAGATGGAGCCACTCAATGCGGTCGTTGCCGTGGCGCCGGATGGCAAATCGGCAGAAGCCTGGGTGGGATCCCAGGCACATGACAGCGCGCGGCAACAGGTGGCTAAAACCCTTGGTATTCGCTTCGAGGATGTCGATTATCATCCCTGTTATCTGGGAGGTGGATTTGGCCGACGGTCCATGACCGATTATGTGGAGGAAGCAACCTTGCTGGCTAAAGCGGTAATGCGTCCGGTTAAGCTGATCTGGGCACGTGAAGACGATCTGCAGTACGGCGCCTACCGGCCGATCAGTCTGCAAAAATTGCGGGTGGCAGTCGGTGCGGATGGAATGATCCAGGGGTGGGAACATCACGTCGTGGGCACCGGTGACGGATTGCTCGCTTCCGGTACCGGTGTCGAATATTATGATTTCGCCAACCAGTACATTACGTTGCAAAGTATCGACCACCAGGTGCGCACCAAGCACTGGCGTTCTGTTGGCCATGGCCCCAACAAATATGCCATTGAAGCGATCCTGGATGAAACCGCCTTCAAACTTAAGGTTGATCCGGTCGCCTTCCGGCTTAAACACATGCAGCAGGATCAGCGTGCACATCGCGTCGTGGAAACAGCTGCGCAAATGGCTGGCTGGGATCAACCGGTTGCCAGTGGAAGAGCGAAAGGAATCGCCTTCGCGGAAAGGAGCGGTGCCCGGACGGCAGCGGTCGTGGAAATCTCGGTGAACCACGATACCGGAAAAATCACGGTACACAAATGTTGGATGGCGATGGATGCCGGTGTCATCGTACAACCGGATAATGCCATCGCTCAGCTGGAAGGCGGATTCCTGCAAGGCCTGAGCAGCGTGCTGTACGAAAGCATCACGCTCACTGGCGGCGAAGTTCAACAGAATAATTTTGATGATTATCCTTTACTCCGTATGGAAGATACTCCGGAAGTCCTTGAGGTCCGGTTGATCCCTTCCGATGAAAAACCGGAGGGCGTCGGAGAAGCCAGTTTGCCGGTCGTCGGCGGTGCCGTGGCCAATGCATTTTTAGCACTTACCGGTAAAACACTGAATCATATGCCTTTTACACCCGAGAAGGTGCTGAAGGTGTTAAACGGATAAACGAAACCTACGGATTACCAATTTCAGGTGGAATGTGCAAATCCGCATTCCATACCACACGATCACATTCATTAAACCGGGCGAAATTGCGAACTACCCGGTCCAGGGTGCTAAAATGAGTTGCTGGTCTGCGGATCCGGGACTCCCAGGCCAGGTTACGAACTACCATCTGACGCAGATTGCGTTCTGCTTTGATGTCCAGTTGTGCAATAAACCGCGTTCCACTCAACAAAGGGAGGCTAAAATAACCAAATTGCCGCTTGGACGCGGGGACATAACATTCCAGCGTGTATTTAAAATCGAACAATTTCTCGGTGCGATCGCGCTGGATGATCAGGTTGTCAAAGGGAGATAACAAGACCGATTTGGCCTGTTCATTGAGTTGTGTGAAATGGGCCCAGTGATCCGGATCGGTGTAAAAGGACTCGCCAGGTAATTCCCGGACGGTCACCGGCAATAATCGTCCGTCTTTAATTTCATTCTTGATTTCCCGGTCTACTTCCGCCACACTCGCGGGCCGGAGATAAGTGATTTGTTTAGCCTGTACCAGCCCATGTGCACGGATATGCCGGTGGATCAGATGATGCAGGTATTCACTTCGGCTGGGCATGCGTGTATCCACCGATGCAGGCAACACCCTTTCAGTGAGGTCATAAACTTTTTGGAACCCTTCCCGTCCGGCAACCATGATCTTGCCCTCCATGAACAACTGACGGAAGGCTCTTTTAATGGGATCCCCAGCCCAGGATTTGTCCATTTCTTTCTCCGGAATGGCCGTTTTACCACTGCGCGCGGCCACGGGTCCGGATTTTTCTTCCCATTTTTCCACGTCGCGTGATCGCAACGGACCTTCCTGGCGAATGCGCTCCAATAAATAACGCATGGCTTCCTTCTCCTTGCGGTACCAGTGGCCCGGCCCTTTTTCGATCTCGTGTTTATGTATTAATGTAAAGCGATAATCCGAAATGGGAAGATAGGCGGCGGCATGCGCCCAATATTCAAAGATCTGGCGGTCCTGTTCCAGTTTTTGCAGGTGCACTGGTTGGTAGCTACCGATCCGCGACCATAAAACATGGTGATGTGCGCGTTGCACCACCGAAATGGTATCCAATTGGACATATCCCAATTGTTCGATGGCTTGCAAGGTCCCTGATGTGGAACGCAAGCCGTGACCGCGCATCAGGTACTGACAAGCCAGGTTAAAACCACGTGCTTCATCGACAGAGATTTCCATTGCCCTGTTATTCCTTGAATATTTTCGATAATAACCAGATAACTCCCGCCGTCGTATGGGTCCAGATCTCCTTGTATGTTGCATTGACCTGCATCGGCATATACGGTTCGTCATCATTTTCAAAAGTCTCAATTCCCACGGGTACGGCTCCGACCACATCACCGGCATAGGCACCGTAAAGGGGTGGATAATCGTAACCCTCTCCATAAATTGTACTCATAGCGAACGGATTATAACCAATGATGTATTCCAATTGACGGGTAGCAATTTCCGATAGCGAATGATCTTGAAGCAATTCAGCCAACAGGAATGCCGCCTTTGCTTTTGCGATCAAAATGGCATGAAATCCCCGGAATTGATAGGCCACCGGAAACCGTCGCAAATAAAAATCATTGCCTAAAGGGATGCCTTGTTTGACCTGCGCATTGTATTCTTCCATCGAAGGCATGCCTACCTGGTCTCCTTCGTGGTATATGCCTGCAAATTCGGCATTGTTCAATTGATAAACGGCGGCCGGAAGGATGCCATAAGGTGCAATGGCGTCCGAAATTTCTTTAAGGTAATCGGCATACGCAACGCATGACTCTTTCCATTTCACCGCTTCCGGGTGATCTGGATAAGCCCGGATCAGCATGGCTAGTCCCTGGATCAGCATTTGATCATCACACCGGTGAAAGGATTCCATGATCCGCCGCTTAGATCTTGATTCATAGAAGAATCCATGCAGGGGTAAATTCCATTCCGTTTTACGCTGAATTTGCTGCGCATCCATAACCACACGGGCATAGCGAATCCCCCAATCCAGGTAGGAAGGATCGCCGGTCAGATCGTACAAATGCATGGCCGTGACCAACGCCCTGGCATTCACCTCGGTTTCATTGTGGTCGTTGATGTCCCGGTTCAGCAATTCATTGGCAAAATGAAAATCT
>JAGQXC010000213.1 GCA_020436785.1 Saprospiraceae bacterium | reverse complement strand
GGGAACTGATGCGGCACAAGGAAAATTTAGTGCGCAGTGACTGCACCAACCTGGTCTGTGAAGTTGATTATCCCGATAACCGGTTTGTGGCACCCATCCCGCAGGCGGAGCTGGATGCGAACGAAAACATGGCACAAAATCCTGGATATTGATCCAACTATTGCTGGTGACACAGACTGGACGGTGTTAATCAGCGAATTGCCGGTAATCCAAATGGATTGCCGGCATTTTATTAATAAGGAAAAAAAGAAATTGGATTATTTATTGGCTCTTAGAAATGCAACGATATTTCTATTCAGTGATTTGGATTGAATTCCTGATTGGCGAAGGGCTGAAAAGCGGGTATGGTGACTACATTAAAGCCATAATCAACCGATTGGTGACACGTATTACAGGTAGTTGTCAACAAGGAAAAATAGTGCGCAAATTCCGGTAAATTTTTCTGCGTGATGGCAACTTGAACGCTATCCAGTGGCGCATCAATGATGGTGGTGGACTCGGTCTCCAACCGGTCGGTTTCAAACGTCCGGATATCATCAAACAATTCCTTGATTTCCTTCACTTCAAAATCAGCCAATTCCCAATTTTCATTTTTTCCGGCAAACCATAATTTGACATGATGAGCCTGAATGGCGCTCATAAATTCACCAAAGCCCGGCTTGTAGCTATGGTTCAACTGATTTCTCAGGCTGTCCAATTGTATTTGGAGGCTGGTAATCTGCTGGTTGTTTTGACAGCCGGCGGTAAATATGAATGATAAAAAAAGCAACAGGGCAGGTGTATTGATCATACGTCCTGGATATCGAACAGACATTTAAGGGATATTTTAAGATAAATCTTTTTGAAAAGAGTGGGATTCAGGTGTAAAGTCACGATTCCATTCGTAGAGTCAATACACAAACGGAATAAGCATCCTGGTATTTTGCGCATATTCGGTGTATCCCTGACCATACTTCTCTGCCAGGTAATGATCCAGCTTTGGGGCATTGTAAAAGGCGAAAAAACAAAACAGCAGGAAAGGAATGAAAGCGGAATAAGGATTGCCGGTAACCAATGCGTAACCCGCCACCCACAGGATGTCCCCGAAATAATTAATATGTCTGGATAACCCGAAGAATCCCCTGGTATATATTTTCCCCTGATTTTCAGGCTTCTTTTTCCATTGAGCACGCAAAAATTCTCCACCACTGTTCAGGATACACCCGGTGAGAAAGAGTACAATTCCACAATAAGTGAATCCATTGATGGGAGAGGCAGTAGACAAGCTCAAAATGGCAAAACCGATGTAATAGACCGCAAAGGCCATAGGGACACCGATCGATTCTTCCCAGGGAATACGTCGTTTGATCAGGAAAAACATGGTATAGGCAATGCGTAAAAATGTAATGATATTAAATGTAAAAATGATCCAGCGACGAGCTGGGAATCCGGTGGCAATTTGAAAATTAAATACCCCGGATAGCCAATGACCCATCGAGCCAAATAATATCGAGTAAGAAGCCATTAGAAATCCAATTTCGATCAGATGGATGACTAATTTTTGGGGGTAACTTGTGCTTTTTTGATGGTATAGGTCCATGCCGGATTCATTCTGATTTTAAATCGCTTCGCGGATCGAAAAAAAACATAAAAGTCAGAAGATAGTGAATTTCGGTAATTTGGGATCAGCAATAATCCATTAGAACTTATTAGGGATGATGCTGTGGGGTTCGAATGGAATTACGGCCTTAAAAAAGGACCCGCACCTTATTTCCTTCAAGCTGGGTATTGACCTGCATTCGGTAAGCCTGGTGTATGGTTGCAGGTGTCAACACTTCAGGCGGCGAGCCGGAAGCCAGGATTTTACCTTCATGCAGCAGCACCAGTTGATCGGCATATTTAGCTGCCAGGTTCAGGTCGTGAATTACTCCTACTACGACCAGTTTTTGTTCATCGCACAGTAACCGCACTTTATCCATGAAATCATACTGGTAATAAATGTCCAGGGAATTCAGCGGTTCGTCCAATAAAAGATAACGTACCTGCTCCGGTTGGGGATCCCATAACTGGGCGGTGACCCGTGCAAAATGGACCCGCTGTTTTTCGCCTCCACTGAGGGTCATGTAGTCACGGTCGGCCATTTCCAGCACGTCATAGCGTTGCATCGCCTGATGGCAAGCTTCTTCATCTAGTCTGGTTGGTCGCAATGAAAAATGGGGATAACGTCCCAGCATGACTACTTCAGCGACCTGCATGGGAAAAGCCAGATCTACATTTTGGGATAACACGGCCCGAATTTTTGCCAGATGAGTGACCGTAAGCTGCTTTAGTGGGTCGTTGCCATAATGGATGGTGCCCTCAAGCGGTGAAAGTTGTCCGGCAATGAGTTTGATCAAGGTTGACTTGCCGGCTCCATTGGGGCCTATGATCAGATGGATTTGACCTTCCGTAAATGCGGCATCAATCCTTTGAACCAGGAAGCGGTGGCCGGCACGGTAACTGATGCCTTGTACAGTAATCATCAAAACAGGTATTTGTTTTTACGCAGCAAAAAGATAAAAATGGGCACGCCCACCACCGATGTGACAATTCCGATGGGCAGTTCAGCCGGGGGCACCGCCATCCGCGCGATAAAATCTGCAGCAAGAAGCAATAAGGCCCCCAATAATACACTGGCGGTAATCAAATAGCGGTTGTCCGAGCCGTGCAGCATGCGCAGTAAATGAGGCACAATCAGACCCACAAAGCTGATCACTCCGACAAAAGCCGTTGCCACGGCGACCATAATCACATTGATGGTTAGGACGTGCAATTTCAATCGCCGGATATTGACCCCTAAGAACATCGCTTCGCCTTCCCCGATCATTAGTGCATTTAATTGCTTGGCATAGCGCATGGCAGCAAGGACCGTGAGGATCGTACTGATGCCTACAATGGCTACAGCGTGCCAATTGGATCCGCTCAATGTGCCTAACCCCCAGAACGTAATTGACCGGGCCTGGGGGTCCCGGGCAATGTAGGACATGAATCCCACCCCGCTGATGCACAAGGCATTGATCGCTATACCGGTCAAAAGAATGGTGACAATGGAGCTTTTTCCAGTATCCCTTGATTGAGACAATGCGAGTACGAGCCAGGTGGCGAGGACACCGCCCAGGCAAGCGGCAATGGGAAGCGTCCATTCACCCGCATTGATCTGGAATTTTGCGCCCAACGTAAAATACAATGCGGCCCCCAACGCCGCTCCACTGGACGTTCCCACCAGGCCGGGTTCTACTATGGGATTGCGGAACAAAGCCTGTAATAAGGTGCCGCCAACAGCCAGGCTGGCTCCTACCAGTATACAAAGCAACACCCGGGGCAAACGGATATCCATAAAGATCCGCTCACTCAAGGTCATTTCGCCATTTCCACCCAACGTTTTAGAGATGGAGGCGGTTATGTCGGAAATCTCCAGGCGAACGGCTCCGTACCGGGCGGATACTAGGGCCATTACGACCACCAACAGAACCAACACCAGGTAGATAAGCCGCGTCCGGTTATTCCACGCCGTCATCCTGAATTAGCTTTTGCATAGTCTGAACAATTTGTCCGGTCCGTGGTCCCAGGTAGACCAGGTCGTGTTCTTCAACCCGGTAAATACGGCCATTTTTGGCGGCGGTGGTTCCGGCCACACCCGGTAATTCCATAATCTTTTCCCGTGCGCCCAACCGGTCGTAACCGAAATCTGTAAGGAAAATGATATCCGGATCGGATGCAGCTACGACTTCCGCCGACAATTGCTTCATACCCCGGTCCCCGGTAACTGCCATGTCCCCTCCAGCCCAATCGATGATTTTTGCTGCAGTACTATTGCCCGTGATGACCAGGTAGATATTGGACGCCTGACCGAAATGGATCACCAGTATCTTAGGACGCGGTACATCGGTGCGCACCGACGCCAGCGCCGTTTCCATGTCTTTGTCCAATTGGTCACACAATTCCCGGGCTCGTTCTTGCTTGTTGAAATATTGCCCCATTTCCACTATCAACGTTTTGGTGGTTGGAATATCCGTGGCCGAGGTCTCGAAGACTTTCATGGGTATTTTCAGATCTTCCAGTTGACGGACTACATGTTCCGGACCGATGTTGTTGTCATGAATGATCAT
>JAGQXC010000212.1 GCA_020436785.1 Saprospiraceae bacterium | reverse complement strand
TGAGTTTCACTCTTTCCAACGCTTTCACGGAGACGACCATCAACTATGGTCCAGGAAGTGGCCAGGTACAATTTCATTTTGCGGGCCAGGAAAACCCGGCATTTGCACAGCGCATCCGGTCCTACCTAAAACAGATCTCTACCTATCTTCCCCATTTATCACAATGGGATTTGGACATCCATACCGACAATTCATTTCCCCATTCGGCGGGTATTGCCTCCTCGGCTTCCGCCATGAGTGCGCTGGTACTTGGTCTGGTGGACATGGAACAGGAAGTCCTGGGCGCCTCTTTCGATGAAGATGCATTTCGCAATCGGGTGTCCTTTCTCAGCCGATTGGCTTCTGGCAGTGCCTGTCGATCCGTCTTCCCGCAAGGAGCGCTGTGGGGCAGCACTCCTGAGGTGGCCGGAAGTTCAGATTTGTTTGCCGTCGGCATACCAGCTTTGCATGAGGATTTTCTACGTTATCAGGATTCCATTATTATCATCCATGCCGGAGCAAAAGCCGTTTCCAGTTCTGCCGGACACGAATTGATGAATGGTCATCCATTTGCGACGTCGCGCTATGATCAGGCTAGGCAAAATTTAAAAGAATTACTACATGCCCTAAAAGAAGGAGATGTGAACCTTTTCGGGCAGCTGGCTGAATACGAAGCCCTGACATTGCATGGTCTTATGCTTTGCAGTAAACCAGGTTTTACCCTCCTTAAACCGGAGACGTTGGCCTGGATTGACGCTTTACGTAACTATCGTGATGAAAGTGGTATTCCCGTGTTTTTTACCCTGGATGCCGGGCCAAATCTGCACATCTTGTATCCGTATGCGCATCAACAAACTGTTCATGCCTGGATTACGAATCAAGCTGAACATTTATCCCCGCTGAGGGTTTTGCATGATGAAATGGGTTCCGGCCCGGTCAAATTGGGTTCATGAGAAAATGGGGTATTTTTTTCATTTTGGTGATGGCCATTATGTGTACTTCCCACAGTCAAAATCAAGTGGATATGCACTGTCAGGATAAAGCATTTGATCAGGAAGTACGCAATTGGCTGCAATTTTCAGTGCCGGTGATTGGAGTCGATCAATTGCATCAGGCCCCCCAGGACTCTGTCTTGATTTTAGATGCCCGCGAACCCGAAGAATATGCAGTTAGTCACATTCCCGGCGCCCACTACATCGGATACAATCGCTGGAATTCGGATGTCCTCAGGGGTACTGACCTGGATCGGCCGATTGTCGTCTATTGCTCCATAGGATATCGCAGTGAAAAAATTGCCCAGAAACTCATGAAAATGGGATACTCCCAGGTTAAGAATCTTTATGGGAGCATCTTCGAGTGGGCTAATCAAGGCTTTCCCCTTGTGGATGGAGAAAACAAACCAACACAGAACCTCCACGGTTTTAATGAAAAGTGGAGCAAATGGATCCTCAATCCCTCAATCCATAAAATCTGGTGATTCATCCAACTCCTGGGGATGCCAGAACAACTTCTGAAAGTCAATAACCCGGTGTTCGGCAATGGAAACCCCTTCAGCCTCCAGCAATTCCTGCATTAAAGTCGGGGTATGAAAATGAATGCGTCCGGATAATTCACCCTTGCGATTAACCACCCGGTGCGCGGGCACTCCATGTCCTAAATGGCCGCATTGGTGCAGGGCCCAACCGACCATTCGTGCTGAACCCAAAGCCAGATAATCCGCAATGGCACCATACGTGGAGACTCTCCCAAATGGAATATTTTTGGTTACTTCGTACACCATTTCATAATAATGGAGAGGATTGGATGAATCCGAAACCATAGGCCGGCATGAAATTGATTGCAAACCAAATTACAAATTTAACAGACGCCCGGTACTTCGCTGCCCGGGGTCTGGATGGATTGATCTTTGATCTTGAGAAGATGGATCCCAAAGAAGTCCTGGCAATTGTTGAGTGGATTGCCGGTCCGGACATTATTATTCATACCAATCAGCCGGAATCTCTTGATGCAGCGGTGGCTTCGATTGCAAAAGCCATCTGGACAAACACTACGGGTTGGAGTTTGCCGGTTACCACCTATCGATCCTGGAGTAAGCTACTTTCCGCACCCAGCGAAGATCCCACCGCCTGGATCGTTTCCGAAGACAACTGGGATGAGTTTGTTCAATCCAAGCAATATGGTTCTCCGGTGATCCTGTGGTTAAATTATCCGGATACCAAATGGCTGAATGAAGCCGGAACCCACTCCCTTTGGGCTTTAATGATTGATGGTGGTGAGGAAGAACTCACCGGAATCAAATCCTTTGAAGACTACGATGACTTCATCGACGCCTGGGAAGAATTAGTTGCCGAGTAATGATTTAACCATGGCCGCAATACGCTGGCCTTCAGCTTGACCTGCGACGGTTTTGGTAGCCATTCCCATCACTTTACCCATGTCTTTAATTGAGCTGGCACCCGTGGAATGGATGATGTTTTCGATGACGTTTTTAAGTTCGTCATCACCCATTTGTTTGGGCAGGAATTGTTCGATCACAGCGATTTCTTCGGATTCCTTGGCGGCCAGATCGCTACGGTTTTCTTTTTCAAAAATATCCAGCGAATCTTTCCGTTGCTTGATCATTTTCTGCAGCAATTTGATTTCGGCAGCCTCATCCAGCTCGGTTCCGGCACCACTGGTTTGAAAAAGCAGAATTTCCGATTTGATTGCACGCAAGGCTCTTAAAGCGCCCTGGTCCTTGGCTTTCATTGCATTTTTCAGGGCGGACATGACGTTTGTTTCCAGGCTCATTGGCGAAAATTTAGGCAGGCAGCGGTCAGAGAATAAAATTCTTGCAAAGTTAATTGTTCAGGTCTTTTCGTGAAAATGGATTCCGACTGTAACACTTCGTCAGGATAATAGGCTTTCAATGAATTCCGCAACATTTTACGACGTTGATTGAAAGCAGATTTAACCAAAGTGCGAAACAATGGTTCACGGGCGACCGGATCAATGTCTTCACGGTGGGTCAACCGAATGACGGAAGATTGTACTTTTGGAGGAGGTGTAAAATGTCCCGGCGAGACGTTCATACAATGCCGGACCCGATAAAAGGCCTGGGTCAGGACCGACAAAATTCCATAAGATTTGGTGCCGGGACCCGATGCGATGCGATCAGCCATTTCTTTTTGAAACATACCGACCACCTCACAGACCATCTCATGGTGGTCCAGGATATGAAATACAATTTGGGATGAAATATTGTAGGGGAAATTTCCGATAATCTGCACCCTTTGATTCCCGGCCAGTTGGTCCAGATTCAGGCGAAGAAAGTCTGCCGGGATGATCCGGCATTGGGGAAAAGCCAATTCCAGTTCCGGGATCAATTCCTGATCGGTTTCAATCAGCGTTATTGGTTTGGAAGCCGTCAAAACCAGATGGGTGGTCAACGCGCCATGACCGGGACCAATCTCCCAGATCTGGTCCGCTTCGGGAACATCCGACAGCAATCTGACGATTTTTTCAGCAGTAGATTTCTGGTGTAGAAAATGCTGACCCAGGTATTTCTTGGCTTTCACCCTGTGCTCAAAATTTTGGTATCTTCGCTGCCGCAAAGGTACATTTCTTCACCTAAATCGATTGACCAGCCTATGCAACTTACCCGAATTGGAATCACCGCAGGCGACATTAACGGGATCGGACTGGAGGTCATTTTGAAGACCCTGGCCAATGCCCGTCTGCTGGATTATTGCACCCCGGTGATTTATGCTTCTTCCAAGGTGGTCTCCTACCATAAAAATATTCTAAAAGGGCATGATTTGCAGATGGTCAATTTTCGAAATGCAGAAAAGCTGCAAAAGGGAAAGATCAATATTGCCAATTGCTGGAATGAAAACGTCAACATCAATTTAGGACAAATCACGGAGGAAGGAGGAAAGTACGCCTACATTTCACTGGATGCGGCAGTTCGTGACCTTAAAGATGGGTACCTGGATGGCCTCGTGACGGCTCCGATCAATAAGCAGGCCATGCAACTGGCCAATTTTCCCTTCAAAGGACATACCGATTACCTGACGCAGGCTTTTGAAACAAAAGAAAACCTCATGCTGATGGTTGATGGTTCTCTGCGGATAGGAGTGGTGACCGACCACATTGCCCTGAGGGATGTGGCAGACCGGATCACCCCGGAATTGCTGCAGAGTAAACTGAACATTTTAATCACGGCGTTGCACCGGGATTTCGGGATCGAAAAGCCAACCATTTCAGTGTTGGGATTAAATCCTCATGCAAGTGACAATGGATTGATGGGAAATGAAGAAAAGGAAATTCTGAGTCCCGTCATTAATGGATTCAAAGATGATGGGCATTTGGTGATGGGGCCCTATCCAGCCGATGGATTTTTCGGAAGCCTGAACTACCGAAAGTTTGATGCCATCCTCGCGATGTATCATGACCAGGGATTGATTCCCTTTAAGACACTGGCATTTACCACCGGAGTAAATTACACCGCAGGATTACCCATCGTAAGGACGTCTCCCGGACATGGAACGGCTTACGACCTGGCTGGTAACAATGCAGCAGACCCATCCTCTTTCCGTGCCGCGTTATACCTGGCCATGGATGTTGCCCGTAACCGTAAGGATTACGACGATTCCCGGGCCAATGCGTTGGCTAAAAAGCCAAAGCTATCGGAAGAAGAAGAATCGGAATCCTAAGATCCAACGGTTTTTCTGAGATTGGTTTTGGTTGTCCGATAGCCTTGGTACTTGTATTGATTACAAAGAGAGAGGAGCAAAACACTTGCCAATAAATGTTAATATGAATCCGGATCAAGGGCAGCCTGCCCGCGAGATCATCCGGGCATTTTGAAAAAAAACCTATTTTTGCAAACTCGTCAGGACATTGTTTAAACTGAAGGAAATGGCTTACGAAAAAATCAAGACCCGCTACAGTGATGAAGAGCTTCAGGAATTTGAACAACTAATCGATGAAAAGTTGCGAGAATCCCGTTCGCAATTGAAGTTTTATCTTGCTCAGTTGGAAGAAATGGCAGACAATCCGGATGCCAAAATTAAAGGCCTCGACGATGGGTTGGGGACACTGGAAACGGAGCACCTGAATACCCTGGCCAGCCGGATGCAAAAACACATTCAACATCTTGAAAATGCCAAAATCAGGGTGAAGAACAAAGTGTATGGCATTTGCCGGGAGACAGGAAAATTGATCTCAAAAGAACGGTTGCGGGCAGTGCCCCATGCAACGCTATCCATCGAAGCTAAAAAAAGTGGCAACCACTGATTCCTTCAATTAACCTTATAGCACCTTAACAACAAATCGATTGGAAATCTCTAAAAACGTCATTCATAAGCGCGTTTGGTGGGTAATCCTCACCGTTCTCGGGGTGCTGATCCTGGACCAGGTTTTCAAGTTCTGGGTAAAAACCCATATGTACATCGGGGAAGAATTTAACATCCTGGGCATTCACTGGGCGCGGATCCACTTTGTGGAAAATCCGGGCATGGCATTTGGTCTGGAGTTCGGCGGGGATGTCGGCAAACTGGCCCTTGGCATTTTCCGCATCATCGCGGTGGGTTTCCTGATTTATATTCTTCGCTGGCTGATCGGCAATCATCCCCGGTTCGGACTGGTGTTCTGCTTTTCCCTGATCCTGGCGGGAGCCATCGGCAACATTCTGGACAGTGCCTTTTATGGCATGCTGTTTTCAGAATCCTCTTATCATGGTGGTGTTGCAACCTTTTTACCGGAAGAAGGTGGGTATGCGTCCTTCTTTTATGGCCGGGTAGTCGATATGCTCTATTTTCCGATGTTCCGTTCGGTATGGCCCGAATGGGTACCCTTTTTTGGAGGCAATCGCTTGGAATTTTTCCGGCCGGTGTTCAATTTAGCCGATACTTCCATTTCTGTGGGAGTCATCAGCATTCTCCTGTTCCACCGGGAAGTCTTTAAGACCAAACCCCATCAACTTGCAGGATCCACTACAGCGGGAGCTACGGTCATTGCGGACAACCAACCAGTAGACGGAGCCTCCGAAATGGAATCCGGACAAACAGAAGAGGAATAAAAATCCTGACTCAAGGATTTGCTACCCATTTCAAGTCATCGGTATTCCGGGCATAATCAAGTGAAAGAATGCCATCCAGATGATCCAGTTCATGTTGTAACAGCTCCGACAAATCACCATCCAGTGCCCATTCATGCGTTTGCCAATTCAAATCATAATAGTGCAATACCGCCGATTGATGCCGGTTCAAACGCACCAACAGATTGGGAAATGACATGCAATCGTCCCATAGTTCAAACTTTTCCCCGCTGAGATTCATAAAGGTTGGATTGATCAGAACCAGTGGTTGGTCGATGTGCATACAAACCACGCGTTTTAACAAACCAACCTGGGGAGCAGCCATCGCCCGGCCCCGGCCATAGGTTTTACGAAACAATAAAATCAACTGGTCCATCCGATCGAACCAGGGCTGTAATCCCGGAAGTTCATCGCGGGCAACCGGAGCACAAACCTGGCGTAATCGCGGGTCTCCCAGTAAAAGGATATCCTGTAAGCTCACCATCGGCAAAAGGATTCAAATAAAAAAGGCCTCCGGATAGACCGGAAGCCAGCAATATATTCTAAAAAAACGGGTGTTCCGTTTATTTCAAGCCCAGTTTCGTTTTAACCATGTCCGTTGCATCGATGGCATCATTAACGTATAAGATCCCGGGAGATGCATCAAAGACGATATCCCAGCCTTTTTCTTTCGCCATGGCGGTAATGGCTTCGTTGACTTTGTCATAGATCGGCTGCAGGAGTTCATCACGCTTCTTTTGCAAACTTTCGGTCATATCCTGCTCCAATTTGGAAATTTCCTGCTGTTCGTTGGTGAGGCGGGTCTCTTCGTCGGATTGTTGTTTTGGGGACAATTCACCGGATTGAGATTTCCGTTGCAGTTCCTGTACTTTTGCTTGCCATGCAGTGACCCGTTGCTCCAGTTTTTTCTGAGACTGTGAACGCATGGCCTCCATTTCAGTATCGGCAGATTTTACTTCCGGCATCTCGGAGAGGATCATGGCTGAATTGATGAAGGCAATTTTTTGTTGCGCAACTCCGGCCGAGATGAAACAGAAAAGCGATAATATGGCAGTAAGCGTAAATGATTTCATCTGAATCTTAGATTTAAGTTTTATCAAAAGCGGTGCAAAAATATTAATTTTTCTATATCCAGCTTAGCTATTGCTATTGGACTTTCTTGAGAATATCCTCCGTCTTGTCATAAGTCGGATTCACATAGATGATGGAACCGGCCGTATCAAAAACGATGTCATAGTCCCGGCTGGTAGCATATTCTTCAATAGCTGCGTAGACTTTTTCCTGAATGGGCTGTACCAATTCCTTGCGTTTTTGAAACAATTCACCATCCGGTCCAAATTTGCTGCGTTGCATTTCCATCACTGCTTTTTCCTGAGCCGTGATTTCATCTTCACGCTGACGACGCATCTCATCATTGAGCAATACCTGATCGGCCTGATATTTATTGTATAAGCCTTTGATCATGTCTTGTTTCTCAGCGATTTCCTGACGCCAGGTAGCCGAAATCTGGTCCAGTTGCTCCTGGGCTTTCTTATAGCCGTCCAGGTTTTCCATGATGTAGTTGATATCGATGACGATACTCTTTTGGGCCTTGATGGCTAAAGAACCCAGGAAGACGAGTAACATACTCAATACTATCCGTTTCATTTTCAACAGTTTAGGTGTGGTTTTACGATTTTTCAAAAACGTGCACTAAAATACTATTTACTGCACTAAATTCTCTTTTATGACTGGTAGTACCCCGATAAAGTTTCAGGCTGTTAAGGCCGTAAAAAAAAGGATTATTATATAAAATATTGGTTCTCAGTACCCTTATACAATGAGGTAAGCTCCATACGGTCACATTTTTAACGAATGTTTAACCGCTGTAAATCAGCTTGTTAACGTGTCAAAAGACCATTATGTTGCCTATAAAAACCCTTCCAGATCGCCGGCTTTGAGCCGCTGGGTTACGGCCTTGATTTCCTGTTCTTTGTTTTTTGGATAAATAAGCAGGACATCTCCTTCATCGATGACCAGGTAATCGGTAAGTCCACGGATAACTCCGAGTTTGCCGGCAGGTAACCGGATGAGGCATTTGGAAACCTCTTCCAGGTCAAGGAGTTCGGCATCCAGGACATTTTCTTCCTGAGACCGGGACCGTTCTGCATACAACGAGGCCCAGGTACCCAAATCCGACCAGCCGAAATCGGCAGGGATGGTGTAGGTCGCAGCACTTTTTTCCATGATGGCGTAATCCACGGAGATGGAAGGAGTCCTTGGATAATGCTTCAAAATCGCCTCTTTTTCATCAGGAGTGTTGTAGGGGATCACCTGTGGATTTAAATGTTGGTAGATTTCCGGAGCCAATTCACGGAAAGCGGATTCCATGTAACCCGCCTGGAATACAAACAAGCCGGCATTCCATACATAATCTCCGGACGATAGATAAGCCTCGGCGCGGGACCGATCCGGTTTTTCCGTGAAAGCCAAAACCTGGTGTACCGCATGTTTGCCGGTAGTCACCGCCTCTCCCATACGGATGTAACCGTAACCGGTGTCGGGGCGGGAAGGATGGATGCCAATGGTGACAATGCCTGGCGTCTGCGCCGTGAACTGTGTCGCTTTGGCGATGACCTCGGTGAAAACTGCTGGCTGCAGGATTACGTGATCTGCCGGAGAAACGACCAGGACCGACTCCGGATCCAATTGATGTAATTTGGTCGAAGCATAGGCAATGCAGGGAGCCGTGTTGTTGCGAGATGGCTCGGTGATGACTTGCTCGGCCGTCATTTCCGGTAGGTGCGCCAAGACCAGATCCAGGTATTTTTCATGGGTTAGGACATAGATGTGTTCAGGCTGGCAGGTATCTAAAAAGCGTTCATAGGTAAGCCGAAGTAAGGATTTACCCACGCCCATCATATCCAGGAATTGTTTGGGCAAAACTTCCCGGCTGGCCGGCCAAAACCGCGATCCGACCCCTCCAGCCATGATCAATGCATACGTATTGACCGGTGGTTTCATAACATCAAATATTTCGTTTAAATAATCGCAACATCATAGAAAAATCATCTGGAATAAAGGATCAAATAAGTGGATATTTCTTAATTCTTAATCGATGCCCAGGTTTTTTTCTGGCGGCAAGGTACACAATATCAACTCGTTAGACCGTCCGGCTGCATCGTCCATTCCAATAAACTTTGTCCGTAATATCCTTATAGCTATTTTCTATAACTAGCGCTGAATGTAGACAATGTATTTATCGTCATAGTATTCCAGTGGGAATATTTCCTGAATTGGCATCAATTCATGGTACATATTTCTAAAGCTTTGTTTCAATTCTTCCTTCACCGATCCCCCTTTGAGCAGTATCCAGCCGTTAGGCAAGGCATTGCGGTCCTTGTGCGCTAAAAGTGGACGCGTCCACCGGATCAATTGACCGGTTTCGGCAACCGCACGGGCCAGGATGAAATCAAATTTTTCTTTTAATTCTTCCACCCGGCTCTGATACGCCATTACATTATTCAGTCCGGTTTGATTGGCGACATCCTGAACGACGGTGATCTTTTTGCGGATCGAGTCCACCAAATGAAATTGCACTTCAGGAAACAATATGGCCAGAGGTATCCCGGGAAATCCGCCACCGGTGCCTACATCGAGGACACGAGTGCCGGGAGCGAAACGAGTCCACCTTGCAATGGAAAGCGCATGGAGCACATGGTGCTCGTACAATTGATCGAGGTCTTTCCGCGAGATTACGTTAATTTTAGCATTCCAGTCGGCGTAAAGCGGGCCCAGCTGGGCAAATTGTTCCCGTTGCCGTTCGGTTAATTGTGGGAAATAATCAAAGAGGACTTGCAGATTCATGGAGAATGCACTTCGCGGTAAAGATAATTCTTTCGACAGGCATATGCAGGTTTCCCGGGAAACGTACCGGCAATTTTGTCTGCCGGAAGCTTCCATCCCCATTTACCGGAACCCCGATTGGCTGGATACGGTATGCGGACCGACGGGTTGGGGAGCTGCACTTTCCGTCGATCAGGCTACCAATCAATTGGAGTTTGCCCTGACCTTTCAGATTGGCCGCAAATACCGACTGTTGCGGATAGTGCATACACCACTTTGGACGCCCTACGTGGGTCCCTTTTTGGCGAAAGATCCCCACCAAACTCCGGTTCACCGGTTCCTCCACTGGTACGACAATCAGGTACGGCAAGCAATGCTTCCCCTGAAAGGTGTTCGTTACATCCAATGGAAACTGCACCATTCCCTTCCGCATGACCTTCCCTTCCGCTGGACAGGACTGCATAACCGCCCCCGGGTGACCTATGTCATTGAACCCGGGCAGGTCAGCGAGGAACACCTGGACCGCCTGGACAAAAATCTGCGGCGGGACATCCGTCAGGCACAACGTAAATACCAAGTTATAGCCGCTGCCCATCAGGAAGAATTTACCTCCAAAGCCATCGATCACCTTTACCTCCGGGCTGTCGGTGGTTTACCGGCATACCGCCATGCACTGATTTCCCTGCTTGCCAAATACCGGAATGACGAATCCATGCAGGCCTTGCTTGCCCTCGATGACCAGGGCCGTACGGTAGCCGGAGCGTTGTTTGTAGCGGATGAAAGGTATGTCTATTACTT
>JAGQXC010000211.1 GCA_020436785.1 Saprospiraceae bacterium | reverse complement strand
GTGTTATGCCAATGTTAACAAATTGTGAAGTTCCTAACCTGCTCATTTTCAACACATAGAAAAATATTTGTCAATTGTTCTTGGGGCTGCGTAGCAGATTTCTGAAATAACCTTATATCTTTACGACCCGTAACGACCTGAACGCAAATTCACCATGACTAAACACATTTTCGTTACGGGTGGCGTGACTTCTTCCCTGGGTAAAGGGATCATTTCCGCCTCACTTGCCAAGCTTTTGCAAGCCCGTGGTTTCTCCGTTGCCATCCAAAAATTTGATCCTTACATCAACGTCGATCCCGGGACACTAAATCCCTATGAACACGGTGAATGTTACGTGACGGACGATGGCGCGGAAACCGACCTGGACCTGGGGCACTACGAGCGATTTCTCAGCGTTCCCACCTCCCAGGCCAACAATGTGACGACCGGGCGGATTTATCTGACCGTCATTGAGAAGGAGCGGGGAGGGGACTACCTGGGCAAAACCGTACAGGTGGTCCCACACATTACCGACGAAATCAAGCGGCGGGTTCGCTTACTGGAAGAAGCAGGCAACTACGACATTATCATTACGGAGATCGGTGGTACCGTTGGGGATATTGAGTCTTTACCATACCTGGAATCCCTGCGCCAGATGCGGTTTGAATTAGGAAAGGAAAATTGTCTGACCATCCACCTGACCCTGATCCCATACCTCGCAGCTGCCAAAGAATTGAAGACCAAGCCTACCCAACACTCGGTCAAGCAACTTTTAGAGACAGGGATCCAACCGGATATTCTGGTCTGCCGTACCGAATACCCATTACCCAAAGACATCCGGCGCAAATTGGCCTTGTTTTGCAATGTCGATGAACGATCAGTCATCGAAGCCCGGGATGCGGAGACCATCTATGATGTGCCTTTATTGATGCTGAAAGAAAAACTGGATTCCAACGTGCTCCAGAAATTACGATTAAGCACGCGCAATCAACCCAACCTGGAAGCATGGACCGAATTTCTGGGGAGACTGAAAAACCCAATCCGTGAAATCCGGGTAGGACTGGTCGGTAAATACAATGAACTGCCCGATGCTTATAAATCCATCCATGAGTCGTTTGTACATGCAGGCACTGCCCATGAATGCAAGGTCCATGTGGTGCCTATTCACTCAGAGGAACTGGAAATCCAGGACGATATACCGAAGCGGTTGAATAACCTGCATGGCGTCCTGGTTGCTCCGGGTTTTGGTGAACGCGGCATTGAAGGTAAGATTGAAGCCATCCGTTATGTCCGTGAAAACAAGATCCCTTTCTTTGGGATCTGTCTGGGTATGCAGTGTGCCGTAGTAGAATTTGCCCGTCATGTCGCCGGATTTCCCCAAGCCCATACCACAGAAGTGAATCCTAAAACGCCCGATCCGGTGATCGATATGATGCCCGAACAAAAGAAGATTACCCAAAAGGGAGGCACCATGCGTCTGGGCGCTTACGACTGCCGCCTGGAATCAAAGACGAAAATTTATAAGGCATACAAAACCAAAAACATCAGTGAACGCCATCGCCACCGCTACGAATTCAACAATAAATACCTTGAAGCGCTAGAAAAAAATGGCATGCACGCGACCGGATTCAACCCGGGTACCGGACTGGTTGAATCGATCGAATTGAGTGACCATCCGTATTTCCTGGGTGTGCAGTTTCATCCAGAATTAAAAAGTACGGTAGAACGTCCGCATCCGCTTTTCGTATCGTTTGTCGGGGCATGCATCGAATATAAGAATCAACAGTAAGTCCGGCAGTATCTCTGGAAGACTACAGGCAGCACATCACTACATATTATTGGTTTTTCCTATGGTATCAATTTTGTATTTAATGATGCCGAGATGTATTTGATGATTGCTTAATTGAATCCTGTGCTGAGGGCTCAACCAAGAGATAAGTTTGAGTTAGCGAAGAGGGCAGGTATCCCGGCGTTGATCTTCATGATCAATCTGGTGCTACTGATCCGGCAAGAACCCTATTTTTGGGATACCATCCAATTTGGGTCTTTGCATCCGGAATACTTCATCCGAACCGACTTTACCAGTTTTTTACTTCCCGACGAAATTGACAGTGGACACCCACCGTTTTTTGGTATGTATATTGCCATGATGTGGAAAACCTTTGGCCGCAGTCTGGCCGTTTCCCACTTCAGCATGATCCCCTTCCTGCTCATTTTTACCTTCTTCACCGTTCGGTTGGCCCAACTTCTGGTGCCCTCCAGGCTTGGAGTTTGGCTGATCGCCCTGGTCTTGCTGGATACCACTTTTCTGGCCCAGGCGACACTGGTTAGTCCCGATGTATGGCTCAGCGCTTTCTTTGTGATGACCCTTTATGGAATCATGGCTCATAAACGTCCGCTGATATTGATTGGCTCGATGCTTCTGACCATGGTAAGCATGCGGGGAATGATGGTGGTTGCCGGTTTGATTGTTTACGAAGTACTCCACGCATTATTAATTGACCGGAAAAAGGGACTCACCATTTTTGAAGCAGTACCATCCTATTTGCTAAGCATTCTGTTTACCATAGCATTCTTAACCACACATTATCTGACAAAAGGCTGGATCGGCTACCACCCGGACTCCCCATGGGCTCCGAGTTTTCAATGGGTATCGCCAACCGGGTTTGTGAGAAATGTTTTTCTCTGGATCTGGCGATTGGTCGATTTCGGTCATTTATTTATTGTGGTATTGACAATGCTTCTTTGGGTTATGGCACGTAAACTACCACAGGTATGGGCACGTGCCAAACCATTTTTCCTGCTTTCATTGGTAATGATGGGGGTCACGTTGCCGTTGCTTTTATACCAAAACCTGCTGGCACACCGGTATTTTTTACCGTTGTATTTTACATTGGCTATCACCGGAATTGTCGCTCTGGACGCGATGCCTATGGCAAAAATAAAAGCGTCCCTTTTAGCCATGGTTTGTGCTTTAGGCATGTTAACCGGAAATCTGTGGAATTATCCACTGAATGTAGACCGCGGGTGGGATGCCAGCCTGGCGTATCTGCCCTATGGAAACCTGATGGACCAGGCGAAAAATTACATCGACTACCTGGGGCTTCCATATTCCATGATCGGCTCTGCCTTTCCCAATCTCAGGTCGGAATATTTTACCCACCTCTCTGACAATCGCAGGTTGTTTAAAGAAAAAGATCTGGATACTGATCGCTACATCCTGTATTCGAATGTCATGAACGATTTCAGCAAAGATGAAATTGAAACCTTGTATTCCCAGTGGGAAGTGCTGAATATGTGGCATAAAGGGGCCGTGGAAGTTATCCTCTTCAAACGATAAGGTCTGTCCAACGGGATATCCCGTACACCGGATTTTTCCGCTAAGTTTGTCCAATGAAAAAGTTAAGCCTGGAGGAACTGGGCCGGCACAGTGTATCGGAACACCAAAACAAGCCCAAGTTTCCGGTCAAGATCGTCCTGGATAACATTCGTTCGGGCATCAATGTGGGCTCTGCATTTCGCACCGCAGATGCCTTGCTGATTGATGAACTGATCCTGGTTGGAATCAGTCCTCAGCCTCCCCATCGCGAAATCCTGAAATCCGCCATAGGTGCAGAAGAAAGCGTCCCCTGGCGTTATTTTCCTACTCCGGAAGCTTGTCTGGACTATCTTGAAGAGACCGGATATGCCCTGTGGGTGGTAGAACAGACCAATGCAAGCACATCACTACTGGATTTCAGGGCTACCAGTCAATATCCTCTGGCCCTGGTTTTTGGTAATGAAGTGCATGGTGTTAGCGAAGCATTTCTGCCGCATGCCAACGGAGCCATCGAAATACCACAATATGGGACGAAACATTCTTTCAATGTGTCCATTGCCATTGGCATTGTGCTTTGGGAAATCGTCCGCCAGATTCAGGCGGAGCCAGCAGGTTAAACGAGAAAATCAAACAACATCGGATCGTTGTTGACACTTTGGTAATCGATCTGATATTGCTCCATCCGCTGCAGCAATCCGGCATAGTCGTTGCGTTTTTTCAGCTCTATACCCACGAGTGCCGGCCCGGCATCCCGGTTGTTTTTTTTCGTGTATTCAAAGTGGGTGATGTCGTCATCCGGTCCCAGGACATTATTCAGAAATTCACGCAG
>JAGQXC010000210.1 GCA_020436785.1 Saprospiraceae bacterium | reverse complement strand
TCCAGAATCTCCTCCCTGGTCACCTTGACCGCGTCGGTACCGGTCGATTTCCCATAACGGACCGTCACCATTTCAAAACGAACCGGTGATTGCAACAGGTAGGACAAAGCCGCCGTATCATTGATTTGGTTGTATTCACCCGGTTCAGGATAATTGGAACCCAGCCAGACCAGACGGATCCGATGGGCGATCTCCGGAGCCTTTTTTATAGCCAGCGCGATGTTGGTCAATTTACCAACTGCTATCACCACCAGAGAATCGGTCATTTTTGCTTCTTGCAGGATAAATTCCACCGCTTCATGACCATCGTATCCCGGCTCACCGAGATGACCTTCTATTTCCGGAAAATTCAGGCCTGCACCCCGCCACAAAGGCAAATCGGAGGTTACCTGGCATAAGTCCATGATGCGTCTAGCTTCGGTGTATTGTTCCTCGATGGAACCACCATTGAAGGTCGCATTGACGGTAATGCCGTGAATGTCAAACGTCTTCCCGTTTAGCAGTAAATAAGCCAGGGCATGCTGATCATCCAGCTCGTTGTTGGCATCCGTATCAAAAATGACTGGCGTGCGGTTCAAGGCAACCGGTGCATCGGCGGGTACCTGACGTTGGCAGGCCATGAACAATGCCGAATAGAGCAGGTAAACAGACCATTGGTTCAACATTCCACTATTTTGACTAAAAATTACGAATACCGGACAACTTACACCCTACTCTACTTGTTTTTCTGTCAATTGAATTAAAGCAAAATAAACCATGCGATCCATCCGATTAGCTGCCGTTCTGGCAGCATGCCTGATTCTAGCGTTCTCCTGTAAGAACAATACACCGGAAATGTCCACGCCAACCCCGCCGCCATCGGCGCAGACTGTGGTGCTGACTCCGGCCTGGTCCACCGACACCCTATTGACTACTGCCGAAAGTGTCTATTACGACGAGACGTACAATGTGCTTTACGTCTCCTGCATTGGTAACGTCCCTCCCGATGCGAAAGATGGTGATGGATTCATTGCGAAAGTCGGCCTGGATGGAAAGATCATCGACCGCCAGTGGATTACCGGCCTGGACGGTCCCAAAGGCATGGGAAAGTATGGCGAATACCTCTACATCGCCGATGTGACCCGCGTCGTCCAGGTAGATGTCATCTCCGGCAAGGTCCTGGCAACCATTGAAATACCGGGTGCTGCGTTTCTCAATGACATCACCGTCGACCAAAACGGGCGTGTTTACATCAGTGACACCAACAACAATACCATCTACGTCATCGATGGCGTGGAACCAAGCGTTTTTATGCAGGACACCTTGTTCGGCGGGCCGAACGGGTTGCTTGTCGATGGCGACCGCCTGATTATGGCAGCCTTCAATGTCGGCCAGGTATTTACCATTACCCTGCAGGATCCCCATGCTACCCCGGTTTGTGATGAGCTTCCCGGGGGCGACGGAGTGGTGAAATATGGGAACAATTTCCTGATTTCCAATTGGAACGGAGAGATCTATGCCGTTTCTGCCGACTGGAAGAAAGAAAAAGTACTGGACACCAAAGTAAATAATAAAAATGCAGCCGACATTGCCATCATTCCAAACATGAAACTGGTCCTGGTGCCCACTTTTTTTGGCAATACGGTCGATGCTTACCGCATCAGCACGGAGTAGTAAAAAAATGTTGATTGTTTGAAGGGTGTGTTGAATGTTTTAGCATGCGGTTGGCAGCTATAAATCGCGTCTTGAATAACGTCAACGCCCGGTCAAAGTCTTTGTTGGAGCGTTAGATTCACCGCTGAACGGGTATTTGCCATCCCTCCCCATTCAACATTTATAATCCCAATTCTTTCAAATAGTCAAGACTTCGTTGTATGGACTCCATCACCGGGCGGTCGGGTGACTGATCCTGTTCAATAAAAGCATAGGGCACATGAGCGGCATGGGCGGCAGTGAGGACCTGCTTGAAGTCAATCACTCCGTCACCCACCGGTTGGAATGCACCCGGGTCGACACCCATGGTTTGGGTATCTTGCGGTGTACCTGCTTTCAAATCCTTCAGGTGCATCATAATGACCCGGTCGGCATGTTTGGATACCATTTCGGCAGGGTCATTGCCGCTGATCTTGGTCCAGAAAAGATCCAGTTCCAATTTGACCAGTTCCGGATCCATGATTTTGATCATTTCTTCGAAAGGGGTGGTGCCATCCATCGGTGCGAATTCAAAAGAGTGATTGTGGTAGTAGAGCTGAACGCCTGATTTTTTACTAAGTTCTCCGGCTTCATTTGCTTTCTCTGCAATGTGCTTATAGTCGTCCAGCGAAGTACGATCCCAGGGAAAAAGAAAGGCTATGCCGGCATATTTAATATCGTGCGATGCACAATCTTCCACCAACTGCTCAAATCCATAATTCTCAGGAGGGGTCATCCCTCCCTGACTAGGGTCGCCCCAATTCCCGGTGATGAATCCGGGCATAAAATGCGTACTGATCACTTTCATTCCCAGATCATTGACCTTCGGCACATAGGTTTTGATCGCATTGTAATCATAAAATTCGAGCTGCTTGATGCCCATGCCCGCCAACTGTGACAAGGTCCCTTCCGGGTCTTTACTGAATAAATCCCGCACAGTATACAACTGCAATCCGGGATGACTGGCATACGTGTCGTCCATGGATTCTGTGGTAGCCCCTGATTCTTCCTTTGATCCCTGATTGCCGGCATTGCAGCTTACGAGCGACCACATCGGTACGGATAAGGCAGCAGCCGTAGATAACCGGATAAATTCCTTGCGGTTTATGGATTTTGTCATGATCAATACTTTTGCTCAAAGTACAAAATCCACCGTAATGTCTATCTGCGGATTCCCGCCTAGATCCACTTTCCGGCATAATCCAATTCCACACCGGTCATGGCATGCAGAAAATCGTATTTAAGACGGGTTATCTGGCGAATATGTAAATAATCGTGCGCAAGCCAATTGGTGAAAAAGAGCCTGGCTGACCGGATCCCGGCGGACGGATGATGATGTTCATGATGCCAGGGCGGATCCTGCAAGGTCTGCAACCAATCTACCGAACGCTTTCGTTCCGTCAGGAACTGCTCCAATACCTGGTGAAATTCCTGATCGGCATAATGCCTGGACTTCACCCACCCCACGGGATCAATGGGAGGTAAATCCTGGGAGGGGTCTACCAGAACCATTTTAACCCGGATACGAAAGTCTTCTTTCTCCTCATCGCGCAGATGGTTGATGATTTCCAGCAAATTCCACTTCCCGGGTGACGGCCGCCAGGTCTGCATCTCGTGAGGAATTCCGTCCAGCAGCGTCTTAAATACCTGACCGTTGCGATCAAGCTCCTCGATGATCCGGAGCGCATGGTGAAAACTGTGTGTGATCATGTGATGCCATTTTCAAGTGTCAAGATTACCGGCTTACCCTGGGTGACCACAATGGTGTGTTCATGCTGGGCGACGAAACTGCCGTCACGTGTCGAAAGCGTCCAACCATCGGCTTGTTCGGTCACTTCCCGAGCCCCGGTGGATATAAACGTTTCGATGGCTACGGCCGTGTTTTTCATAAACCGTTGACGGTTGGAACGGTCGTAATAATTGGGAATTTCGTGTGGTTCTTCGTGAAGTTTGTGACCGATGCCATGACCAGTCAGGTTTCGGATCGTGGTGTACCCCAACAGGCGGGCCTGTCGCTCGATGAAACGGCCGGTTTCGGATATTCGCTGACCGGCTCTGATCTGGTTGATGGCCCCCATCAGGATGGTCCGTGAGGCATCCACCAGGCCCTGCAATCCCCGCAGGTCCCTTCCCAGAATAAAGGAGGCGCCATTGTCGCCGTAATACCCGTCCTTTTCCGCTGAAACATCGATATTCACCAGATCACCTTCCTTCAATACTGTGGATGGAGAGGGTATGCCATGAGCTGCCTGGTGATTGATGCTGATGCACGTGCTACCAGGAAACCGGTAGTCTTGTGCGGGTGCTGATCTGGCTCCATACGCTTTCAATTGCTGGGCACCAAATGCATCCAAATCCCCGGTGGTCATCCCCGGACGCGCGAACGCCTGCATCCGAAACAACGTTTCTGCTACAATCCGGGATATCCGGGACATGCCGTCCCATTCCTGGGGAGATTGTATGGACATGGTTTTTCACAAATAACAACCGAATTCACGGGTAGGTTGACCCATTGAAAACATTTACAACTGAATTGGCTAACTTTCCGCATCATCAATGCATTGAATCCTGTCTGTTTTATGAATACAAAATGGCATCTTTTATGGGCCCTGGTCATTTATGTTATCCAACCGCAATTCGCCTGTGCTCAATCCGCTGAACCGGGAGAAACCGGTCGTTTTCGAATTAATCAGATCGGTTATTACCCCAAAGGAGAAAAGAAAGCGGTTATTCTGGCCAATCCAGGGCAAAAATTTTCTGTCATTGATGAAAGCCAGCGTGTCGTTTTCCAGGGAAACCTCTCGACCGGACCAATGAGCAGACTGTCCGGAGAAAAATTGAGTTATGCCGATTTTACGGATTTTACCGGATCGGGTACCTTCCGTTTATCGGTGGAAGATTTAGACTATTCGGCTCCATTTCAGATTGCCGGGGAGGTCTTCGAACCGGCCCTGAAAGCAGCGGTCAAAGGCTTTTATTACCTCCGGATGTCAACGCCCTTATTGGCGCAAAATGCCGGTCAGTGGTCGCGACCGATGGCTCATCCGGACACTGCGCTGCTATTTGACCCCTCTTCGGGTCATCACGAAGGCTTTTATTCCTCCCCGGGAGGCTGGTACGATGCCGGTGATTACAACAAATACACCCTTAACGGCGCATTTTCTGTGGGCATCATGCTCGCCCTGGCTGAAGAATACCCGCGAGCATTGCCGGATGGCTCCCTGAACATCCCGGAATCGAATAACGGGGAAAGCGACCTCCTGGATGAATTGCGCTACGAGCTGCAATGGTTACTCACCATGCAGGATGCGGACGGAGGTTGCTTTCACAAAATTACCACGAAAAAATTTGAAGGCTTTGTGATGCCTCATCAGGCACTTAACCAACGGTATGTGGTGGGAAAAGGAACAGCAGCCACGCTAAATTTTGCTGCCTGCATGGCCCAGGCTTATCGCGTCTACCAATCGGTCAATCCGGACTTCGCGGCACATTGCCTGGTGGCGGCACGCAATGCCTGGGATTGGGATCGCCGACATCCGGACGTGGTTTTTCGCAACCCTGCCGGTATTTCCACCGGTGAATACGGTGACCGTGATTTTACCGACGAGCGGCAATGGGCTGCTGCAGAATTATGGATAACCACCCATGACCCCCAGTTTTTAGCATACATCGAGGCACGCAAAACGCCGATTGAATTCCGGGTGGGATCCAACTGGCAATGGTTTGCCGGCAACCTGGGCATCTTCAGCCTGTTGCGGCATCCCGGTGGCCTGCCGGAGAGCCTGCGGTCAAAACTTGAACATTCTTTAACTCGGGTTGCCGACGACCTCCTGCTAAGCATGGACTCCCTGGATTACCGGCAACCGGTACGTACCTTTCATTGGGGTTCGAACAGCGATGAACTGGACGCCGCCATGATTCTCGCTCAAGCATATCGCTTGAACGGTAACAAATCCTATCTGGATGCCGTAGGCGAGATCAATGATTACATTTTTGGCAAAAACGCAACCGGGTATTCTTTTCTGACCGGATATGGCAGTCATCCGCCCATGCACATTCACCACCGGCAAAGCGGATCCGATTCCATTAAAGACCCGGTGCCGGGTTTGCTGGCCGGTGGCCCCAACCAATTCAAGCAGGATGTCCGCAGTGGAGCGGTTTACCCGGACAAGGCCAGTCCGATGCAATGTTATGCCGATCAGCAAGCCAGCTATGCTTCCAATGAAATATGTCTTAATTGGAATGCTCCATTGGTCTATGTACTGGGATTTCTGGAAGCCTCTGTCCGGTAATTCCATACCGCTTTCAGGGTAAATAATGTTAAATGTGTCCGGGTTTCGGTCACACATTACGACAACTCGCTTATTTTACATCATCATTGGTGGGCACACCGTCTTTATCGCGGTATGCCTGAAAAGGGAATCCGGTGCAAATCCGGAGCAGTCCCCGCTGCTGTAAGTTCCTGATGTATTTTCAGTCTCCACGCCACTGTCCCGGAAGAACCGGAATGGGAAGGCACTGAAAATGGAACAAGCCAGAAGACCTGCCAATGCAATATGTGTTCACAGGGCTTTCGGAGGAAAAGCCGGGGATCAGCGCTGTATGTCCGGGTAATTTGTTTTGCCCTCCGTGGAATCGCCCCTCAGTCTTGCCTTCCGTCAGCCCATATTTGATAATGAATTTTTGGATGTCTAAGGCATACGTATATATAATTTGTCTATTTCAGAGTAGCCTTGCCCTGGCACAAGATCACTTGCCGGTAGATTCTGCCCTCGTATTGCCCGAGGCCATCGTGACGGCAACTTCCATCCGCGATCCATTGCAAGGAAGCCACCAGGAAGATCTGCCAACCGGTCGGGGATTCGGGTCAGCATGGTATTCCCTGGCGGATTTATTGACACGGCACAGCAACATTTATATAAAATCCTATGGAGGTGGCGGCGTTGCTACGACTTCAATTCGGGGCGGTAGTGCCAGCCAAACCCGCGTGTTGTGGAACGGCCTACCGCTGGAAAATCCCATGCTTGGACAAATGGATTTTTCCTTATTGCCCGTGGACATCATCGATGTCATACGCGTACGGCCCGGAGGCCAGTCGGCCGGTTGGGGCAACGGTGCCATCGCAGGTGTCATCCACCTGGACAATGTCGTTCAGTTTGGACAAAAAAAAGAGGTTTCGGCAGGTCTGGAACAAGGAAGTTTCGGATGGTGGAAAGGCATGGCGGGAATTCATTTAGGGCATCAAAACTGGCAGGCAGCTACCAGGGTGATATATCAACAGGCCCAAAACAATTTCAGCTACCGGATACGTCCGGATCAGCCAAGTCAGGAACAGGCCCATGCCCAAACGCAGCAGGTGGCCGGATTTCAGCAAATACACTTCAAACTCAAAAATCATCAAACACTATCCATCTACGGGTGGTGGCAAGCGAATGATCGGAACATCCCACCCACCACCCGTCAAAATAACAGCATGGCTGAACAAGCTGATCGGATCCTGCGCACTGCCATCCATTGGTGCAATCAAAGCCGTAATGCCATTTGGAATGTTCGTGCCGGTTATTTCAATGAGGCGATGGACTATCAGGATCCTGCCGCCGGATTGGTCAGTGCCAATAGCTTCCAAACCGTCGTCCAGGAGAGTTCGCTGCAATGGCAGAACAGACCCGGACAAACGATACAACTCGGTTTGACCGGCTCCTGGCACCATGCTCAGGCGACGGCCTATTCCGGGAAGCAAAATCAATGGCGGCTCTCGCCTTTTCTGGGTTTCCTTCAGGAATGGAAACATTGGGTAACCCGGCTTATCGTCAGGGAAGAAATCTCCGGGCTTGCTCATAGTACCTTTTCACCACAACTATCCGTGCAATACATCCCAGCCTCCCGGATCCGTTTTCACGGGCAGGTGTCCCGCAACTACCGCTTGCCAACCCTTAATGATTTGTACTGGCAACCCGGGGGAAATCCGGATCTGCTTCCGGAATCGGGCTGGAGTTACGAAACAGGCGTGCAACTCCGCGAAATGCCTAAGCCATTTAGCTGGTCCCTAAGTGCTGTATTTTATTCCCGCCTCATCAGGAATTGGATCCTATGGAGTCCAGCCAGTACACCACAGATCTGGTCCCCGCAAAACATCAGCAAAGTATGGAGCCGGGGTGTGGAATTTCGCGGGTATTGCGGGTACGAAGCGGATCTATTTCAAATTACTCTGAGGACTGGATACGACTATGTGCGGTCAACCAATGAAATTGCGCTTTCCATTCCATTGATTGCAGCTGGGTCGCAACTGGTCTATGTGCCAGTTCATCAAGCCTTTGTCGGATTGGCCATTACGATGCAGAAGTTTCAAATGGAATACCGTCAGCATTATACCGGACCGGTATCCTCCCTAGCTGCCGGACAACTCCCCGGATACGATTTGGGAAGCATTGGCCTGAGTTACCGGTCCTCCCGTCCACGTTGGCGGGGAGAATGGTATCTGCGGGTGGATAATCTGTGGAATGCCGATTACCGGGTCGTTGAATACCGGCCGATGCCCGGCATTAGTTACCGACTCGGATTTCACTTTCAAATAATCAACCAAAAAAGCAATTAACCATGATCAAACCATTTTCGTTGCTGCTCGTTCTCCTGCTGCCTGGATTTTCACAAGCTAACGCTCAGGACACCATTGGCTTTGAGAACTTTGCACTTCCGTTGGACACTTTCCTGTATCAGGCTGACCCTCCTGGCACTTTTGTTAGTGGAGCGGTTGTGCTGCCTAATTTTTTCGATCCGACCTATGGTTTCTGGAGTGGTTGGTCTCTATCCTCCATGCGTGACACCCTTACCCCGGGCTATGGCAATTCATTCAGTGTGATCTCCGGAGAGGGCGCGAACCATTCCGATCACTATGCGGTGACTTACTGCAGCCCATCCTGCACCGTCCGCCTGGGGGCATCGGCTGCCGGGACCGTGATCCTGGGATTTTACCTGAACAATACGACCTATACTTACCTCAGTATGCGTGATGGGGATGCTTTTGCCAAGCGATTTGGCGGGGAAACCGGTACGGACCCCGACTTTTTAAGCGTAACGGTCCATCTGTATCGCGATGGCGAATTGCTTATGGACAGCCTGGTAGTGTACCTGGCTGACTTTCGTGCGGACGACGCAGCCGAAGACCGTTTGCTCCACGAGTGGACTTACACAGATTTGAGTGCACTGGGTGGTGCGGACAGTATTTTATTTACCATGCAGTCGTCGGATGTCGGTATTTATGGAATCAACACACCGACTTATTTTGCCCTGGATAATGTGGTCGTTTCGACCCCGGTTTCTGCACGCCATCAAAACTCCAACATTCCTCTTTCACTTTTCCCAAATCCAGCTCGTGATTGGATCACATTACCATCTGGAGTGGGCACCAATCCATCCTATCGCATTTATGATCTATCAGGCCGGGAATACACTTCCGGGAGCACCAAACTTGCCGGGAGCAAGTTAGATGTCCATGCCTTGCCGGCAGGCTTTTACCTGCTTAAGATCGAATCTGCTTTTGATCATTGGACCGGAAAGTTCATCATACTGTAATTTAATCGTTGCGGCGGGCGGGCAGGCTTAGGCTATCGATTAATCCTTTTCTTGAGATTGGTTTTTACTTGGAGAAGGCTGAACTCCGGTGCCCGGAAAAATTCAACTGACCTACTCTCCATTTAACATTCACCACTCAACATTCAACATTTTCTTAAGGTCTCACCTGTCCTTTGCCACGAACCACCCACTTATAGCTGGTCAGCTCCGGCAACGCCATTGGACCGCGGGCATGCAGCTTTTGGGTGCTGATGCCAATTTCTGCGCCCAATCCGAATTCTGCACCGTCGGTAAATGCCGTGGAAGCGTTGGCATAAACTACGGCGGCATCGGTGCTGGTGAGGAACAAAGCAATGGCTTCCTCCTCCTCCGCTACGATGGCTTCACTATGCCGGGAACTGAACCGGTGGATGTGATCCAATGCATCGGTCAGGGAGTCAACCGTCTTGACAGCCATCCTCATGGAAAGAAATTCCGTCCCGAAATGGTCTGGGTCAGCGACCTGCATTAGCGTTGCCTCGTATTGGCCGGTCAATGCGGTATAGGCCCGCTCATCGGCAAAGATTTCGAGATTATATTCGGTATCCAAACCGCTCAGCATAGCCGGTAAATCGTGTAACCGATCCCGATGAATCAACAAACAGTCCAGGGCATTGCAGACGCTCACCCGCCGGGTCTTGGCATTGCGTATGATCTTCCTGGCTTTGGTCAGGTCCGCACTGGCATCAATATAGGTATGGACGATTCCGGCGCCGGTTTCGATCACCGGAACGCGGCTGTGCTTCCTGACATATTCGATCAATCCCTGGCTACCACGCGGGATGATGACATCCAGGTATTGATCTGCCTGAAGTATGGGCAGCAGTGCTTCCCGCGCACTGGGAGCGAGGTAAACCAGGTAAGGGTCGATTGCATGACGATCCAAAACCATACGGATAAGATTCACGATGCATTCATTGGATTCCTGTGCATCACGGCTCCCCTTGAGGACACAGGCATTGCCCGATTTGAAGCATAATGAAAACACGTCAAAGGTGACATTTGGCCTGGATTCAAAGACGGTGCCGATAAGACCCAGCGGCACGGTGATTTTTTGCAGTTCCAATCCGTTAGCTAAAGTGCGTTGTTCCAGGATCCGGCCCAGAGGTGTGGCCAGGGAAGCGACTTTCCGGATGTCCCGGGCGATTGCATGGATCCGCTCCGGATTGAGTAAAAGCCGGTCGTATTTGGGATCTTCCGGATCCATCCGCTGAAGATCATTTGCATTGGCTTCCATCAATTCCGGAATCAAGCGCTCTGTTTCCCTTGCCAGATCAAGCAATACGGCCTGTACCTGCTCCTCCGAAAGGTGGATCCGGGCACGCGCCGCTGCTTTGACCCGTTCCAGGGCATCCTGAATCTGCTGATCGTAGGTCAATGGTTTACTCGTTATTTTTCGATCCATGTGTTCAAAGATAATTTTTAGAAGTTCCTATTTAGCAGACTGGTAGATAGAGTGGCTAGTAGTAAGTAGCTAGTAGTTAGTAGCTAGTATAGAGTAGCTAGTAGTCAGAATCCTTTATCTACTGGCTACTGTCTGCTGTCTACTGTCTGCTATTTTCTGTCTACCATCTACTGTCTACCATCTACCATCTATTGTCTACCAACTACCATCTACTGTCTACTGTCTACCATCTATTGTCTACTGTCTACCATCTACCATCTAGAATATAAACATATAGTCGTAATGGATCGCTGCCTTTTGTTCTTTCAAGCCCAGGACACTTTGCAGATCTGCCGCCTCATACGTACTCACCCCCACACCGATCTCATGGCCGTTGGTATTGCGAATGGTCACCAGATCCCCCGATTTAAAATCCCCTTCGATACCGACGATGCCTACGGGCAACAAGCTGGCAATCCGCAAAGGATCCTGGAGGATGGCCTGAGCTCCATCGTTGATGATTAAAGCATAACCCCGGGGCGCCTGGAAAGCCAGCCAGCGTTTGAGCCCTCGCTGTTTGCGTTGCGCCTCAAACCGGGTATGGGGAGCAGCTTTTACCAGGAGATCCTGCAATACGTTATCTCTCTTCCCATTCGCCATCAACACGGGGATACCCAGACGGGCAATCCGTTGACAAATGCGCAATTTGGTCAACATCCCACCCCGACCGAAGGTTGATTTTCCGGGAGTCACATGGCTCCATACATCCTCATCGTCGGCATCGAT
>JAGQXC010000012.1 GCA_020436785.1 Saprospiraceae bacterium | reverse complement strand
TCGAAGTTGCCAATCCATCTTCCATTAGTACGCCGCGTTCGACCAACGTATTGATTGCCGAGGCTGTAAATGGTATGCTTTTATGGATTAAGCGGCTGAGCTCCGTACATGATAGTTGGCCATAGTAGTATAATTGCTTTATTATTTGATTTTTATACATATTGAAAACAACTATTATTAAAGCCAGGCATACCAAAATATGAAATATTTCAGATTCAGCCTACGCAGCCTATGTCTCTGAAATGCCCATTCCATAATTTCTTGACGGCAAAAAGACCGTAGAATCTCCATGTCCTCCATGCCCTATCGATCATCGAATGATCCCGGTTGGCACCGGAATCATTCTGATGAGCAATTTGCTGTATAAATAGGAAGGAGTTGAGTTGCAATGCGATTAGGAATGCCCCATACAACCAGGTATGTCTTTGCAGGTATTTGACATCGTAGAATCTAAAAAATTCTGGCGGTGGATCATTATCCGTTACAATCAAACCATCAAACATCACACCGAATATCACTTACCCTTCAATAACTTTTTCAGTATTTTATAAAGTTAATTGTTTTTTCTAAAAATTGATTGTATTAGGTCACAAATATTTTAATTGCTTTCCGAACCCTAGAAATTGGCCAAAAAAAAAGCAGCTTACCGGAGCAAGCTGCTTTTTTATGTTAAATCCTATTCAGGATTCCCTGCTAATCTTCATATTCCAGTTCTTCCTGATATTCGTGCATCTCCTGAACGTCCTTATGGGTTACCAGCAGTTGATCGAATTCGCGCATACCGGTACCTGCCGGAATACGCTTACCAACGATCACATTCTCTTTCAACCCATTCAGATCGTCTTTCCGTGCCTGCATTGCAGCCCGGGATAACACTTTGGTGGTCTCCTGGAAGGACGCCGCCGAGATCCAGCTTTCAGTACCCAAAGATGCCCGGGTAATCCCCTGCAAAATGGAACTGGAAGTGGCAGGCATGGCATCCCGGTATTCCATCACCTGCTGGTCATTGCGTTTCAGGATTGAATTCTCCTCCCGCAGCTGACGAATGGTGATGAGCTGTCCACCTTTATATTTCTGTGAATCACCAGGCTCCACGATGAACTTCTTGTCAAAGATCCAGTCGTTGGCTACCAGGACCTCGTGCTTTTCAACGGCTTCACCTTCAAGGAAGTTGGTGTCTCCGGGGTCTTCGATGTTGACACGTTTCATCATCTGACGCACGATCACTTCGATGTGCTTATCGTTGATGCTGATACCCTGCGAACGATAGACCTCCTGGACGCCATTCACGAGGTAAGATTGGACGGCAAAAGGACCTTTGATGTTCAGAATGTCAACCGGGGCGATGGCTCCGTCGGACAAAGCCATACCTGCCCGTACAAAGTCTCCTTCCTGAACCAACAGGTGCTTGGACATACCAATCAGATACTTCCGGCGCTGACCGGACTTTTCATCTTCAACAAAGACCTCACGGTTACCGCGTTTGATCTTGCCAAAAGCAACGAT
>JAGQXC010000209.1 GCA_020436785.1 Saprospiraceae bacterium | reverse complement strand
TTGATGCCCAGGTAACCGGATTACGCCATGCCAGTGTAAGAAAAGCAATCGATGCGGGACTCCATGTGTATTGCGAGAAGCCCACCGGGTTGAATACGGCAGAAGCCGTTGACCTGTACCGCCGGGCTCAGGCAGCAGGCATCAAGCATGGGGTCGTCCAGGACAAACTCTGGCTTCCGGGCATCCGGAAGCTGAAGCATCTGATTGATCAAGGTTTTTTTGGCAGAATCCTCAGCATCCGCGGTGAATTTGGCTACTGGGTATTCGAAGGACATACTGTTAAGGCACAACGGCCTTCCTGGAATTACCGGAAAGAAGATGGCGGAGGCATCATTATGGATATGCTCTGTCATTGGCGATATGTGCTGGACAATGTCTTTGCACCGGTGCGGGCCGTATCGTGTTTAGGAGCTACCCACATCCCTGAACGGGTAGATGAAAAAGGACAGGTTTATCAATGCACTGCCGATGATGCTGCTTATGCATCTTTTGAACTGGATGGAGCTATTATCGCTCACTTTAATTCCAGTTGGGCGGTCCGGGTTCGGAGAGACGACCTGTTAACCTTGCAGGTCGATGGCACCAAAGGTTCCGCAGTTGCTGGACTGCGTGATTGTTACACCCAGGATTACAACCACACGCCCAAACCGGTGTGGAACCCGGATATTCCGCAGCCGATCGATTTTTACCAGGATTGGGAGCCGGTACTTCCTGATAGGTCCTTCGAGAATGCATTCAAAGCACAGTGGGAGTTATTCTTAAGGCATGTGGTTGCCGAAGAACCTTTCCCCTGGGGACTTCAGCAAGGGGCTAAAGGAGTTCAACTGGCGGAGAAAGGGTTGGAAAGCTGGGCAAAAAAGTCATGGGTCTCCATTGAAGATCTGGAAGATTCATTCTGATTCCCGGTGACAAACCTTTATTTTGAAAAACAAAAAGGATAACCATCGATGAATCAGCCGGTCGTTGAAAACCGTGTCGCCTTAATCACCGGGGGATCGCGGGGCATTGGTTTGGGCATCGCCCTGGCATTGGCGCGGGAAGGGCTACGAATTGCCATCAATGGTGTCAGACCCGTTGAAGAGGTGAATGATGTCCTTCTCAAGTTGCACGAGGCCGGTTCGGAAGCCATCTACTGCCAGGGTAATATTGGCATGGCTGCGGACCGGGTCGAAATGCTCGATCACATTCTTCAGCATTTTGGCCGCCTTGATGTTCTGGTCAATAATGCCGGAGTCGCTCCGAGGGAACGAAGGGATATACTGGATGTTTCTGAAGACGACTTTGATTATGTAATGGACATTAATTTGAAGGGTACATTCTTTTTGTCCCAGTTGGTTGCCAAACACATGTTGCAAATGGAAGAACCTTTGCCTTCGTTGCGGTGTATCGTCAATATTTCATCGATTTCCGCTACTGTTGCCTCCATCAACCGGCCTCAGTATTGCTTGTCAAAATCAGGAATGGGTATGCTAACCCAATTGCTGGCCGTACGGCTTGGACCAGCTAACATTCCGGTCTATGAAGTACGACCTGGCATCATTCGTACGGATATGACGGCCGGGGTCACTGCTAAATACGATGCACTGATTCAGGATGGACTTGGCATTACCCAACGGTGGGGCACTCCCGAAGATGTCGGTAAAGCGGTGGCTGCATTGGTGAGAGGGGATTTCCCCTACTCCACCGGACAAGTCCTGATGGTTGACGGAGGATTAACGACCCAAAAGTTATAGGTCATGCGAAAAAAAATCTGGCGGTTTACCGTGGTCCTGGTCCTGGTCCTGATGGTTCTTACCTTCACACCTTTGGTGGTTCCGGAAAGGGTGCACCATCCATATTTCATGGGTGTCCCTTATACCATGTGGATGGGATTTCTGGAAACGCTGCTACTCCTTGGATTAACTTACCTGGCGACCCGAGTACATCCGGGTCGTGACGACTAAATCACCATTTTGACTATGCTCAAACTACTTCTGATCATTGGCACGCTCTATGTATTGGCACTGGTCTATCTTACCTACATGGCACGTGACAAGGACCGCTCGTCGGCCAATTACCTGATGGCTGGATCAAACGTTGGTTCTTTTTTAGGGCTGTTCACCTTCGCTGCAACCTTATTCAGCACCTTCACGATTCTGGGAATGCCGGATTTTTTCCGCGTGCATGGCGTTGGGGCATGGATTTTCATCGCAGTCTCCGATCTTTTTATGGTCTTTGGAATCATCCTGGTCGGATATCATGTCCGTAAGAAGATCAAAGAGAGTGGAACCAATTATTATGGAATGGCTGGATTTATGAGCCATTGTTACGGCGCACGGCTCGCTGGTTACGTGGTGTTTTTGGGTGCTTTTTTATTCCTCATTCCGTATGTAGCCATCCAGATCAAGGGTGTCGTTCTGTTTTTGGACCAGGCATTTCCCGACCAGTTTCCGATGTGGCTGTGGGCCAGCCTGATGTTGATCGTGATGGTGGTCTACAGTGAATTGGGAGGCTTGAAGGCCATCATGTACAGCGATGTATTACAGGGAATCCTGTTATTACTGGTCATTTGGATCATCGGGATAGTTTGTCTTAACCGGCTGGGGGGTATCGGCGAGATGTTTGCCCAGGTCCAGTTGGTGGATGAAAAACTCCTTTCCGTGCCAGGCCCTAAAGGATTGTTTGACCTGCAATTTCTGATCGGTTCTATGGTGGGTATCGTCATGATCCCCTTTACCCAGCCTCAGGTTTCCACCCGCCTGGTCATTATGCGCAATCATCATGCACTCTACCGAACGGCCGTGGCCCTTGGATTTTTTGCGATTCTGGTCATCCTGCCTACCCTTTTCATCGGGATGTATGGAGCGGTTCATTACGAAACCGATTCCACGGCGGATTTCCTCGGAAAGACTTTGATAACCGATCAATTGCCTCTGATTGGTGTCCTGGTGTTGTTAGGTCTGATTGCCGCCGCCATGTCCACCGCCGATTCCCAGATTTTTGGTCTGGGAGCAGAAATCCGTTCGTTACTTGGTGGTGAGGATCAACAAGCGCTACGAACGACTCGTGGTGCGATCTTTTTATTTGCAGTGATCTGTCTGCTCTTCTCATTATTCAGCCCCGACGAATTGGTTCTGTTGGCAAGGCTTAGTTTTACTGGCACTGCGCTGATGGCACCAATGATCTTCCTGGGTATATTTACCCGAAACGCTGCCAAACATCGATGGATGCCCTGGATAACGCTGGTTGCCATCCTGGCGTTTATCCTATCTAGTTTCGGTCTTCTTCCAACTAAATTCGGGTTGATCAGAACCGACTTATTGTTGCTTTTTACCTTAGGATTTCTTGCCTTAGCCGTTGGGTTCGTCGAACGAAAAACCTGATATTTTCAACCGACCGCCTGGCTTTCCCATTACATTCTTGCCGGAATCTCCTAACTTACAAGAATTCAAAAATGGATACCAGCACATGGATGTTACCTTCAACAACCGGATAAGGCAGATCATTCTACTTGCCGTTCTGATTGGATTATTTATCCTGCTGTTTGCCGAATTATATGCTTTTGTCCCGGGGATATTAGGTGCCATCACCCTTTATATTTTGTTTCGTAATTGGTACAACTACCTCACCAATTCAAGGCATTGGAACCGGGTGTTGACGGCCATTCTGTTTATGCTGTTTTTTATCATTGGGCTGGGTATTCCCATCTATTTTTCGGTAGACATACTCGCCTCCCGCATTAACAGTGTCCTGGCCAATTCGCAAGAGTTGATGAATAACCTGGAAACGGTATCGGATAGTGTTAACCAATGGTTAGGAATAAATTTAGTCACCGAAGAAAACATTCAAAAGTTGCTTACCACGTTAAGCAATTCAGTGCCCGGATTTCTAAACAGCTCGATAATGGTCCTGGCAAACCTCGCGATGCTTTTATTCATGGTCTTCTTTATGTTTATTCATGAGGATGAAATGGAACGGACCATCTCCGGGATCATTCCACTGCGCCACCGGAATCTTTACATCCTGACCGAAGAAACGAAAAGGATGATCCGTGCCAATGCCATCGGAATTCCCCTGATTTCAATCATCCAGGGGTTGTTTGCCACGTTAGGCTATTGGTTGTTCCACATCCCCCAATTTGGTTTATGGGGTTTCCTCACCGGAATGTTTGCTTTCTTCCCGCTGGTAGGAACAACCGCCATTTGGTTGCCTCTGGTGATTTATGAATTTTCAACCGGCAATACCGCAACCGGATTGGGTCTGGGTATTTATAGCCTGATTGTTACCGGAAACATCGACTACATTGCCCGCATTACCCTGCTGCGTAAAATCGGCGATGTTCATCCGGTCGTGACCGTATTAGGAGTCATCGTCGGATTGAAGCTTTTGGGATTCTGGGGATTTATTTTCGGTCCGTTACTAATCAGTTATTTCCTGCTCTTTCTGAAAATTTACCAGAACGAGTTTGGCCCCTTTAAAAATACGCAGGAAGCAGCTTCACAGAAATAACTTTTCGATTTTCAACCATTCACGCTAATGTGAGATACTTTCAGACCTCAGGCTTCCATTCTTCTTCATAGTCCCTGCTCCACATTGACATGGCCTCTGCATCGTCAAGTATCTTTCCATTCACCGGATCGGTATGCAAGGTGCGGTTGTATTTTTGGGCAATATTGCCCAAATGGCAGAGCATTACGCTCTTCTGGCCTTCGGCAACCGGCGAATTCAGGGCACTGCCCAGACGAATTCCATCCATGAAATTCTGCATGTGATAGACATCCAGGCCGCCAATCCCGGTGGTATCGGTGGTCGCTGATAGCGCCCGTTCGTTGACCTGCTTGATCAGCTTGCCGCTTTTATCAAAAGCCTGGTAGGCATTCCGGTCCAGAATGATCGAACCTTCCGTCCCCTGAATGCTGGCGCCACGATCGCGGTCATGGTGCTTCAACCCGTTGCAGGACAAGCCTTCCCAGGTCAGCATCTTGTCGGGACCGAATTCAAAACTGGCCACCTGAGTATCGTAGAATTCCCAGTCGTCATGGTATTGATATCGCCCTCCGGAAGAGGTTACTTTCGTGGGATAATCGACACCAAGTGCCCAACGGCAGATGTCCATTTCGTGCAATCCATTGTTATTGATCTCACCGGTACCCCAATGCCAAAACCAGTGCCAATTATAATGAACCAGATTATCCTTGTACGGACGGCGAGGAGCCGGCCCCTGCCACAAGTCCCAATCCAGCCATTCCGGAACCGAAGCATCCTGCCCATGGCCGATAGGACCTCTGGTATTGGCATACCAGGCCTTGCCAAAATAAACATCGCCAATGATTCCTTCCCTGATGTCCTGGATGGCTTCGATGGAGGTAGGTGCAGAACGCTGCTGGTTGCCCACCTGAACCACCTTGCCCGTTTTCTTTTGTACAGCCACCAGCCATTCCGATTCTTCGGGATTATAAGCCGGCGGTTTTTCCACATAGACATGTTTATCTGCCTGCATGCCGAGAATTGCCATTGGTGTATGCCAATGATCGGGCGTAGCTATGGTAATGGCATCGATGTCTTTATCATCAAGAAGCCGGCGGATGTCACGATAGGTTTTGGCTTCCTTATGCATGCCCTCAGTCAATCGTTTTTGACTCTTCGCAAACGTCCGGTTGTCTACGTCACACAAGGCAATGCACTCCGCTTCAGGCACATTTAACATGGCCGCGAGATGAGCCTGGCCACGCCCGTTTAATCCGATGGTCGCCAGTTGAACACGTTCGTTGGCACCAAGGATCCGGGCATAGCTTTTCGCTGATACAGCTAATCCGGCTGTACCCAAGGAGGTTGCACGCACAAACTGGCGCCGGGTTAAGGATTTAGTCTTCATCGATTAAAATCGTGTCGTGATAAAAAATGATAAGATACATGCAAATGGATTTATATTCTAATTTCAGCGAAAATCAACACTTCTGACCTCAATGATTGCCACTGGGCCAGATTCGCCGGGGTATGTTTGAAGATAAGCAGAAATTATCCTACATTTTCAATCAAATAGTTGACAGGTTATGCATCGTGATTTATCTCTTGATCACCAGCCGGTGAGCCATTTGTTTCCCCATCTCACCTCCAGCGAAGCATGGGAAAAGTATAAGCTGTCCGAGGATCAGGTCGATTTTTTTAAAACCAACGGCTATTTGAGTCACATCCAGATCCTTGATGATGCGCAAATTGAGCAACTGAAAAAGGAACAAGCAGAAATTGCCGATCCGGATCATCCAAAACACGACCTCTTTTATGAATTTCATTCCAATGAATCGGACGATCCCAATGCAGTGCTTTTTCACTCCCTGGGTCACTGGCGCATCACGCCGGGATTTCATGACATCCTCTGGAATCCGCGGTTTGTTGTCCCGGCTTCCCAATTGCTTGGCAATCATGCCGTCCGATTCTGGCATGATCAGTTGTTTTGCAAACCGGCACACCACGGCGGTGTGGTCGCCTGGCATCAGGATTATAGTTACTGGACCCGTACAGTTCCCCAGCAACATCTCACCTGCTGGGTAGGTTTGGATCCGGCAACCAAAGCGAATGGTTGTCTTCACTACATCCCGGGCAGTCATCGCTGGCAATTGTTTGACCGGACGAGCCTGGCCGGTGCAATGAACGGCCTGGATGCCTTTCTCACCGATGAACAAAAGGAGGAATTCTCCAAACAGGTAGCCATTGAGATGCCGGCTGGATACGGGACGTTTCACCATCCTTTAATGGTCCACGGCTCGTATGAAAACCGTTCTTCCATCGCGCGCAGAGCTTTGGTGCTGAATGTCTTCGCCGATGGAACCCGTTCCAATTCCGATGAAGAGCTGCTCGCCGGCGTGCCATCCATTCCCAAAGGGCAAAAGATGGAAGGCCAGTTTTTCCCGCTCTTATTTAGTCCGGAATAACTAAAATAAATTGCTCTCTTTCAAAATATTATAAGGTTTGATTAAAGCGATAATTTATATACTGCAAACAGGTGTTCTCTTTTGCTTTGCCGCCTGCAATCAGAAAACGTCTCAATCAGATTCTTCTGGCAAACAGAAGCCTAATATCGTCTTTATCATGGCCGATGATCTGGGCTACGGTGACCTGGGCTGTTATGGTCAGACGCGCATTCCCACACCCAACATCGACCGGTTGGCCCGTGAAGGGTTGCGCTTCACACAATTTTACGCAGGCAGTACCGTCTGTGCCCCTTCCCGCTCCAGCCTGATGACCGGTTTGCATACCGGCCACGCCCCGATCCGGGGAAATAAAGAAGTCCAACCGGAAGGTCAATCGCCGTTACCTTCCGGCAGTGTCACGCTGGCTGAACTATTGCATGCCGAGGGTTACGTCACCGGCGCATTTGGTAAGTGGGGATTAGGGGCCCCTGGCTCGGAAGGTGATCCAATCGCCCAGGGATTTGATGCTTTTTATGGATACAACTGTCAGCGACTTGCTCACAATTATTATCCGGATCACTTGTGGGATGACACCTCCAAAGTAAGGTTAACGGACAATGCCGAAGGAGCATTTGGTACGTATGCCCCTCAACGGATCCATGAGAAAGCCCTCGAATTCGT
>JAGQXC010000208.1 GCA_020436785.1 Saprospiraceae bacterium | reverse complement strand
TCATTTTTACTGAAATGTTCTGATCCGTTGAAGGCCATGTGTTCGACAAAATGAGCAACTCCGAGCTGATCGGGATCTTCCTGAAGCGATCCCACCTTAACCACCAAACGCAATTCGGCCCGGTTTTCCGGCTTGTTGTTGTGCTGAATGTAATAAGTGAGCCCATTGCTAAGTTTCCCCTGACGGATTGAACTGTCCATAGGCAATGGAGTGCCCTGGATCGGTTCTGCCGGTAAGGCATTGCCGTTAACCGGATTGCCTGGCATGGTTTTTTCGGGAATGGCCGCGGAAGACTGCAAAGATTGGGAAGCTTTTGGTGTGCAGGCGGTGATAAAACCAATCACCAGAACGATGGAAAAAGCACGTAATTCTTTCATTGGAAACGGTGGATTATTGAGAAAGCGTTAACTACCAATGGTTAAAACGTTCACATTCAGGAATATGTTTTTATCGAACGGAATGGCCAAAGTGATCAAAGGAGATTTCTGGCCAACTTTCCGTCAAAATAAAATCATGGATCACCCATTCAGTTGCCGGAAATATTAACGACGCGTTTGATTCATATTTCCCATCATATTAGCCATCCCCTTTCCTTTACTCAACTGGTGCATCATTTTACGCATCTGATCGAACTGTTTGATGAAGAGGTTGATCTCGTGGATATTGTGTCCACACCCTTTGGAAATACGGCGTTTGCGGCTCATATTGAGCAATTCTGGTTTGTTGCGTTCTTCCGGCGTCATCGAAAAAATGATGGCTTCCACTTTCGCAAAAGCTTTGTCATCAATCTCCAGGTTTTTGGTCATTTTACTCATGCCCGGGATCATATTCATCAACGACTTGATGTCGCCCATTTTCTTAATTTGTTTGATCTGTCCGAGGAAGTCATTGAAGTCAAATTTATTCTTCCGGATTTTGGCTTCCAGGCGTTTGGCCTCCTTTTCATCGAATTGCTCCTGGGCTTTCTCAACGAAGGAAACGATATCACCCATGCCCAGAATGCGTTGGGCCATCCGCTCGGGGTAGAAGATGTCCAGCGTGTCCATCTTTTCACCCATACTGACGAACTTAATGGGTTTTCCGACGGTGTATTTAATGGACAATGCCGCCCCACCCCGGGTATCACCATCCAATTTGGTCAGGACGACGCCGTCGTAGTTGATGACTTCGTTAAAAGCTGCCGCCGAGTTAACTGCATCCTGTCCGGTCATCGAGTCCACAACAAACAGGGTCTCAGTCGGCTGAATGGCTTCCTTGATGCGTTGGATTTCATCCATCATCGCCTCATCAATGGCAATCCGTCCGGCGGTATCCACGATAACGACATCGTGCTTGTTGGCCCGGGCAAATTCAATGGCGCGTTGGGCAATAGCTACCGGATCTTTGCTTTCAAGGTCTTTGAATACGGGAACACCAATCTGTTCACCGATTACGGACAACTGGTTGATGGCCGCCGGTCGATAGACGTCGCCCGCTACGAGCAGTGGAGACTTTTTCCGTTTTTGCTTGAGAAAATTGGCCAGTTTACCGGAAAATGTGGTCTTACCGGAGCCCTGAAGACCGGCAATCAGGACGATTCCCGGATCTCCGGTAATGTTGATGCCAACCGATTGGCCACCCATCAGTTCGACCAACTCGTCCATGACGATTTTAACCATCAATTCACCGGGCTTAACCGACTGCAAAACGTTTTCGGTACCTAGCGCTTTGTCCTTAATTTTATCGGTAAATTCCTTGGCGATTTTATAATTCACGTCAGCGCTTACCAGTGCCCGACGGATCTCTTTGATGGATGTGGCAACATTTAATTCGGTTAGTTTCCCTTCTCCTTTTAAATTCTTAAAGGCACTTTCCAACCGTTCATTAAGACTATCAAACATAATGTGCGATTTCAATCTGCAATTCCTCTCTGTCAATACGTGTTTTGATGAAGAGAGGGTCGGTCAATAATGGATGCAAATATAGGTAAATGCTATCTTTGTCGTTTAGTTCATTATAAACATTCCCCATGCGCTTTCTGGTTCAAATTGTGATTGCTTCCCTCCTCGTAGGGATGGTGGCTTGTCAAAGTACCAACAACCATGCAAAACCTGATGCCCTGATCTTCGGAGCAACCGGAGATACCACAGCCCTTAACCTTGCCGCCGAAGTGCTTCAGACCAACGGTGGGCAGGAAGCCTGGTCGCAATCGCGCTATCTGGCCTGGACATTTTTCGGAAGAAGAAGGCTGGTTTGGGACAAATGGGCTCAACGTGTCCGGATCCATTACCAGGATGGCAGCATGGATATGGTGCTGAATATCCCCGATACAACCGGCCGGGTGTGGAAAGGTGGCATCGAACTGACTGCGCCCGATTCTCTGGATAAATACCTTTCCCAGGCCTATCGCATCTGGATTAACGATAGCTACTGGCTGGTAATGCCATTCAAATTGAGGGATCCCGGCGTAACCCTTAATTATCTGGGACACGACACCACCCAAAGCGGAGAGCAGGCCGAGGTCATCCAACTGCAATTTGCCGGCGTTGGGGTCACTCCGGACAATAAATACCACATCTGGATTGGCCATCAGCCCAAAGAGGTATTGCAATGGGCGTATTATCGCTCCTCCCAGGATACTTTGCCCGGATTTACCCTGAGCTGGACCAACTATCAACGCTTTGATCCCACCGGGATCGTCCTTTCCTCCGGCCGGGGAGAACGCGAGATGGGTGACATCAGGGTGTACACCGAATTACCGGAAGATGTATTCAATTCCGTAACCGCAACCGATTGGTAAAACGCAATTAATCTTTAAATCCACAGCCATGCGACAGCTATTTTTCACCTTGATGCTACTCAGTGCATTGTTCACGAACTGCACGCAGCCCCCTGCCACAGAGGAGTCTACCACGGAACAACTCAGCGATTCGGTTAGAGCGGCCATTCAGGCTAAACTGGATCAATATGTGACGGTCCCGCTCACCTCGGACCTGACGGTACTTTCAGAAAAGGAACGACAAATGATTCCCCTGCTTATCGACGCGGCCCAGGTCATGGATGATCTTTTCTGGTATGAGTCCTACGGCGGCAAGGACAAATTTCTGGAATCCAATCTGGAGCCGACGGCCAAGCGCTTTATGGAAATCAACTATGGACCATGGGATCGCCTGGACGACAATAAGCCGTTTTTACCGGGTGCCGGAGCCAAACCAGCCGGAGCCAATTATTACCCGCCCGATATGACCAAGGAAGAATTTGATGCCGCGGAACTGCCGGACAAAGCCGGTTTATACACGTTCATCCGGCGGGGATCGGAAGGTAAGCTGGAGACCATTCCCTACCACCAGCAGTTCAACATGCTGGTCAACCGGGCATCCAACTTGCTGACCCAGGCCGCTGATCTTGCTGAAGAACCCGGACTAAAAAGATATCTGCAATTACGGGCCCAGGCGTTGCTCGACGATGAGTATCAGGAAAGTGACCGCGCCTGGCTGGATATGAAAAATAACACTCTGGACGTGGTGATCGGTCCCATCGAGACGTATGAAGATCAACTATTCGGCTACAAAGCCGCTCACGAGGCCTATGTTTTAATTAAAGACCAGGAATGGAGTAAGCGCCTGTCCCGGTTTGCCCAATTTTTACCGGAACTGCAATCGGGACTACCGGTGCCAGTCGCCTACAAACAGGAAAAACCCGGCACCGATACCGATCTGAATGCCTACGATGTGGTCTATTATGCCGGCGAAGCCAATGCCGGTGGCAAAACCATTGCCATCAACCTTCCCAATGACGAACAGGTACAGTTGGAGAAGGGAACCCGCCGTCTGCAGTTGAAGAATGTCATGCGAGCTAAATTTGACAAAATCCTCGTTCCCCTGGCTGACGAACTGATCGACCCGGATCAGGTGGACCTGATCAATTTTGATGCATTCTTTGCCAATACAATGTTTCACGAAGTGGCCCACGGATTGGGTATCAAGAATACCATCAATGGTAAAGGGACCGTGCGCATGGCTCTCAAGGAACATTATTCGGCCCTGGAGGAAGGAAAGGCAGATATTCTGGGGCTATACATGGTAAAACAATTGCATGACAAAGGCGAAATCGATGGCGATTACCAGAGTAATGTGGTTACGTTCATGGCGAGCATATTCCGTTCCATCCGCTTTGGCGGCGCCGATGCGCACGGACGGGCCAATATGGTTCGCTTTAATTTCCTTAAGGATATGGGTGCTTTCGAACGGGATGAGGCGACCGGTAAGTACCGGGTAAACTTTGATAAATTTCAACAGGCAACCGACGCGCTATCCACGAAGATCCTGACCCTGCAAGGGGACGGTGATTACCAGGGAGTCGCTCAGTTTGTAGATAAAAACGGAGTGGTCAGCGCCCAGTTGCAAGCCGACCTGGACCGTTGTGCCGCGTTAGGTATACCGGTAGATCTCATTTTTGATCAGGGCGCTGCCGTACTTGGCCTCTAATCCAGGCAAACTGAATGGTTTTTAAATTGTTTCTCTACCCGGTAGGTGCTCGTAAATGGTCATTTTAGACAACTCAAATTCAGAAAGCGATGAAAATGCATCCTATTTTTCGTACCCTGCTTTACCTGGTATTGATTGCCGGTGGATTTTTGCTCGGTGTATCCTGGCAAAACCGCAGCGCTGAAGATGGAGTTGACCCGGTACCGGTCAATGCCGAGGAAGAAAAAACGCCTGCACCCGCAGCCACCGGTGAAAGGGAATCCACGCCTTCAGCTCCATTGCTGGACAATGAAATGCATACCATCAATCTTTTTCAGAATGCTGCACCGGCTGTGGTATTTATCAATACCAGCACGTATGAAAAAGATTATTGGTCCACCAACGTCTACGAGATTCCCCAGGGATCCGGATCGGGATTCATCTGGGACAGCCGTGGACACATCGTAACCAATTATCACGTCATCGAATCAGCCATACCCACCGCCAATACCAAGGGAAAGGCTACCGTAACCTTAGCCGATCAGTCGGTGTGGGAGGCCGAGATCATCGGCTATGCTCCGGAACGTGACTTGGCCGTATTAAAAATCAAGGCTCCTCCCAACCAATTGACGCCCATCGCGGTAGGGAATTCCCACGATCTTAAAGTCGGTCAATCGGTTTACGCCATCGGAAACCCATTTGGTCTGGACCAAACCCTTACCACCGGCATCATCAGTGCCCTGGGCCGCGAGATCCGGGCAAAGGATGGTACGCCCATCCGGGATGTCATCCAATCGGACGCTGCCATCAATCCCGGTAACTCGGGTGGCCCCTTACTGAACTCTTCCGGACAGCTCATTGGTGTGAATACAGCCATTTACAGTCCTTCCGGGGCCAGTGCCGGCATTGGATTCTCGATCCCGGCCGATGAAGTGCGCTCCGTCGTCCCGGATTTAATTCAATATGGAAAGATCCGCCGGCCTTCTTTAGGCATTGTACCTTATGCTTCAACCAGTTACAAGATCAATGGTGTCCTGATCATCCAGGTCGCCGATAATTCCGCCGCCGAGAAAGCAGGTTTGCACGGCACCGACCGCGACCGTTTTGGACAGATTCGGTGGGGAGATATCATCGTACAGATTGATGATCATGAGATTACCAGCCTGGTCGAAATGCGGTCGGTATTGGAACAATACAAAGCGGGCGATCAGGTAAAAGTTACCGTAATCCGTAATGCCAATACCGGCGACCAGAAAGAAGTCACGGTTGACCTTGTCCTTGACGACGTGAAATAGCCAGAATGCAGACGTTTTCACTTTTTGAACTCAACGAATACATTCGCCGGGTCCTGGCCTTAAATTTTACCGATTCCATTTGGATCACCGCCGAGATCAGCCAGATTGGATCTGCCCGGGGGCATTATTACCTGGACCTGATTCAAAAGGATGATCAGAGCGATCAGATCGTCGCTCAG
>JAGQXC010000207.1 GCA_020436785.1 Saprospiraceae bacterium | reverse complement strand
GGAGAATTTTTTGAGAAGGTCGGATTCCCAACACTGGTATTGGGTGGAAGTCCCGAGAAAAGTTTTTGGATCCCACCGTCAGCAAATTGATTGGTTGCATTGTCAAATACGTGCAAAAATCCAATGTCCCAATAGGTGACATCGGCTCCATTGGCATTCTTCAACCGGCTTTCGCAATCATAGACCAGGTATTCGCCGGTAAAATCAAACTCCATGGCGTCCGCACGCAACACATCCCCGGTAGAGACGCCTTCAGTAAAGGTTGGATTGGTCAGTTCAAAAGCGGGAAACTGATCAAGGTTGAAATCATATACGTGAATCAGATTATCTTCTTCCTGAGTGAGTGCAGCCACCCGGTTGCCATCCTTGGAAATGGCAACATTTCGCCACGGCACCTGATCGTCCAGGATTCCTGTCCCATATTGGCCTTGCTGCCAATCAAAGTTGACGTAGCGCATGATGTGATCCTGCGAGACAAAAACCAGCACCGTTCCATCATCGGTCATGCTGGGGCGGCTGAGGACCGGCTGGTCGGAGAGGGCATCTGAAATGATCTGTCCGCTTGGTGTCGCCAAATACAGATTTTCATCCTCGTTATTGACAAATACGATGTATTCATCACCATTATTTTCAGAAACATCGGTCGGTTGTTCAGAGCCACCCGATGAGCCGATTCCCACTGCGTCAAAAGATGCATTAATAATTCCAATGGCACTGCTGTTTGCCCCCAACAGATCGGAAGCCGAAGCCAATACTCCATTGCGCAGGTCCACAAAATTTGAACTGCGGGTAAGGTATTTGGTCAATGTGCGGTAATAGATTTTCTCGGCATCGTCCTTTCCAATCTGGGATGCGATCTTAAAGAATGCAAAATTGGTGATGCCGCTGTTGACGTGTACCCCTCCATTATCCTGGGTTCCGGTATAGCGCTCCGAATAATGGGCGGGCTGCCATCCCGGATCACCCAATTTTGATCCGCCGTTGTGGGGATTTTGCATGCTGCGTAATGCTCCGCTTTTAAATACACTCGTTAATACGACGTCTTCACCTACGGTCCAGTCATCGCGGTCAATCAGTACTCCGAAGACGTCCGCAAATGATTCATTAAGGGCCCCTGCTTCGTTGCGGTATTCGAGGCCGGCTGTATTCTGGATGACACCGTGACTCATCTCGTGACCAGCCACGTCCAATCCTTCAGCGAGGGGTTTGAAGGCATTTTTGCCGTTGCCGTAAAACATGGCTGCGCCATTCCAATAGGCATTGTCCATCTGGGAATTGTCCTTATCAACGACATTCACATAGGATACGATATTTCCTCCCAATCCATTGATTGAATTTCTTCCAAACGTTTGCCGGTAATACTCATAGGCAATGCTGCCATTGTAATGTGCTGAAACCGACTTTGGGTCCGACCAGGTATTATTGTTGGAATTCACGGTGATGGCATTAAAACTCTGGTCCGGACTGGAGTTGCGTGCGTCAAAGGTCCAGATCACACCCTCCGGCTCCGAAGTCTCCGTACCAATGGTGGCGAACATCGGCCGGCTTACATCCACCATGTAATACGTGCCGTTTTCCAGATAGGCATTGACGTCGCGCGTAGCGCCCGCCAGGTCCTTTCCAGAACCTTTGATCGGCCCATCCAGTGGATCCCCATCCGGATGTGCATAAAGTTTTTCGATGTGACCGGCTTCCAGTTCATTCATTAATGAACACTGATTGGAATGATGTTCCAGGACTTCTCCGGTCGTGGCGTCAACAAAATAATCCCAGGAAGCGGACCAGTTGGGATAGAAGCGCAGGTACCAGATTAGCCGCGGCTGCTCGGATTCCATCCAGACCATCAAATTCGCTTCTTCCCGCTTCACTCCGGCCATTCCTTTGACTACAGGTAGCTTTTCCTCCACCTTTGTGTATTGTGCGACATCTGTATAGCCGATGTGCAAGGCTTCCGGGGCTTTCAGCCTGGCTTCTAAAAAATGCATGCCCTGGGGCACTTGTTTAGCCAGCTTTACCTGCCCCATGATGCGCACCAATCCCTGATTCGATTGATGGACGATCACTTCACCTCCATAGACCGGATAACCGGCGAAGACCTGCTGGAACCTGGTATGTCGCCAGCCCAGGTCATCCGATTCCTGTTGCAACTCTTCATACGGAATTTGCAACCCGACCGCCTGCAGCAATTGCAGTGCATCGGAAGCATCGGGACGGTTCCTCTTTCCCACTAACTGATCCCTGGCCTCGATCAGGAGTGACGTCCGATCATAACTGGCTTTAAGGACCTGGTAATCATCCTGCCAAAACAGCGTAGCCGGTTTGAATTTTGGCAATTCACGAACCTGATCCGGCGCATGCCATGACCTGCTGATTGACTTTAGAGGAGGAGTGCTGGCTCCCGTCTGATGGAGCGGCCGGTGAAATTTATCTTGAGCCAGCCCGGTTATCCAACCACCTAGCAGCACGCTGAATAGGATGTAACGATAGTGTATCATTTGCTTCAATCTTTAGTGATTTCAACCAATAAATTATAGAATAACACGAGGTTCCTGGGTGGGTCAAAACGGTTATCACCCCAGGTGATCCGGTGGGTGGTGCCATCCAGATGCGATTCGACAAAAAAGTACAGATCCCCTGGGCGGTCGACCTCCATGGCACCCAGGTTCAGGACCTGAAAATTTTGAGTGAACCGTTGAAAAGTCGCTTTAGGCAACGATTTGACCCTGGAAAATTGCCGATCCATCATCCCTTCCCCCCGGTACAATTCATTTTTATCCGTCAGGATAAATTCAGTCACGCTACCGGTAATGCCTCCTCCTTTACCAAACCGGATGACATCCCCCTCATATTGATTGGGGACAAAAGGTATTGACCTGCAGAAGGACAAGCCGAGAAGAAATGAAAACAAACTCCATTTCTTTAGAAAAACCATGGGTTTAAATTTGAAATCAATTTAACAAAAGTTATCATACCAGGCAGGTAATCTTTAGACGCAGCCCGTTAAAACTGGTAACTCCATTAAGTAATCAGGATATCGATTAATTTGCAATAATTGTTCTAACTTGAATGATCGAGTCATTGTAATATGGAAACCATTATCAATTATTTTGAGACCATTCCCTCCTCGCACCGGACCATCATCCTGGTATCCGGTTTGCTCCTGTTTTGGATCTTAGAGGGCGTCATTCCAATCAGCCGGCTGATGTACAACAAATACCGGCATGCAGGAGTCAATCTATTTTTTACCCTGACCACGTTAGTTATCAATCTGGGTTTTGCTTTTTTGATCGTGAAAGGAAGTGATTGGACGGTAGCGAATCATCTGGGCCTGTTCCAATGGATCGGAGGCTGGCCGTTGGGACTTCGGATCCTGATTGCTTTATTAGGTATGGATCTGATCAGCGCGTATCTGATCCACTGGATCGAGCATCAGGTGCTGTGGATGTGGAAATTTCACGTCATTCATCATTCAGACACCAAAGTAGATACTACCACGGCGTTGCGCCATCATCCGGGTGAGTCGGTTTTTCGGGCCTCCTTCACGGTTCTGGCCGTCCTTCTCGCCGGCGCCCCGATGTGGTTGGTGATGATCTATCAGAGTCTTTCCGCTTTCAGCTCACAATTCAATCACGCCAACATCCGTATTCCGGAGTCGGTAGACCGGGTATTGCGGCTCTTCCTGGTCACGCCGGCCATGCACCGTGTCCATCATCATTACAAGCAGCCCCTGACAGACCGCAATTATGGCAATATATTTTCCATTTGGGACCGCATTTTCGGCACCTATGCGTTCATCCCCCCTGCCGACATCGTCTATGGACTCGATGTCTTTGATAAGCGGGAAAGCCATTTAGGCGATTTATTAAAAGTACCGGTGGACAAGGATAGCTACCGCCAGAAGAATTAATCGATGGTGGCGTAGGCTACCCAATATTGATTTCCATTGCGAAATTCCCGGCCAGTCCGTGGGTCGGCTTTCAGGATGGATTTTCCGGCTACGGTACCCGGTCGCCGGCCATGGAATAATTCTAGGGACTGGATCCGGTCCTGTTCATCATAGATCACCCGGGTAACGATGCCAACGTGGCAAATCCCTTCCGGAATTTCTTTTTTTGACATCTTGTCTACCGGGACATTGCTAAAAAAAAGCACCAT
>JAGQXC010000206.1 GCA_020436785.1 Saprospiraceae bacterium | reverse complement strand
GTCACCAGTTCAATCTAAAACTGGGCAAGTCCGGGGGTATTCACGACGGGATCCGCATCCTGCAATTGGCCGAAGAACACCAAATCATCTGTCAGGTTGGTTGTTTTTCCGAGACCCGTTTTGCACTTACTGCCCTGGCTCACCTGGTCTATGCCCACCCAATCGTCCATTATTATGACATGGACAGTGCCCTGATGTTGGTCGATGACCCCATCCAGGGAGGAATCCGTTATACGGACCGCGGTACCGTCGAACTGGAGGGTCATGAACCCGGAATCGGTGCCAACTGGGACCCCGGCTACCTGGCCAAACTTCCTCAAACGGTAATCTCTTGAGGTTCCTGATAGCCCCCGATCATTCACTGGCCATTTTCACCATCCTGGTTCTGGCCGCAGCGGCGGGCATCGTCGGGGAAGCAAAGGGCTGGTATGGGAAGGTGTCCGGGGTCTTCATTACGATCCTGGGTTGTGCCATGCTGGTGACTTTCGGCGTGATCCCCAGTGCCAGCGACCAGCACATCGAAGTACCGGCCTATCAATTTGTTTTTACCTATTTCGTGCCTTTTTCGATACCGCCCCTGTTATTCAATGCACAAATCAAAAAGATTTGGAGGGAGGCGGGACGGTTGACTTTGTCGTTTCTGCTGGGAACCCTGGGCGTGATCCTGGGGGCCATCCTGGCGTATTGGATATTTAATCTGGGACCGGAAACCAGTAAGGTGGCCAGTGTATTCATTGGAACCTATACCGGAGGCAGTGTCAACTTTATGTCGGTGGCTGCTGCCCTGGACTTCGTACGCAGCCCTTTGTTTGCCGCTTGTGTGGCGGTGGACAACGTCTATACCAATGTCTATTTTTTGCTCATCTTTACCATACCGGCGTGGGGGATCATCCGCCGATTTTATCCCTATTATTCGGAAGAAGAACAGGAAGCCATTGAGCATAAAACAAAACAAAATGCCAACTTTAGCATCGACGATTTGGCACAAATCCTGCTGATCACTGCTGCCATCGTAGCCCTGGGAGTTGGCTTGAATACACCCCTTCAGCAGTGGTTGCACACGAGCATTCAAATGGATATCGTTGTGATCACTCTCCTGACTCTTCTTCTGGTCAATGCCTTCCCAAGGTATTTCAGTACGTTGGAGCCAACGGCATTTCCCATTGGGGTATGGATGATGTTTGTCTTTATTGCAGCCATCGGTGCGGCGTCGGACATCAAAGCCATCATCCATTCGAGCCCGGCGATCATTGGATTCGTCAGTGTCATCCTGGCCGTTCATTTCTTATTTATCATGCTGACCGGTTACTGGCTTAAATTCTCGCTGAAAGAAATCGCCATCGCCTCCATCGCCAATATTGGTGGCCCCTCCGTATCGGCTCCGATGGCGGCTAACTACGGCATGCGACTGGCGGTAACCCCGGCCATCCTGATTGCCATCCTGGGTTATGTGATCGGGACGATCCTGGGGATCGGTTTTGGAGCGATCACCGGCTGAGAATCAATCATCAGATTGGTCAACCATCGCGGGAATGGGAAAAAATTACCCTTTCATATAAGATAAATCATTAATTTTGAAGGCTATTTCAATTGAGTTGTATGAAATTTGGACTGTCATTGATCGTTTTTCTCTTCGGAAGTATGGCGATTTTCGCGCAGGATAACTTACCTGCCATTGACAAGAGTCCCCTGGATGTAGCGTATTACCCAACCAACACCGCATTCCGGAATTTTCAAAAAGGAGCAGAACGGGATATTCAGCCAAAAGCAAGGATACTCTACTCACGTCCGCAGAAGAAGGGCAGGAGTATTTTCGGAGAGTTGGTGCCTTATGGAGAAGTTTGGCGATTGGGAGCTAACGAAGCCACAGAGTTGACCTTGTATAAAGATGCCATGTTGGGTGATGCGAATCTCAAGGCCGGCACCTACAGCCTTTTTGCCATGGTCGAAGAAGATACCTGGACCATCCTGGTGAGTACCGACCTGTACATCTGGGGTCATTATCATATGGATGAGTCCAAGATCATAGCACGGATACCGGCTAAAGTGGAACCCATGGATGAAGAAGCTGAAGCTTTTACCATCACTTTCGTGGACCAGGAAAATGGCTCAGTGGCTATTTTATTTGCCTGGGACCACACCAAAGTGACCTTACCGATAAAATTCAAGTAGGAATCTACAACCAACCAATCAGATTCAATTAAATGCGTTTCGCCTCCCGGAACGCATTTTTTTTGCTCGTTCTGAAAGCAATATTTCGTCGACACAATTGCTGTATTGATCTTTTTTAAGGATTTCTTAACGGCCCCGGATCAACGAAATCATGCCTAATGCATTGATTAGGACATAGTTTTGCGCCACTAAATCAAACCGAATCACTTTAATTAATTGAATCGCTGACTGCAATGAAAACAACACGTACCTCATTATTATTTATCCTCGTCCTGATTACCCTTACCATCCAGGCTCAGGTACCCTTCGGAGGGCGTAATCAGGGACCGACCATCACAGGCAAAATATCCGGTATCCTGCAAGATTCTACCGCGAATACCATGGTTGAGTTTGCAACCGTATCTATTTACAAAAAAGGCACCGATAAGGTCGTTAATGGTACGGTGAGTGAAGAAGGAGGAGTATTCAAAATTATTGAATTACCATTGGGCACCTACGATGTCCAATTTTCATTCATCGGCTACACCACCAAGACCATTCACGGGATTGATCTAACTCCTGAAAAGCCGGACGCCGATCTGGGCACCGTGCTGATGTCTTCGGACCAACTGATGCTTGATGAGGTCGAGGTGGTTGGGCAGGCTGCCGTCGTTGAAAATAAAGTAGACCGTATCGTATATAATGCCGATAAAGATCCTTCCACAGCCGGTGGTGATGCAACCGATGTCTTGCGCAAAGTGCCGCTTCTATCTGTGGATATGGATGGAAATGTATCCCTGCGTGGTTCCAGCAACCTGCAGATCCTAATCAATGGCAAGCCTTCGGGTATGTTTTCTTCCAACGTGGGCGACGCACTGCGGATGATCCCATCCGATCAAATTAAAAACGTGGAGGTAATCACCACACCGGGCGCCAAGTACGATGCGGAAGGTACCGGAGGAATCATCAACATCATTACCAAGAAAAAGACCATCGACGGATTCAGCGGTTCGGTCAATGGGTCATTGGGAAATATCCAGAACAATGGAGGCTTGAACTTCAATTTCGCCCGTGGCCGGTTTGGCCTGAATGGTGGGGGTGGAACATTTTTCTCCTGGCCACAGGACGGACCCTCTTCATTCTACCGGGAAGACTACCTGGAGAATGCCGTGCGAACCCTTTCCCAGGTCGGGAACACCACCACCCAACGGATTGGCTTCCGGGGAACGGCTGGTGCATTTTACGACATCAATGCGTACAACAGCATCAATACCTCATTCAACCTGCGCGGTTTTAACTTTAACCGTGATGGCTATCAGGATGCAGTATTCACCGATCCTTACCAGGGACTGATTCAAAAATACCGCCGGACGACCGATGGTGGATCCGGACGTGATGGTTTCGACTGGAATACGGATTACAAAAAGACATTTAAAAATCCCGGACAGGAATTAACACTGGCCTTTCAGCTAAGCGGTGATAATTCAAACAACGATACTGAACTGGGTACTGCCTACGAATCCGGGGGTAATGACCTGCGACAGAAGACATTTAATGATGGTAAGAACCGTGAATACACCCTGCAAACGGACTATACGCACCCGTTTAGTGAAAAACTAAAACTTGAAACCGGTGCGAAAGCGGTTTTCCGGAAAATCAATTCCGATTCACGTTATTCGATTTATGATTATAATCTTTCTGAATTTGTCAACGATGCTCAGCGTTCGAACCTATTGCTTTACGATCAGGACGTTTATGCCGGATACGGATCGTTGACCGTGAACTTCAATGCGGCTTACAGCATGGTGGCCGGATTGCGTTATGAGCACACCTCGATTGCCGGAGATTTGAAACAAGGTGAAACGACGTTTAGCAACCAGTACGACAACTTTGTTCCCAGTCTGATCGTTTCCCGCAAATTCAAGAATTACTCTACATTAAAAATCAGCTACGTACGCCGGATCCAACGTCCAAGCCTGGAATACATCAATCCATTCCAGGATATTTCCGATCCGCTGAATATTTCCTACGGAAATCCGGATCTGAATCCTGAATTGTCCGACCAGTACGATCTGGGCTACACGGCATTTCTGAAAGGGTCGGTGTTGAATTCCTCCATCTATTACCGGCGCACCAAAGACGTGATTGAGCGTTATTTGAACATTGATGCTGAAGGGGTGGCGGCAACCTCCTTCCAAAACCTGGGCCTGTCGGAAAATTATGGTATGAATGTATTCGGATCATTTCCGATCACCAAGTTCTGGACGTTACGCAGTAGCATTGACCTGAATTACCTGAATATTTCAAGTGTGGTGGATGGTGAGCCGGTATCCAATCAGGGATTCCAGTACCGCATATTTGGCAACACCTCCTTCAAGTTGAAAAAAGACTGGCAGATCGAAGCGTTTGGGTTTTTCAACTCGCCTCGCTTTACGCTGCAGGGTACCTTCCCGTCCTTTTCCATGTACAGCATTGGCATCAGCAAAGAATTCCTCAATAAAAGAGCCTCACTGGGTATTCGCGCCGTCTCTCCTTTCCAGAAATACCTGAATTTCAAGACGGAACTGAGTGGCGAAACCTTTACCCAAACGAGTAACTTCAGCATGCCTTTCCGCTCGGTTGGGATTACCTTCCGTTACAGTTTTGGAAAACTGGATTTCAAAGCCCGTGAACGGGGAAGCTCCATTAAAAACGACGACCTGAAATCCGGCGGGGACAACCAGATGGGTGGGAACAATATGCAACAACAACAAAAGAAATAAGCTACAGTATTCATAAGCAAAAGGGCTTTGGGACCATTGGTGCCGGGCCCTTTTTTATTTCCGGATGGCATCGGCGACGCACCGGAATCCTACGGTGGCGTTGCGTTCAAAACCCTGGGAAACCCTTAACAATTGTTGCTGCCACTGCAGTGACTTGGGACCGCCTTCCACATACCAGCCGCTTGCGGTCGGATGGTAGTACGATCCACCTTTCAGGATCAGATAGCGGTATGAACCGCTCACATAAGTATCCGCAGTTAATTGCCAGACCAATCCTACCAGGTCTTGTAGCCCATAAGGATTGGCGCCTGCCGGATGACTACCAACGGATTCCGGATGGTCATTCCCGGGATTACAAAGGGTACTATCGTATACCATGCCCCATGGCCAGTCATTGCCATCCTTAGTCTGGGACGCATATTGCCATTCCGCTTCGGTCGGCAGGCGTTTGCCGGCCCAGGCAGCATACGCCTGAGCATCTTCCAGACTGACATAGACCACCGGAAAATCTTCCTGTCCGGCAGGAATTTTCCCTTTGGACCAGTGCGCAAGAAACCGTGAAGTATCTGCCGGCTGATAATTTGCGGCCTTCAAAAAAGCCTGGAATTGTCGGTTTGTCACCGGATGGGTATCCATGTAAAACGAAGGCATCGACCGCAGGCCATGATCGGAAGGTTCCGGGTAAGGAATAAAATCATATCCATGGGTTACGGTGTAGTGGAAAGTACCTGCCGGAATTTTTCGCATGGTCAGGTCATTGCAATGTACAAAAGAACGTTGAGGACCTACCAATCGGGGTATGCTGGGTGGGATGTTCACAATGCGTTCATCCCATAGTTCGCCCTGGTCATCCAGCAATTGTACAATGAGTTTTCCTTCAAACAATCCAATCAGATCATTCAGATGCCAG
>JAGQXC010000205.1 GCA_020436785.1 Saprospiraceae bacterium | reverse complement strand
TCTGGTTTTGCCAAAAAATTACGCGGGTTGATCATCTTTGTACAAATCTTAAAAAGAACCGTTATGTCACTCGTTTCGGATTTCAACGACTACCGTGCTAAAATGAATGACCGGATTCTTGGTCATGAAAACAAAGTCATGCGCCGGTTTTACAACCTGGACAGTCACGCTTACGAAGAAGGCGCCCTACCGGTTAAGACCAAGGAAATGCTGGGCCTGATTGCCTCGATGGTGTTGCGCTGTGACGACTGCATCAAGTACCACATTGGAAAATGCAAGGATCTGGACATGAGTGAAGATGAGTTTTTCGAGATCCTCTCCATTGCCAATCTGGTCGGTGGTTCCATCTGCATCCCGCATACCCGCCGCGCCGTCGAATACTGGGACGCGCTGCATGCAGAGCATGCGTGATCGCTACTGGACGTATTTGGCGCTAGGTACCAGTCTGGTGCTCGCCTGGTTTGCAGTAACCTTGCAATTTGGTGTCCGGGCCATGGATCCCGGTTTCCCGGATTGGTTTATGGTGCAGGGCGCCGACTGGACGCAGCATTATTTTGGCTGGGTTTATTTCCGGTTCAGCCCCTGGCATTGGCCACCCGGCACCCTCACCGGATACGCCTATCCCATGTTCTCCAGCATGGGCTATACCGATGTCATCCCGTTGGTTGCCTTGCCGCTCAAAGCATTCAGCGCCTGGTTACCCGAAACTTTTCAATACATCGGTTGGTGGTTGTTCCTTTGTTTTGCCTTGCAAACCTGGTTCGGCTATCGCTTGTTGCGGATCTTAAGCGCTCCTGCCCCTTTCGCCTGGTTGGGAAGCATTTTTTTAGGACTTAGCCCTACCCTGCTTTTTCGTGATGGGCATCCGGCCTTGTGCGCCCACTGGGTGATCACCGCGCTCTGGTGTTCCTATATTAATGACCAACCGGGTAAATCGCTACGCCTTGCGACGATAGTAACCGCATTATCCGCGTGGATTCATCCTTACCTTACTTCGATGGCCATGGCCATTTATCTGATCGTTGTGATCAAAAAGGTCTGGATTACCCGCTCACTGAATTATTTACAGGCTGCCGGATTGGCCATCGGTGTGTTGGCCTGGACGCTGTTAAGCTTTTACCTGATCGGCTATTTCAATTTGCAAGGCACCCAACAGGGCGGACTTGGCGTCGGCGAATTTTCCGCCAACCTCAATACCTGGTTCAACCCGCATACCGAGTCTGCTTTCTGGTCCGGCCTGCCCTGGGCTGCTCCGGGCCAATACGAAGGCTATGGCTACCTGGGCACGTCCGTTCTAACGATGATTGCGGCGCTGATCATCTTTCGCATCTCCCACCAGCGAGGCCTCTGGCCGACGACACGGTCCGCTTGGCTGGCGTTGCTCGCTGCCACCGGGATGTTCGTGTTTGCGTTAAGCCCTAAATGGACTTTTTTCCAACACACTTTTTTCCATTACGAAACCCAACTGTCCTTGTTTCAAACCTTCCGTAGCACCGGTCGATTTATCTGGCCGCTTTACTACCTGATAATGGGATGGACCCTGGCCAATGCCAGCCGTTGGTGGAGCCGCTATGGCTGGCGTGGCTGGGCAATCCTGGTGGTATTCCTGGGAATCCACCTGGCGGAGTTTGGTCCGAAATTACCCAACCCGGTGGCTCGTCATGAACGATATGTTTCTCCTTTACCTTCGGTCAAAATCTGGGATTCGGTGTTTCTCTCCAGCGACCACGTCTGGATCTATCCACCTTACAACAACCGGATCCGGGATGAAGGGGACGATATGGCATTTATGGAAATCGGCGCACGGACGCATGTCCCCATCAGTGAAGGCGGGCTGGCACGACGCGATGACCGGATGGCGTATGCCATGATGGATACCCTTACCGCCCGATTACACGGAATTGGCCAGTTTGAACCGGGTGATGTGATGATTCTCAGTCCGGAATACCTGCAGAACGCCGGTGAGGCCTTCCGGAGCCAGGGTTTCCTCTATCTGATCGATGGCTATCTGCT
>JAGQXC010000204.1 GCA_020436785.1 Saprospiraceae bacterium | reverse complement strand
TTGACAGCAGAAAAACGGATAGAAATAGTGATGAACAAGCTATTGAATCAATATAACATACATGAACCTTGTGGATAAGGATACTTGTTTTGGAATCTTACAATGAGAAAAATACTCATTACCGGAAGTAGTGGAAGAATTGGACGTGCTTTACACTGGAGCCTTTCTCAAGGTTATGCCGTGACCGGTATTGATATTTCACCTTCTTCTGCAACATCCAAAGTGGTGGATATCCGAAATTACGAACAACTTAAAAGAAATGTTGATGGCGTAGATACTATTTTTCATGCCGCCGCCCTGCATGCACCTCATGTGGGAATAGCCTCGGAGAGGGAGTTTTACGATATCAATGTAAATGCAACTGAAAACGTATGTAGAGCGGCTTTAGAATCGGGTGCTTCTCAAATCATTTTTACAAGTACTACCGCTTTATACGGGTACGCTAATCTAGGGGAAGGAGAGGCCGTTTGGATCGATGAACAGACCATTCCTGAACCGAAAACGATCTATCATAAAACAAAACTGGAAGCGGAAAATATTCTCAGGGAATATTCAGGTATGAATTTGGCAATAAGTATTCTAAGGATGTCCAGATGTTTTCCAGAGCCAGCTCAAAAAATGGCTATTTATAGGCTTCACCGGGGTATTGATTACAGAGATGTGGCGGAAGCTCACCGATTAGCCAGCGAACGAAAAAAGGATAAATATTATGACACCTACATTATTTCTGGTGAAACACCATTTATAAAATCGGATTGCCAATTATTATTTGAAAATCCTGAGATGGTTATCCGCGAAAGGCATGCGGTTCTGGCCAGGGAGTTTGATAAAAGAGGTTGGAATTTTCCTGAATCGATTGATAGAGTGTATGATTCTTCTTATGCGCAGAAGACGCTTGGCTGGCGACCAAAAAGAGGACCACTGGAAATCTTAAATCAATTTGATCACGGTGACTTCGAAATACTACCACCCTCTTAAAGCGTTGAAACAATTTGCAGGCAGGTAAGCCGTAAAAAATGGCGACAGGAACCATATCATTAAACAAGATAACACAATGTAATTTGGCGGTTGTTACTAACTGGTTAGATATAAAGCTGTATGAAATTTACCAACTTAGTACCCAGTGTATTTTATACCGACCTTGCATACGGGCTAAAATTATTTGTCGATTGCCTGCAATTTGAGGTCAGACACCAGGATATAAATTCACTACAACCCTACTGTGTAGTGACAAAGGATGGGATCAGTATCATGGTTTTCCAGGATGCGCAATTGGCAAAAGAACATCATCCGGAGCTCAGGCTGGTCACTGACGATATTGAAGAAGTTTATTTAATGGTGTCCACAACTCACCCTCATCTACTGCATCCAAATCTTGACAAAATTACCGTCCGGCCCTGGGGAGCAAAGGAATTCGCCATTGTAGACCATCAGCTCGGTGTTCGGATTCAGCAATGGTGACCCATGGTAAAATAGAATTAATTTAACCTGGACACATACGGTGTCTTCGCGAAAGTCGGAGAGATAGATGGCTTCAATGGCATCCAACCTACCGCACCCACACCTCACCCCAGGCATCACCCTGTTCGATGCGTGTCCTCAACTGAAAGCCAAGTGTGTCCATTTGCTGGTAGGTCGGCTCCCGGGCAATATTGGTATAAATGGCAACGCGGGTCGTCGAATCCAGCTTGAAACTGATGTTCGGCACCGGGTTCCGGCCGTGCAGAAAACCAAGGTAGTCATGACCGGTGGCCACCATCTCGAGGAGCGAGGCATGTATTTTTAACGTATCGTAGCCGTGATAGTAGATGGTATCGATCAAGCGTTGTTGAATGGCGAGTCCATCGGTATAATTCAATTTGACATCGCTAATGCCATCATGGGCCTGCGGATAGACCCAGCACCCATAGCCAACCATCAACGTGGCGACCGCAGCAGGTATCATCCATTTTTTCCATAGTAGGGGTGTAATGCACCAGGCGGCGATGAAAGCGAAAAATGGGAACACATTGAACAGGTAGCGGATCGTGAAGACGTTGTAGGCGGAAAACAGGCTGAACAACGTATAATACACCAGAGAAAAAGAAATGAAGCGTTGATCCGGTTGTTGGGGCCGGTTGACCAATTGGATGCTCGCCAACAGAATGGCTACCACTGCCAACAGCGCTGCGATCTTAAGCCAATGATCCGGTTCGGGCCACAGCCGGTAAAAGGTGATCACACCCAGGTAGCTGAGGATGGAAAATACCACCGTCAGCTTCCAGTTTTGCCGGCCAAATCGTAACAGCAATCCGCCTAGGGCCAAAAGGGTGATCCACCAACGCCCGTCCTGGGACCAGACCACCCGCCAGATGTTGCGCAGATCGTGGTGGAAATTCTGCCAGTTGCTCTTGAAGTAATTGAGGTGCAACGGGTAGAAATACCAGTCGAACCGGTGCTTCAACCAGAGGTAATGAAAACTCGCCAGCACGACCGGCAGCATGATCCAAAGCAGGGAGCGCAGCAAGTCTTTACGGGGAAGCGGCGGCCGCCGTGTCCAGGCATCTGCCAGGGTAAATAGTACCAGGGCTCCAATGAATACCAATCCACTTTCTTTGGTATAGAGCATGGCCGTCGCACTGATGGTGTAGCCTAACCACTGATCTTTTCCGTAAAACCACAGGCTGAGCAGGATCAGCAGGGTCAGCAGTCCTTCGGGCAAACATTGGGCTGACTGTGCGAGAAATAATTCCTGGACAACCAGGATGGCGGCAGCGAGGATGCCGGCGGGCGGACCGGCCCATTGGCTTCCTAGCCGGTAGGTGAGGATCAGTACGCCAAAAGAGATCAGGACCATCAGTAAGTGAACACTCCACAGGTGATTGCCCCAGATGTTCAGCCACAGGGCGGTGATAAAATGGAAAAACAATGGATGGCCACGACTCAGGTCCGGGGGGATGGCATCCGGTATTAAAGAAGGTCCGTGCTCCATCATTGTCTGAATGGCCGGTGCATAGACCCAGGAGGCATCCCAGAAATAGG
>JAGQXC010000203.1 GCA_020436785.1 Saprospiraceae bacterium | reverse complement strand
GATGGTTCTATATCTTTTACGGAGATCCTGATTTTGGTATTTACCGCACCCGTTCGCGGGATCCGGAAGGCGACTGGGAGAGGCCACACCTGGTGGTCGAAGCAAAAGGATGGATCGACCCTTGTCCTTTCTGGGATGATGACGGACGGGCCTACCTGGTGCATGCTTTGGCAGGTAGTCGAGCGGGCAGTAAAAGCATTATCCTACTGCATAAAATGACACCGGATGGTGACCATTTATTGGATGACGGCGTACTGGTTTTTGATGGTCATGACCAGCATCCCACCATCGAAGGGACCAAGATGCATAAACGCAACGGTTATTATTACATCCTGGCTCCGGCAGGCGGCGTAGCGAATGGATGGCAAACCATGTTACGCTCTAAGAACATTTACGGACCTTATGAAGCGAAAATCATTTTACATCAGGGCGAGACAGAAGTAAATGGCCCTCACCAGGGCGCCTGGGTTGAATTGGAAAATGGAGAGGACTGGTTCATTCACTTTCAGGAAAAACAACCCTATGGACGTGTTGTCCACCTGCAACCTGCGCGATGGGTAAACAACTGGCTCCAGATCGGTCAGGATAGCAACCAGGATGGAATCGGTGAACCGGTAGCCTCCTGGACAATTCCCAGCCTGGATCAGCGCTTTAAGGATTGGCAACCACAGACTACGGATGAATTTAACGAACCAGTGATTGGATTGCAATGGCAATGGCAGGCCAACCCGCAAGCACTCTGGGCTTTGCCCGGTGCCCTGGGCTACCTGCGGCTTAATCCGGCCCTACGTCCCGATACCATCAACCGCTGGAGTGCCCCTTACCTCCTGCTGCAAAAAATGCCGGCCGAATCGTTTACCGTTAGGACAAAGGTCAACTTTCATCACCATTTTGATGGAGAACGTACCGGGTTGATCGTTATGGGCATTGATTATGCCCACCTTTCATTGATTCAGGAAAATGACCAGCTTCAACTGCAAATGACCACTTGTACCAAGGCCCAAACCGGTCATCCGGAACAGATTCAATCACAAATACCCGCCAGATCCGGAGTGGTAGAGTTGCAGGTTACGGTAAGTTCCGGAGGAATATGCCGTTTCGGTTACCGGTACGACAGCGGTTCCTGGCAGGAGATCGGCCCTCCATTTCAAGCGAAAGAAGGGAAATGGATTGGAGCTAAAATCGGCATATTTTGTGACCGTCTCGCTCCTGAAAATGACGGTGGCTATGCGGACTATGATTGGTTCAGGGTTTCTCTAAATTAGGTGGTCGGTGCATAAGTAGGAAAGACAGCAACGATTAATCAATAAAATAAAGACTCTTGGTAACTCAAATCAGTAAAGCCATCGCATTATTCATCTTTTTACTCTATGCGCTGGCTTTAAAGGCGCAGTACCGGACCGAATTGGTGGTTGCCCGGGATGGGTCCGGTGATTTTACCTCGATCCAGGCCGCCATCGACGATACCAAATCCTTCCCGGAACGAACGATTACGATCCATATCCGCAACGGCGTGTACCGGGAGAAAGTACGGATACCCCCATGGAATCCTCACCTGAGGCTTATTGGAGAAAGTATGGAAGGTACGGTGGTATCCTGGGATGATCATTTCCAGCAAATCCACCGGGGACGAAACAGTACCTTTTTCACGGCTACCCTTGCCGTCGAGGCGGTTGATGTGTATCTCGAAAATCTGACCATCCAAAACACGTCCGGCAAGGTGGGCCAGGCCATTGCACTAGCAGCGTTCGCAGACCGTTGTCAAGTTGTGAATTGTCGCATCCTCGGCAATCAAGATGCCCTCTTTGCCGATGGCCCCTACTCCAGACAACTCTACCGAAACTGTCTGATTTCGGGAACCACGGACTTCATTTTTGGTCAGGCCACGGCGGTTTTTGAAGAATGTACCATTCACAGCTTTGCCAATTCTTTCATTACCGCTGCCAGCACAGCGAAAGGGAAATCCTTTGGCCTGGTATTTCTGCGTTGCCAATTAACCGCTGCTCCTGGGGTGGATGCTGTTTACCTGGGACGGCCCTGGCGGCCATATGCCAAAACCACATTCATTGATTGTACGATGGGATCACACATTGTACCAGCGGGATGGGACAACTGGAATGACCCGGAGAATGAGGGTACTGCATTTTACGCCGAATATGGAAATACCGGCCCGGGAGCCCGGATAATCAAAAGAGTCCCCTGGAGCCATCAATTAACCAAAAGACAAGCGGGAAAATATCATCTCACCAGAATATTTAAATCAACAACGTTGCCTCCGGTGGACTGGAACTAATCATCATAATCTCTTCTCAAACCGCACGTGGCTTATTTCATTTAGGGGTGCATCCTTCATTTCCAACGAATATCTTTAAATAAATTCGGGTTTCGAAGAATCGAATAAGCTTTGGTATGATGCGGCTTTTTTCTAAAATCAGACAGCATGATGCTCCAATAAAAGTATGCGCATTGAGCACGAAACCTACATTCAGAACCTGCTGATCGGAAGCATAACATCGAATCCATTTGAATGAAGTACCTATTAATAGCCATATGCATTGGCACGGCAACAATGCAGGCACTTTGCCAAGAAATCAAGATCCCCCCGGCAGCTGGTAACATCGGTATAAATCACCTGGCCCTGGATGGATACGATCCGGTCTCCTATTTTCTAGGCAAGCCTGCAAAAGGGAATTCCGATTACCAACAGACCCATGCGGGCATCACCTTTTGGTTCAGCACCCTGGCTGCCCGGGATACCTTCGCACTCCATCCGGAAAAATTTGTACCCGCTTACGGTGGTTGGTGTGCTTACGCGATGGCAGTGAAAGGGCAAAAAGTAGAGGTAGACCCGCTGACCTATAAGATTGTCCATGGGCGTTTGCTTTTGTTTTACAACAAACGATCGTCCAATACCCTGGACTGGTGGAATCAATTACCCGAACACGAGGGACAATT
>JAGQXC010000202.1 GCA_020436785.1 Saprospiraceae bacterium | reverse complement strand
GTAAAGATCCCCCGGGCAATGAAAAACAGGCCGATCACCATCAGTACCATGACGACCATACCGATCCAAAAATTGGAATTAAACCTCATTTGTGATCATTTCATTTGTATCCAATCTCTATGTACATCAACCAACTTCCGCACGCTACAATTCACGATCGAAGCCTCAATTTAATGGATAAATCACTGGTTTTTAAGAAAAAGCACGATGGATTGCCAGGATGGGCCGGATAATTCGCCTCGTTGCAGAGCGGATGGTGCCCTCAACCGGTTGTCGTCTGTGCGACAATTGCCCGGATCGGCCAAACTGTGATGGTTTCGTGATTATTCTGCAATACTTCAACGCTAGTTTTGGGAACATTAATTACTTCCAAATCATTAAAACCAAATTAAATGAAAACGTATTTAAGATCACCCTTCCTGCTAGCAGCCGGATTATTTTTGATGCTGCCATCGTGCCAGAAAGAAGATTTTACTTCTTCAGCAACAAACGATGCAACCCTGGAAACCCGCAACGGTCATGGCGGCTATCACCATGGTAATGGCATCCCCGGCGAAGTATACACCATGTCCAATTCCGCTGATGGCAATGAAGTCATCGTGTTCAGCCGCGATGCACGCGGTTGGTTACAGCCGTATCGTAATTACGCCACCGGAGGCAACGGCACTTCCGGCGGACTGGGCTCCCAGGGAGCGATCATCGTCCACGGTCACTTTTTATTTGTTGTCAATGCCGGCTCGAACTCGATCACCTCTTTCATCATCAATGGGAATAAGCTGGAGATGGTCCAGACGGTGAACTCACAGGGGACCATGCCCATCTCCCTGACCGCCCATGGAGATGTCCTGTACGTCCTGAATGGCGGTGGCAACGGCAACATTGCCGGCTTCTCCATCGATCCCGATGGTATGCTGGCCTATCTGGAAGGGTCGGAACGACCTTTGAGTGCTGCTGCTCCGGCGCCGGCCCAGATCGAATTCAACAACTGGGGCACTTACCTGGTGGTCACGGAAAAGGGCACCAACATGTTGACGGTCTATAAGGTCGACCACAATGGCATCGCCGGCACACCCAAAGCATATCCTTCGTCCGGGATAACCCCATTCGGATTCGCATTTGACAATCACGACCACGTCATCGTATCGGAAGCCTTCGGTGGCGCGCCCAATGCCAGTGCCATGTCGTCCTACCAACTGAGCTACACGGGGAGCATCAGCACGATCTCCGGCGCTGTTCCCACCCACCAGACCGCTGCTTGCTGGGTTGCCGTAACGGAGAATGGCCGTTACGCCTACACCACCAATTTCGGCTCCAACAACGTCAGCGGTTACAAAATCGATCCTGATGGTACCCTGACCCTGCTGAATTCGTCCGGTGTCACCGGCTGGACCGCCGACGGTCCGCTGGACATGGCGCTCAGCCGCAACTCGCAATACCTCTACATCCTCAATGCCAACCGTGACAACATCACCATGTTCAGGATCCGTTACGACGGCAGCCTGACCCCGCTAGGCAACATCGGCAATTTACCCGCCTCAGCCGTGGGTCTTGCCGCCCGTTAAATAGGAAGAGCCAGCGCATCTGACAAATGCATAATTTGGTTTGAAGCAGGTCAGCATCTGAAATGGTGTTGGCCTGTTTCTGATTTAAAGTATTAAGTAGTTAGTTGCCAGAAGTGAGAAATCGGACTGGAAGTTATTGTGGGAATCCTTCTGAATACTGATTTCTGACAACTGACTTCACGCTATCCGCTAACCAAATATTTTTTTCCCAAATCACCCTTTTCCATTAACTTAATTTATGTCGAGCGTTGATGTGCGTACACCCGTCACCCTCACTTGATCGGTCATCGCCCGTTCATCAATAAAAAAGAAGCAATGGAAAAAAGGATACTCATTCCGCCAGTTACAACTAAATTCCCTGGTCAGAAAAAATAGGAGAACCGATGGATTACGAACATTACCTGGAACGATTCCGGAAATCAGCCGGACAACTTGATAAAGCACTTTTACACCATCCGGAGCTCCGGATTCATGTCGGCGTGACCCTGGAATCCGTCGTTTTGAAATTGTACAAACCGGATTGGACCAATGATCCCAGCGACCCCATCCAGGCCAGAACCCGGATCTTCTTTGCTGTTTGGGTCAATGCAGTTACGCTCAAACGCAGCCGGGTGTATTACAACATCCATGCATTAAAACTACGGGGATTGAAAGGGTATACGTTGACCAGCCGGGCATTCGCCGACCAGTTCCGCACGGCTTTCAAGGAATATACACCTCATTGGGAGCATGTCAGCGTGTCGTTTGGCCCCTTAACTTTAATGGAAGGCTGGGAGCATTTCGAAGATGAACAGCTGGAACAGGTTGTCGTCAAACTTGCCTCCAATTTCATCACCATTGCCCCTTTAATCGACCAATCCCTGGCGAAATTTAAGCTGAACAAATCCGTCTGAAAACAAAGAGCAAGGCCGGCATTTAGCAAACAACCCGATCTCCCTGGTATACCTAACCGGGATTCGTGTTATTTTACAACCAAATTGACCATGAAAAAGAGATTTCCGGACGAGAAGAAATCGCCAAAACCGGAATTGCCAATCCTGACATTCCCCGGTACGGAGGCGTTCACTTCCTGGTTGGCAGAACACCATCAGGAGTTATCAGGTCTTTGGCTGCGGATATTCAAAGTGAAGTCCTCAGAGCCATCCATCACCTATGCAGAAGCCCTTGACGTAGCACTGTGTTACGGCTGGATTGACGGGCAAAAGAAAACGTATGACGAAGCCTCGTGGTTGCAGAAGTTCACGCCCCGCCGGCCTAAAAGCGTCTGGTCAAAAAGAAACCGCGAGCACATCGAACGCCTCGAAAAATTGGGCCGTATGCAATCGGCAGGCCGGCAACAAGTCGCAGCCGCCAAAGCAGACGGGCGCTGGGACCGGGCGTATGACCCGTCCAGCAACCTGACCGTGCCGCCGGATTTTCTCCGGGAATTGGCCAGGGATAAAAAGGCAGAAGCTTTTTTCAAAACACTGAACAAAGCCAATGTCTTCTCCATCGTTTGGCGGCTTCAATCTGCTAAAAAAACAGAGACAAGGACTAAACGAATGAAGGTCATCCTGGAAATGCTAAAGAAGGGTGAAAAATTCCATCCCTGAATGGGAAATGCGCGAATAGTTATGGGAAAAAATGATCGACAAATCTGATTATAACTCTATCAAGCAAGAAATCAAGATGGTTGGTAATTGGTGTCGGCAGATCATCCAGACCGCCTAATATGATCATCATCAAATCTAAAATCTTTTTTACTTCTCAGTAAGTCCAACTATACGAAAATGATAAAACTCTTTAGAAACATCCGGCGTAATTTGCTTGCCGAGGGCGCAACCGGAAAGTATCTGAGGTATGCCGTTGGTGAAATCATTCTGGTGATGATTGGCATCTTGCTGGCCCTTCAGGTGAACACCTGGAATGAATCGAGAAAATATCGGAGTTTGGAAATAGAATTCAAAGTGGGTCTTAAAAAAGACTTGTTGCGCGATAAAGAAAATATCGGAATTTGTATTTCCAACATTGATAAAAAAATGGCAGCGCACGATCAACTAATTAAAGGATTGCCAATAGCTTATGAAACAAACAAGAAAGTTCTCGATTCCCTGTTTAATTTCCTAATTCAACCGTTGATCTCATTCTTTCCCGTTTCCGGAACGTTTGACTCCGCCATATCAAGTGGCAATACTTCCAATTTTAAGGACAAAAGTTTGATTGAAAAAGCTCATTATTTATACAATTCAAAATATCCCCGCTTGGTCTATAATGGCGAGTTGGTTGATAATCGGAATTTGAAGATTCGGGACCTCTATGTTCATGAATTACGAACTGGCGAAATTGGGCATTTTAACTCCGAAAGGCTCAATACGCTTTTGGACGATATCGAAAGGGCAAACTTTGGCAATGATTTTAGAAAATCCATTTTCGAAGAAACGCTACCGCTGATTGATGAAATTCTAAACACTCCGTAAGACTGGAGCAACCAAGATTGACCAGCAATTTCGAATTTATCATCCCTGCGTCTTCGTTTGAACCACCGCCTGTAACAAGAATATGCCCAACCCGGTCATGATAGAAACATCCGCCAGGTTAAAGATCCCGGTCTGAAAAAGGCCAAAATCCAGGTGCAAGAAGTCCGTCACCGATCCAAAACGAATGCGGTCAAAGAGGTTGCCAATGCCTCCACCAAGGATGAATCCGGTGGCTAGCACCGAGAGGAGAGGCAGGTCGCGCCGCCACATCAGCCAGCCAAATCCTGCCACCAGAACCAGGGAAGGAAACAGGGTCAGCAGGAAAAACTTATACGGCCTATCCAGGCGGTCGCCCATGCTGAGGAAAGCGCCGCTGTTCTCGACATTGGTCAGGGTGAAATGATGGTCCACCAGGGGAATAAACTGCTGGTATTCGACATGTTCCCGAACCAAATGCTTCGAAACCTGGTCGCAGCCAATGTTGATGAGGACAGTGGCCAGGATCAGGATAATATGTATTCGACGATTTCGCAGCATGGCAATGATTTACCTTGCAATAACGATAAGTTTAGCCATTTCGTTTGAGCGCACAAAAAAAAGGAGGTCTGTTCCGGACCTCCCTGGGATGTTCACATATACATCTGGCACAATGAAAAAAGTTTCTTCTGCCGGGTAGTTGACCATAAAACAACGTTGACATCTAATTGGTTCGTATATAAACTCAAAACTATATGTGCATCGGTATTAACCTTGAGCCACAAAAATGTTAATGGGCAGCAATTGTTTCCACATACCCGCTTTTACACTAAATTTGATGCATGAAACGGATCCTGTCTTTTGCAATGGCCATGTTACTGCTTGGGCTGAGCTTCAAGGATCTTGTTGTTTATACTGTATTTACCCTGGACCGCCAATACATCATCGATAATTATTGCGTCAATAAGGCACGACCTGAATTGATGTGTTCCGGGAAATGTTTTTTGGATGAACAAATTGCCCTGGATAAGGATCAGAAAGAAAGTGTCCCCGGAGTTCAATTCCAGTTGAAGTACCACCATACGGAGTACCTGCCAGCACCTGCAAACTTGCCTCAATTTTCCAGGAGCGCGGAGGGTGAGACTCACAACTATCATGATTCTTCCGAACCAATTAGTTCATACCAAACCGATATTTTCCACCCTCCCATTGCCTGAAATCAGGCCGGACTACCCTTTTCATTTTTAAACCGTACAGTTAAATATCATGACCAGAAAATTTTTCCTGGTTGTGGTCCTTGCTTTGCAGGTCGTAATCAGTTATGGTTGCGACGCCTGTGGATGCAGTTTTAGCGACTTGGGAATTGGCTTGCTTACCGGTTACGACCGCACCTTTGTCGGCATCGGCTTGCAAACGGCCAATTACTCCAGTACCCAGGATCATCAACCTTCCATACAGGACCGTCTCTATGTGCTGGACGTGTCTTTACGCATCCGTCTGAATGCCCGATGGCAATTCCAGGCTAACGTGCCTTTCCGGCACAACCTACGCAACGAGCCGGGATTCAAGGGCTTGCGACAAGGCCTTTCCGACATCCGTATTCAAGGCAATTACCGGATCCTTAATCAACTTCCTCTGGGCTCAAAGACCTTCCTCACCCTGGATGCAGGTGCAGGAATCCAGATGCCAACCGGACGCTATGAATACGACCTGGTTCACCAGGAAAGTCTGCCGGATAATTTTTCACTTGGCTCCGGATCGTGGGCGCCTATGTTCCTGATCAATGCCATCCTCACCCATAGTGATGATGGTTTGATCCTGACCGGACAATATATGCAATACTTGACCAACACCCGGTCCATCAGGTTTGGTCCCCAAACGTTTCTACGTACGGTTGCCTTCCACAATGTCGTGCTGTCCAATGGATGGATCCTGTCTCCCTTCGGGGGCTTGCAAGCAGAAATTCAGGGCTGGAACCGCGATGAAAATGACCTTCGTATGACGGATACCTACGGCTATGCATTGTCCCTGCCGGCAGGCGTTGGCCTGGATGTCCAATCCTGGGTACTGAATGTGTCGACGGCCGTCCCGGTCTACCAGAGCTTTGCCAATGGAGCCATGGTAGCCAAACCAAAATTCCAAGTGCAATTCATCTTCGCATTTTAAAATTTTAAAATCCTAAAACAATGAATCATAATAAAATCATCTATGGCTTTTTTCTGATCCTGTTTGTCTTTTTCACCGGATGTAAGAAAGAGGAGGTAATAAACACTAAGCAACCGGGCACCGTCGAAATTGAATTCGACAACGTGGCCATCATCAACAATGTGCCCATCCAACTCACCATGGCTACTCCCGGGTCTACCGAATACCCCTACTCCAATGCCCTGGGACAAAAATTCAATATCAATTTGCTCCGTTATTTTATTTCTAAAATTGAACTGACAGGCCCTAATGGCGAATCATTCTCCGATCCTTTGAGTGCGGCTGCCGCCGACACCAAGGGCTATTACCTGGTGGATGAATCCGATGTCAATTCACAATTCGTAAAGCTTAAAGATGTGCCTGCCGGAACCTATACCAAATTGACCTTTACCCTTGGAGTGGATGTCGACGGCGTTCAGGAAGGAGCCGTCGGGGGAATCCTGGATCCGGCAACCAATAAAATGTTCTGGAACTGGAATTTCGGCTACATCGCGGTTAAAATGGAAGGCCAGTCTGACGCATCCAATGGCGGAGTCAGTGGAACGGAGACCCTGGAGGGAGGCTCGGAACATGGCATTGCCTACCACGTGGGAGGATGGAAAAACATCGATAACTCCGCCTTTATTTACAACAACAAACGGATGACCTTTGAATTCGACGTCAATCTAAACGTGGAGAAACTGGAACAGCCTCATATACACATGTATTTTGATGTACTGAAGTTATTCACCGGAATCAACGACATCGACTTTTCCGGGAACCACAATGTGCACAAACCGGTCGACGGACAACCGGTTGCTGAAAACATGGAACATGCCTTCCGGTATGATCACATTCATCAGTAAGATTAATTCCATTCCATTTATCTGGCCTCCGGAAGTACAGGAATTCTAGGAGGTCAGTATTTATCCTTTGGGTGGTATCATTTAAAACACTGTGAGATGAAAAAAATTTCTCAGATTATGGTGGCAATCGGTCTGGCTTTTACGTGTTCCTGTCACCAAGGGGAAGACGTTCTTCCCGACGATACCTATGTGTTTAAAAAGCCGGATTATTTCCCGGAGCCGACTTACACGTTCGTGAACAATCCCATTACCCGTCAGGGGTTCGAATTAGGGAAACGCCTGTTTAACGATCCCATCCTGTCCAGTGATAATTCGGTGGCTTGCTCCAATTGTCATGTCAAATCGGTGGCATTTACCGACCCCCAGCACCGGTTAAGCCTTGGCGTCGAGGAGCGCCCCGGGATCCGCAACGCCCCCTCCATCGTCAACATGGCCTTCATGCCGGAATTTTTCTGGGACGGCGGCGTAAACCATCTGGATTTTGTGGCCATTAATGCCATAGAAAATCCTCTGGAAATGAACGAAAAACTGGGGCATGTGATCGCCAAGCTTAATGATCATCCGGATTATCCTGCATTGTTCAGAAAAGCTTTCAGCACTCCGGACACCATCACCAGTCCCTATTTTTTACATGCACTTTCCCAGTTCATGTTGCTGATTGTTTCGGATCAGTCCAAATACGACCGGGTGATTCGCAATCAGGCAACTTTTACGTCCGCCGAAATCGCGGGAAAGGAGGTCTTTGAAAACAAATGCAGTACCTGTCATCCGGCTCCTCTTTTCACCACTTTTGGTTACGCCAACAATGGACTGGATACTGCTTTTGAGGACCTGGGACGGGGTCGCATTTCAGAATCATCGGTGGACGAAGGAAAATTCAAGATACCGACGCTGCGCAACATAGCCCTTACCTCACCCTACATGCACGACGGAAGATATCAAACCCTGGATGAGGTACTGGATCATTACGATCAGCATGTATTACCATCTGCCACGTTGGATCCTTTTTTCAAACAATCTGATCCACCCGGCATCCGACTTTCTCCGGATGAAAAAGAAAAGCTCAAAACCTTTCTGCAGACGTTAACCGATTATGAACTCCTGAAAAATCCAATTTTCTAACTGGCATTCGCATATCATTTATATAATGTCAGGTCTCTTGCGTCTCACATCCCCATGTCTCATGTCTAGTGTCTACATTTGTATATATGTACATTTGTATATATGTATAGGGCTCTAATTCTCTTAATTTTATGTCAGGTCTCTAGAATCTCACATCCCCCATCTAGTGTCTAGTGTCTAGTGTCAAAATTTGTATATATGTACATTTGTATATATGTATATATGTATTTTTGTATATATGTATATCGCTCTAATTCTCTTAATTTTATGTCAGGTCTCTAAAATCTCACATCCCATGTCTAGTGTCTAGTGTCTAGTGTCAAAATTTGTATATGTGTACATTTGTATATATGTATAGCGCTCTAATTCTCTTAATTTTATGTCAGGTCTCTAGAATCTCACATCCCACGTCTAGTGTCTAGTGTCTAGTGTCTAGTGTCAAATTTGTATATGTGTACATTTGTATATATGTATAGGGTTCTAATTCTCTTAATTTTATGTCAGGTCTCTAGAATCCCACGTCTCATGTCTAGTGTCTAATATCTATCATCTACCGTCTAACTCAGCGTATACTCCAACCCCATTTTCTCCAGGTCCGAGATCAGCTCGTTGCTGACATTGATCTTGGTGTCTTTAGAGACCAGGTCCATAAATTGCTGATTCTGATAGTCGATGATCTTCATCTTCAGCTCGTGTTTGCCCTTGTGTTTTCTACAAATGGCGTCCAGCTGATCAATGAATGAAACATCGACCAATTGCAAAGGCAGTTTCAGCACAATGGAATGAGCCAGTGTGTTGCCCAGGGTGTCCAGGTGGCGAACCTGAGTGACTTTAAAACGGAACTCTTCCGTATCACGCACCCTTAAGTAATCGCCCTGGACATAGACGGCCTGCCCCGCCTCCAGCCGGGCTTTATAATCAAGGTAATCGTTGCCCATCAGGATGATCTCCAGCATGCCGTTGTAGTCCTGCAGGGTAAAGATGCCCCAGCCGGTGCCCCGTTTGCTGATGCGGTGATCGGCACTGGTGACAAAAGCCGCCAGTTTGACGGTTTGTCCTTTAAAATAGTCCAGTTTATCCAGCGTGCAGGTGGTAAAATTATCGACCACCAGCCGGTAATCGTCCAGGGGATGGCCGCTGATGAAGATACCGGTCACTTCTTTTTCTTTGTTCAGGGTCTCCAGCAAGCTCCATTCGTTGGCTCTGGGTGGCTCCGGGTCTGGCATGCTGAACACTTCTTCGTGACTGAAGAGGGAGGCCTGGGTCATCTCCTGACCTTGCTGGTAGTTGGATCCATAGCGGATCAGGTGTTCGAGGTAGGAATCGTATTTGTCACTGGGCGCGAAATATTGGGCCCGGTGAATGCCGGCAAAGGAGTCAAATGCACCACCCAGCGCCAGACTCTCAAAACACTTCTTGTTCACGGCGCGCAGGTTAAGCCGCTTGACAAGATCGATGACATCGGCAAACGGACCATTGATCTGACGCTCTTCGAGGATGGCTTCCACCGGTCCCTCTCCGATGCCTTTTAATGCGGAAAGTCCGAAACGAATGTCTCCCTGTTTATTAACGATGAAATTGATGTCCGATTCGTTGATGTCGGGACTGAGCACCTTGATGCCCATCCGTTTGCATTCGCGGAGGAAGAAGTTGATCTTGGTGATGTCGTTTTTGTTGTGTGTCAGCACTGAGGCCATAAACTCCGCCGGGAAATGTGTCTTCAGCCACGCCGTCTGGTACGCCAGCACCGAATAGGCCGCTGCGTGTGAACGGTTAAAACCGTAGGAGGCAAATTTGGCCATTACTTCGAAGATCTCTCCGGCCTTCTCTTCCGGTACACCTTTGTTTACGGCACCTTCGGTGAAGATCTGGGCATGCATGGCCATTTCCTTGGCTTTCTTTTTACCCATGGCCCGGCGGAGCATATCCGCTTTGCCGAGGCTGTAATCGGCCATGATTTGGGCAGTCTGCATGATCTGCTCCTGGTAAACCATGATACCGTACGTCGGCTTGAGGATCTCCTCCAGCCATTCATGCGGATATTCTACCTTCTCGCGGCCGTGTTTACGGGCAATGAAAGAGGGAATGTAATCCATCGGCCCCGGACGGTAAAGGGCGTTCATGGCAATCAGGTCCTCGATGTTGGTCGGTTTGAGCTCCTTGAGGTATTTCTGCATTCCTTCCGATTCAAACTGGAAGATACCGATCATCTCACCCCGTTGGAAGAGCTCGTAAGTCTTATGGTCGTCGAGAGGAATGTCGTCCGGATTAATGCGTGCTTCTTCGCCGAAACGTTTGGCGATGTTCTCGATGGCATCCTTGATGATCGAAAGGGTCTTCAAGCCCAGGAAGTCCATCTTCAGCATGCCTGCTGACTCGACGATGCTGCCGTCAAATTGAGTCACCAGCAGCTCGGATTCCTTTGAGGTGCAGACGGGTATGTATTTTTTGATGTCGTCGGGAGCGATGATGATGCCTGCCGCGTGGATGCCGGTGTTGCGTACGGAACCTTCCAGTTTTTGAGCCAGGCGGATGGTCTCTCCGGTTAAGCCTTCATCGGTCTTAAGCTCATTGAGTTTTTTGATGTTGTTGTACTCGACAGCCTGCCAGTCCGCTTCCTGTTCCTTGAGCGTTTTGACCAGGATGGTCCTCAGCTTGGTATTGGGGCGTCCGGGCACCAGTTTGGCGATGGAATCCGTCTCCGGCAACGGCAGGGCCAATACGCGTCCTACGTCCCGGATGGATGACCGGGCGGCCATCGTACCAAAGGTGACAATCTGTGCTACCTGGTCACGCCCATATTTGTCGACGACCCAGTCGATGACCTGCTGGCGGCCTTCGTCGTCGAAGTCGATGTCAATATCCGGCATCGATATCCGCTCCGGATTGAGAAAACGCTCGAAGAGCAGGTTGTATTTGATCGGGTCGATGTTGGTAATGGTCAGGCAGTAAGCCACGGCTGATCCGGCCGCCGATCCCCGTCCGGGTCCTACCGAAACGCCCATCTTCCGGGCTGCTTTAATGAAATCCTGCACGATCAGGAAATAACCGTCAAAGCCCATGTTCTTGATGATGGTGAGCTCCAGGTCGATGCGTTCCCGCACCAGTTCGCTGATTTCTCCATAACGAACCTTGGCTCCTTCGTAAACCAGATGACGCAAGTAACTGGGTTGGTCGCCAAAACCGGCTGGCAACGGGAAATTAGGCAGGAGGATATCCCGTTCCAATTGGGGAGCTTCGATCTTGTCGAAGATCTCCAAGGTATGGTCCAGTGCCTGGGGTACGTCGGCAAACAACCGGGACATCTCATCCTTGCTCTTGAAGTAAAAGTCGCTGGAAGGAAATTTAAACCGGAATTCTTCTTCCATCTTGGCGTTGGTGTTGACACAGAGCAGGATGTCATGCGCTTTCCAGTCGTCTTCTTCGAGGTAATGGGCATCGTTGGTGGCAATGACCTTGAGGTTGTATTTTTTGGCGAAGCCCAGCAGGATCTGGTTGACGTCTTCCTGGCTGACGCCGGTGCCGTCGATGTCCTCCATCCCGCGGTGCCGCTGTAACTCGATGTAAAAATCCTCGCCCAGCAGGTCCACCCACCAGCGCAACAGTTCTTCCGCTTTGTCGATTTTGCCCTGTACGATGGCTTGGGGGATCTCCGCGCCGATGCAGCAACTGGTGGCAATGATGCCTTCGTGGTGTTTGAGGATCAACTCCTTGTCAATGCGGGGATATTTGCTGTACATACCCTCGATGAATCCCAGAGAACAGAGTTTCGAAAGGTTCTCGTAGCCCTGCTGATTTTTGGCCAGCATGAGTTGGTGGTAACGTTCGTCCTTTTCGCCTTTGGACTTGAGGAAATTCTGCTGGTGGCGGTCTGGTACCAGGTAAAACTCGCAGCCGACGATGGGCTTGATGTGCCGCTTGTTGGCCTCGGCGACAAACTTGAACGCGCCGAACATGTTGCCGTGGTCGGTCAGCGCCACTCCTTTCTGTCCATCCGCATGGGCTTTGTCCATCATCGCACCGATCTCCGTGGCGCCATCAAGGAGTGAATACTGAGTATGATTGTGTAGATGTACAAAATCAGGCATGGTCGATGTCGGTTTTAAGGAGGCTACCAAGCTCCTTCGCAAGCTAAAAAACGTGAATGATAAAGGGGAAGGTTCCTCTGTCTTTTTCTGCGTGGAAAGATAAGAAAAAAGTTAATATGAATAGAAGGGTCAGAGGTGACAAAGGGGACAAAGGTAGCAGATGGGACAGGCGAACGGGTTCCATTCCTTCAAAAAATCGTTGAATTCAAAATTCAATATCTTAAAGGCACAATCCAATGGGATTCAATTCCAGGAAGATTTTCTTCACCGAATCAATAGCAACATGAAATTTTCAAATGCCCTGGCCTTGTTAATTTTCTTTCTCCTGATTTCTTTGCTCGTTTTTCGGGCCAACAAGGACGCAGTGAAAATACTTCCTGGATTCCCCGAAGCAAATAATGAGGAAGCGGAGAGTGAGCCGTTGGCTTTGGAATTTTATAAAAGGTTGTACGCGAATCCGCTTACCGGAGAACTGGGCAGACCATCCGCAGGGGTGCAGCAATATTGGTTAAAGATGATTGAATCCCAGAAACTGAAAACCAGAGGCCCGGAAGACGACATCAACTGGATTGAGGTAGGTCCCACCAATGTAGGTGGCAGAACGAGGGCTATTGCCATGGACAGCCAGAATCCCAACCGTCTGATTGCCGGAGGAGTGCGGGGAGGGTTGTGGATCACCGAAAATCAAGGAGATCGTTGGAACCATGTGAATGGCATTACGGGAAATGAAAGCGTTACATGCATTGTACAGCATCCCAATGATCCTAACCGCTGGTATGCTTCCACCGGTGAATACATTGGAAGTGGCGCCAATTTTTTTGGAGGAGGTCTATTGTATTCGGAAGATAACGGCCAGAATTGGGAGAGTCAGCATTACGCCTATCAATTTGACTCCCTGGTTAATGATTACACCTACCAGGCCATGGCGGAATTTCCTGTTTCCTCCGCCCCACCCTGGACAGGAACTGAAGGTTACCCGTTCCAATACGCATCCAGAATAAAGGTTCATCCGGACGCAAACTCGATTTTTGTAGCCACCAATGGATGGGGGATATTGCGATCTACGGATGGGCTTCAATCGTTCACCCATATTTTGCCTCCAAATCCTCCCAGGTATTCCCGACAACCATTGCCGGTGGATACCTCTACCACGTTAATGCTTCGCTTTGATGGTAATTTAAACGGGGCGTCCGGCATCAAACCGCAGGACTCTTCTGAAATTGATTTTCAGGAAGGATTATTTGGACAGGGCGCTTACCTGGACACCTTTGATGTACTGCAGTATGCAAGTCAGGGGGTTATCAATTCCAGGGAAGGTACCATTGAATTTTGGTTAAAACCGGTTTGGAATGGTGATAACAATCAGGAGCACCTGCTCCTGGAATTTGGTGATTTCCCATTTGCCATGTCATTCCGCAGGATTAACAATGCCATCGAATTTTTGTATGCCCGGGGAGACGGAGAGGATTGGTATGTGGTCAATTCAGGTACGGCTGACTGGAAGGCCGGTGATTGGCATTATATTGCATTCACCTGGGGACCAGCAGCCATTTCGCTCTATTTAGACGGACGTTTAGCCAGTACAGCGCCGGTGGAGTCTTTACCACAAATAGAAAAGGATTTATTTCAGTTTGGGGTGCCATGGGGAGATGGTGTCGGAGGCGTATTAGACGAATTTCGCATCAGTAATCGCGCTCGAATGGCAGATGAAATCAATCAGAGTTTTCAATTCGGCACCTTGAATGGATACGTCGTCAACTATCCCTCCATCCGGCCGGACTTCAGCGACCTTTCCATTGGTCCGGATGGTGATCTGTTGGCATGCCTCTCCGGTCATCGAAATGCCGGCAGCGGGGTCTATCAATCTCTGGATAATGGCAATACCTGGAATGACATTACCCCGGACGATTGGCCCGAATTCGTTGAGCGAGGAATTGTGGAACATGCCCCTTCCAATCCCAATATCGCTTATCTGCTCCTGCTGCGGCCGGAGGAAAAAATGTCCTTTTATAAATTTGACCTGGAGCATGAAAAATTTGAAAATCGAACCCAAAACCTACCCAAAGAGGGTGTCTATCCGGGCAATTATTATTTGGTAATGAACGTCAAGCCGGATGATGAAAATTTCGTGGTGATCGGGGGCGTCAATTTGTTCAGGTCAATGGATGCCTTTGCAAATCCTGTTGACGATCCCACGATCCATTACATTCAAAATCAAATGCACGTAGATAACCATCTGGTCTACTTTAACCCGACCAACCCTAAAGAAGCATGGGCAGTCAATGACGGAGGCATATATTTTTCGGAAGATATTACCCGTCTATCGGGTAGTTACGACAACGTCAGATGGCAGGTCAAAAACAATAATTACAATGTAACCCAATTTTACACCGTCGGTCAATCCAGTGACCCCCTGGATCATCGTGTCGTCGGAGGCGCCCAGGATAATGGCTATTTACAGGTCTATCCACCGGATCCATTGAGTACAGGGATAGCTTTTGGAGAAAATTTCGGCAGTGACGGTGCCTATGTGTACGTAACCAAAGACTTTACCTACATGTCTTTCCAACTTGGGGAAACATTTCGTTTGAATGCCGGACCGGATGGAAATGCCAGCTGGGAGAACGGATGGATCCTGATTTCACCATCCGGGGAACCGGATCGGGATTTTATCCACCAATGGGCGGTAGATCCGGTTGATGAAAATACAATGTATTATCCCATCGGCAATAAAGTTTACCGGGTCGATGATATTGAACTGACTCCGATCAATACCGCCTACGGCATCGAAAACTTCGACCTGATTTCGGATGGGGATCAAAACCATCACGACCGGATAACGGCGTTAGCGGTAACCTCAGAGCCCGCCCATACGTTGCTTTTTGCAAGCAGTGGAGAAATACCCATCATTAAAAAGGTTAAAAATGCCCATACCGATGACTACACGGTGGAAGATGTATCGATTCACAATGCCACCGTGCCCGGGACCTACACGCGATGCATTGCACCGAATCCGGCCGATGGTGATGAATGGCTGGTGGTGATGACCAACTTTGATGTTCCCGGTCTTTACCATACCACCAATGGCGGGCAAACTTATCAATTGGTCGAAGGCAATCTGGCCGGGACCGAGGAGTTACCCGGACCGAGTATGGAATGGGCTGAAATCTTAAATTATAACGGCCTTAAATATTATTTATTAGCAACTCAAATTGGTGTTTTTATGACTCATACACTGGATGGAGCCAATACGATCTGGACGCATGTGGGCACCGATGTCATTGGTTACGCATTGACCAAGATGATCCAGGCCAGGGAGTCCGACGGAAAGATCGTGGTGGCCACCCACGGCCGTGGATTATTTGCTGGTTATTTGTCTGAACCAGGCACGGTAAGTAATGAAGGTGTTCGCCCAGAATGTCGAGATTTTAAGCTGTACCCAAATCCATCTAACCAGGAGGTGCAACTGTCCTTCCGGCTGGATGCCTCGAGGCCTCTCACCGTGGAAATCTTTGACCTACAGGGGAATGTAATGATGCGTCAATCGCCAAAGAACTACTCAGCGGGAATAAACGAAATCAACGTTTCCATCAACGCTTTGCCCCAGGGTGTTTTCTTGCTCGGGCTAAGAGATAAAGCAGCCATTTCATTCAAAAAACTGGTGAAATATTAAGTTGATTTTTGATTGACGATTGGGGATTTTTGTCCTGATCCCTCGACACCATGAAACCCTGGAACCCTTAAGCATCGATACCCGTAATTTTTGATTCAAACACAAATCAACAGATATACAGATAAACAGATATATACATATACATACTTTCTGATATACGATTTAGGATTTTTGATTTTGTCCTGATCCCTTGACACCATGAAACCCTGGAAACCCTTAAGCATCGATACCC
>JAGQXC010000201.1 GCA_020436785.1 Saprospiraceae bacterium | reverse complement strand
TGGACAGGTCACCACATCCGCGCCGGATTTGGCCGCTTCTACAATGTGTTTGGAACTGCGGATCGAGGCCGCCAGGATTTCGGTTTCATAGCCCTGGATGGCGTAAATTTCCGCGATCTCCGCGACCACCTGCATCCCTTCCCAGTTAATGTCGTCGATACGACCAATGAAGGGAGACACATAATTGGCTCCTGCTTTGGCAGCCAGGATGGCCTGACCGGCGGAGAAAACCAGTGTACAGTTGGTCCGGATATCGTGGTCATAGAGGTATTTAAGCGCTTTCACGCCGTCTTTGATCATAGGTACCTTGACGACTATATTCGGAGCGATCTTGGTCAATTCCTTACCTTCCTTAATAATGCCTTCAAAGTCCGTGGCAATCACTTCGGCACTCACATCGCCTTCGACCAGTTTGCATATTTTCTCATAATGCTTCATGATGGCTTTATCTCCGGAAATCCCCTCTTTAGCCATCAATGAAGGATTGGTGGTAACCCCATCGAGAACGCCCAGGTCATGAGCTTCCTTGATTTGGTCTATATTCGCGGTATCGATAAAGAATTTCATATTTTCAATTTTTAGGACCGTAAAGGTAGGTTGTCAAGGCCACATTTTCCATATTGTCTATGGATATATGTTATCCCCTGATTACGGAGGTGTTTATATACTTTCAATGCTTTAAACCATGTCCTTGTTCAAATCTTATCAGGAAGATGCGGTAATGGTGCAGGCCAGCGCGTTGTATTGGACCAATACCACCTGGGTCAAAGGAGACAAAACGTTGCTGATCTGCGATCCCAATTGGTTGCCTGATGAAATAGACGCCATCCTTGCTGCCATCCTCCCCCTGGTGAAAACCCATCGCATTTATTACCTTTTCACCCATGCCGATTACGATCACATCATTGGCTATGGAGCCATGCCTCCCGGTCAGGTCGTGACCAGCCATGACATGGCTCACCTGATCAACCGGGAGAATGCGCTTGATCAGGTTCGACGTTGGGATGGCCAACATTACATTCAACGCCATTATGAACATCGTTTTCCGGTGGCCGATCTGACCGTGACCAATGACGGCCAGCAGCTGCAATTGGGTGAATTTAATGTCACCTGCTTCCTTGCTGCAGGTCATACGGCAGACGGGGCGATGTATTTTATCCGTGAAACGGGGACCTTACTGCTGGGTGATTACCTCAGTGCTTTGGAATTCCCGTTTATTGAAGACAGTTGGTACGCCTATGTCCGGACCCTGGATAAGGTCGCCGACACCGTTATCGACCTTGATTGGACCCTGGCCATTCCGGGGCACGGGCCTTGTTACGAAAGTTATCAGGATTTATGGGACCGACTGCAGGCGGATCAAGGCTATCTCCAACGACTTAACGTTAAGAGTCAGGCAGCCGACTGGGAAAAAATTTATCCTTTTGCAGGATTTCTAGCGAATGAACACAGGCGGAACGAACGCAAGTACCAGGCAGAAAATAAAACGTGAGGAATCATATCGAACCGCTACAACCTCCTACCCTTGCTGTGTTTCCACCCTGGGGGAGTTCAGAGGGAGCTGGCCATATGACCCTCACGGATTGCAAAGGTAAAAGTTATTTTCTGATTGGCAATAGCTGTTAAAAATAGGTCGTGGACCTTGTTTCGGTGGCGAACACATCCCAGGGATCTTCCGCGGGAGGTTCGGCAAAAAAAGTCATTCGCTCTCCTCGGGTGGGATGATCCATCCTCAATTCACAAGCGTGCAAAGCCAATGACCGGGTATATTGATTATCGGATTTTATACCATATTTTTCATCACCGACGACCGGTGATCCAATGTGTGAAAGCTGAGCCCGGATCTGATGCGACTTACCCGTGTGTAATTTAATCTGAAGCAGGGCCATTCCTGCTTTTTTTGACCGGATCTGAAAGGCCATTCGCACCTTGACCGCATCTTTATGTTCCTGCGTGTCCCACAAATAAACCCGGTTTCTTTCCCGGTCTTTCCAGTGATAATGTTCCAGATACGCCTCATTCGTCCCGGGCACCGGAGAGACGACGGCGAAGTAAAACTTTTCCACCGTTCGCTGTCTGAACTGGGCCTGAATCCGCTCCAGCCCTTTACTGGTCCTGGCCAGACACAATACCCCGGAAGTCGGCCGGTCCAGTCGATGCACCAATTCCAGGAAAACTTTTCCGGGTTTCTGGTATTTCTCTTTTATGTATTCTTTGGCCAGGTCCAGCAAACAAGCATCACCCGTGTGATCTCCCTGAGACAACAAGTTTGACGGCTTATTGACGACCAGTAAATGATTATCTTCGTAGAGAACTTGGAAATTGACCTTTAACATTACCTATGAAGCTGACGCTTGGTTATTCTCCCTGCCCGAACGACACGTTTATTTTCGGGGCTCTGGCTACCGGCAAAGTTAAAACATCGGACATAGAATGGGAAATCCTTCTTGCCGATGTCGAGACACTCAATGAATGGGCCATCGCGGGAAAACTGGACGTAAGTAAAATCAGCTACCATGCTTATCTGCATGCCCAGCATCATTATCTCCTCAGTCAGAGCGGCAGTGCACTGGGTCGTGGTTGTGGCCCGTTGGTCATTACCACTCCCGAACAACTTGACCAATTACAGCCCGAAGACGCTTCCTTTGCCATACCCGGAAAATATACCACTGCTTATTTACTAAGCCGTTTGCGATATCCTCGCATGCACCACATCCATCAAATGGTCTTCTCGGACATTGAAGGCGCTGTTGTCAGAGGAGATACCCAACTGGGCGTGATTATTCATGAAAATCGTTTTACCTATCAGGACCGCGGTTTGGTATCCATCCAGGACCTGGGAGCCTACTGGGAAGAAAGGACCGGATTACCCATTCCATTGGGAGGGATAGCTATTCAGCGTACCTTACCAGTAGGGAGGCAGCGGCAAATCCAGGAGGCGATCCGGGAAAGTCTGGGTTATGCTTACCGGCATCCGGAGGAAATTATGCCCTATGTCAGCGAATATGCACAGGAGATGGATGAATCCGTCATGCAGAAACACATTGATTTATACGTTAACGACTTTTCCAATGACCTGGGAACAGAAGGCAAGGAAGCGGTGGTCGCACTCCTGAATCACGCCCGGGAAGTTGGCATAACCGATCACATTATTGATCCGCTATTTGTACCCTGACGGCTGATTCCGCATTCCACCATCCTACCCTCTTCAACTATTTTTGGCTAAGTCCTTAAGAAAATCATGTTTCCAAACCCTTCTACGGGAAATGGTTATGCATATTGAAAAATATATATAACGATATAATGATATTTATTTTGTAAATCATATTGCAGATATTCATAATGTATATTAACTTTGCATTGTGTAAGTTTTGGTTTTAATAGTGTAAAATTCGTCTTGCTCGTGAAAAGTCGCGGGCATTTTTTTTGCCTTTAAATCAGGTTGCATCTCCTTCGTTGAAAATCTGCCTTCGAATTACCGCTAATTTACCTGCCGATCTCCCAACAATTTCTACTTTTGTGCGGTTGTTGAGTAATAGCCTTTATTTAGCCAACAAAAGCTTTTCCGAAAGATGATTATTGGGGTACCAAAAGAAATCAAAACCAGCGAAAACCGCGTTGCGTTGACACCGGCCGGTGCGCGTGAATTTGTCAAGCGTGGTCACACTGTTTACGTTCAGTCCACCGCCGGAGATGGCAGTGGATTTCCGGACGAGAGCTACCAGGACAGTGGTGCGAAAATATTGCCTACCATCGAAGAGGTCTACGGCATTGCCGAAATGATCATTAAGGTCAAAGAGCCCATCGAAAAAGAATATCCGCTGATCCGGAAGGACCAGTTGCTCTTCACCTACTTCCATTTCGCTTCCTACCAACCACTGACGGAGGCCATGATCGAAAGCCAGTCCATTTGCCTGGCCTACGAAACCGTTGAAGCCATCGATGGCAGCTTGCCCCTTCTGATACCTATGTCCGAAGTGGCCGGAAGGATGGCTGTTCAGGAAGGTGCCAAATACCTCGAAAAACCCCAAAAAGGAAGAGGAGTATTATTGGGAGGCGTACCGGGCGTACCCCCGGCCAAAGTCATGATCCTGGGTGGCGGCATCGTCGGAACCCAAGCAGCCAAAATGGCTGCCGGCCTGGGTGCCACCGTCTATATCATGGACATCAACCTGTCCCGTCTGCGTGAACTGGCCGATATCATGCCAGCCAACGTCAATACCCTCTATTCCAATGAATACAACATCAGGGAACTGTTACCGAGCATCGACCTGGTGATCGGTGCCGTGCTGATACCAGGAGCCAAAGCTCCACACCTCATCACCAGATCCATGCTGTCGCTGATGCAGGCGGGAACCGTACTGGTGGATGTTGCCGTCGATCAAGGCGGATGCATTGAGACCTGCAAACCCACCACGCACGACGACCCCACCTTCATCATTGACGATGTGGTTCACTATTGCGTAGCCAATATGCCGGGCGCCGTTCCACAAACTTCAACCATCGCGCTCACCAATGCCACCTTGCCTTTTGCGTTGGCGTTGGCAAACAAGGGATGGCAACAAGCCTGCCGGGATCATCCGGGTTTACGCAAAGGATTGAATATCGTTAAGGGGAAAGTGGTGTACGAAGGGGTTGCCGAAGCTTTCGGACTTCCTTATGTAGATGTCGAGGAGGTTCTTTGAATTCAAGAGAAATCCGGTGGCTTTTTAATTTGAAATGTGGGTTTTTTCTTGATCCATATTTAAGGAATTTACTACATTGACTATTATTTATTTCCTAACCTTCAAATCTGATCGACCATGCACATTACATTCAATGAGCTACGTCAAATCAAACACAGCCTGCCTACCGGAAGTGTAAGCCGGATAGCCCGTGAATTGAACATTGATGAGCAAACGGTACGGAATTACTTCGGCGCCAAGAAATATGAAAACGGAGAGATCGTCAATGAACACGTTCAGCCCGGGCCTGATGGAGGTATTGTCTATATTGAGGATACCACAATTCTTGATTTAGCACGCCAGATCATCACCGAAACCGGTAGTTCAAGTTCCAATTAACTAAGAATTCGTTCATCCTCGAGTTTCCACCTTTTTTCCCAATCCCAATTTGTACACAGCCTGCTTGTCCAAACACAGATGAAGGCAAGTACCTGGTATCCCACTTATTGGTCCGACATATTCAAATAGAACTCTTTGGTCAATCCGATGTATTCATCGGTATAGTCATGGGCCTTGGTGCTCTGCTGAATAACCAATTCTTTGACTTCCATCTCTCCGGGTTGCAGCTTTAATCCCAACAACAAGCGTTCAACTTTTTTGTCGGCCAGGCTACGAACTCTTAACTGCTTATGGGTGTACAAGTGATACAATCCTGCCAATTCGATAAAACGCAATCCTTCCAAATAAGGTAAAACAACTGCAAAGGTTCCGGATGGCGCCAGCAAGTTGCGCACAGAGCACAGCAACTCATTGTGAGAAAGCTTGGTGGTGTGCCGCATGACTTGCCGCTCACCCTGGTGGGTAAAAGCCCCTCCGGTAAAAAACGGAGGATTGCTAACAATAAGGTCGTAAAGTTTGTTTTCGGCAAAAAACTGTTGTAC
>JAGQXC010000200.1 GCA_020436785.1 Saprospiraceae bacterium | reverse complement strand
ACTCGCCCTACGGGGGCATTTTCTTTTATGGGGTCCATCTGGTTCAACCGTTGATGTTTATCTTCGGAGAGGACATCCACCGGGTGCGGGTCACCCGCCAGGGCAAATCGGCCACGGCGACGCTGGCCTATCCCGACGACCGGCTGGCCACTTTGATCTTCAAGACACAACATTATGGCTGGGAAACCTGGGTGGAGACCAAGCAAGGCATGCAACAACTGCAATCACGGGTACCTGTACTGGATCCGCCTTTGAACGACACCGCGATGGTCGGGATGTTCCGGACCCGCCAGGAACCGAGAAGTCATGAATCCATCTTACGCTGCGTAGCCGTACTGGAAGCGCTGGAAAAATCGGCGGCAAACGAAGCCTGGGTCGACGTGGAAGCCATTTAAAATGTTGAATGTTGAATGTTGAATGTTGAGTGAAAGTTGAGTGCATTCCGGAAATGTAAAAAACGAACGGTCATCTCGACCGAGTCGCCCCCAAGCGACGAGCGGAGAGTTCTATTTGAAAATTTATAATAGATTAATAATTAATCTAATTTGGATTTCTCTGTTTCGGCTCATTCTTCGCCTTCCGTCGACCTGCCCGACGGACGTCGTCCGCCTGTGCCGGCACGGACGGGTTCGGGCGGGAATGACAATCAGTTTGTTTAAATTGGTATTTCCAGTGTGGCCTCAAGTTTGAATGTTGAAGGTTGAATGCCCGGTGGAGCCACGGCTTTGAGGCAAATTATCTATCTTAAACCGCAAAAGCACCAGACCAGACCATTATGAAAAATAGTTTAATGATCCTCGTTCTCTTCCTGCTTAGCTTCACGGTGGCTTACGCCCAGAACAAGACGGTGGAGGAAGCAGTCAATACCTTAACCAAATTATTGATCGATCCGGATGAGGCAGGTTTAAAGGACATCACCATGCCCCAGCTGTCCTATGGCCATTCAAGCGGAGCGGTGCAGAATCAGGATCAATTTATGGCGGCTCTGCTGGACGGGTCTTCCGATTTTGTGAATATCAATATATCAGAACAGCAAGTCATACCCAGTGGTAAAACGGCCCTGGTAAGACACTTGATGGATGCCAACGTAATGGGAGCCGATGGACAGGTATCTTCCATCAAATTACACATCCTCACCGTCTGGCAGAAAAAAGGCAGTCACTGGAGATTACTGGCCAGGCAGGCAGTGCGTCCACCCCAATAGCCTTCCCTCCCGGAACGCGTAAATACAATCCCTCACCGGGAAATCGGACCCTGGTAAAATCTTTTTACTTTTTACCAATTCCAAATAAAAAGGGTATATTCGGGTTTTATCGCTGAACCCTATGAGGGTATTTTATGCATATTTCCTCTTGGTGATCACCTCCATCCAATGGATCGGTGGCGCCTCCTGGTACCGGATCATCCATACCAAGGCCCTGGTCTATGCCATGGATCATCAGGAAGCATCCATCGCGGAACAGATTGAAGAGGAGACGGGCTTGGAAGTATCGGTTGAGTTACTGGCTAAAGACCAGCTGACCCCTCGCGGTTTGATCTACAGCGATTTTTTTGCATTTACCCACACCGATCAGGAAGATACCGTCTATTTTACCTTCCGTCACGACCAGACCAGATACGATACCCGGGTCGAGAAACATCCGCTCTCCCCCAGTGACCAGGAGAATGAAGTCGTATTGGTACAAGGCCTGTTTCAACACCACTTGATTCCACTCGAACCTTGTCTTTCCGCTCAAAGAGAAGAACCCCAAGAGACAAATCATTTTTATACAGCTATGCAATCAAATGATCATCAAAAAATTACAACGCCTCCTCCCCAGCAGGCCTGATGATCCTCTATCCACCGCATTTCATTCCACCAAACCTCTTCCTGTTTTCCAATTGGCAATCGGAGGTCTTGTGCGTATGATGATGCCTGGCTAAAAAGCCATTCATGTATTGCATAAAATTTTATGGATTCTGAATCCATTCCTCAATGAATAATCCAATGAAAAAGATTACATATACGTTAGCTGGTATACTGCTCATGCTCACCCTTTCACAGGTAAAAGTGACCGCTCAGGGTTGTGTGGCTATTCGTGGCGGCATGGGCTGCACGGGTACTGCCGTCAGTGGCACCAACCTCATTTCGCTGTCCTCCCACGAATGGCAGGTCGGCCTGAACTACCGCTATTTTCGGTCTTTCCGCCATTTTCGCGGAGATGTAGAAGAAGCCAACCGGGTGCTTGAACACACAGAAGTTGTCAATTTGGTCAATAATGCCTCATTCAATGTTTCGTATGGTCTAACCAACCGCTTTTCGCTCGGACTTAACCTGCCGGTAAGTCATTTCGACCGTTCCTCATTGTATGAGCATTATGGCAATTCCGAATCATCCAACCCCAGCCGGAGCCGTTTCCATACCCAATCCTCCGGAATCGGGGATCTGCGGCTCACCGGAACCACCTGGTTGTGGGATCCGGCCGACCATTACCACGCAAACATGTCCGTCGGGGTCGGGATTAAGGCACCCACGGGTAATGCGAATGTTCAGGATGATTTCCATAAGCTGGACGCCGAAGGGCAGGATTACATCGTAAGCAAAGCAGTGGATCAATCCATCCAGCTGGGTGATGGCGGATGGGGATTTAACCTGGAAGCGCAGGGATTTACCACCGTATCCTCCAAGTTGGCGTTGTATTTCAGCGGATTTTACCTGTTTAATCCGAAAAACTACAATGAAACGCTGACCCGCGGCACGCTGGTCAATGCCGATCCGTTGACTGCTTACCATTCCGTGGCAGACCAATATGCATTTCGGGCGGGCGTCAGTTTCGCTTTATTGCCTAAGCAAGGCATCCTCTTTAATCTGGGCGCCAACCTTGAGGGCATACCTGCCAAGGATGTACTTGGAAAGGATGAAGGATTCCGTCGTCCGGGTTACGTGGTTTCCGTTGATCCGGGATTGTTTTATGCGGGGGCTCACTCGACGCTTGAGTTGCGTGTACCGATAGCACTCTACCGCAACCGGATCCTGAGCGTTTCGGATATTGCCAGCGGCCGTCATGGAGATGCTGCGTTTGCAGATTTCCTGGTAGAGCTGGGAGCCAGTTACCGGTTTGGTGGTACGCACCTGAATATGGGCCCGGCGGGTTCCATCCATGATGTGAATATGAACCAGTAATTTTTAATTACACGGGAATTAAGTTCTTCCGTTGCCTGCAACGGAGCCTTCATCCGTGTGTCCATTGGTGAATAAACCAATCTGCCATCACCTTGATGGCCCATTTATCTATTTCCATAATGCAATCACATGTTGAAGAATACATTCCTATTCATCCTGCTATCCCTGTTTCTGGCTGAAACGGTTAAAGGCCAGACTACGACGGATGCCATTATGATGCAGCCGGGAGAGATCTGTTTAGTGGCCGGCTTTGAACACAGTTGGTTTGACCACTACTGGGAAGGCCCCCTCCTGAGAACCAATGCTACGGTGGCTACCGTGAACCGCAATACCGCATTTGCAGGAGCTGCAGTTGGTCTGATTGACCGGTTGAATTTCCTGTTTACCATACCCTATGTTCAGACCTACTCTTCCGAACCCAACGGAGGTAAGTTTGCCGGAGCACGTGGGATTCAGGACCTCAATGTGGCTCTGAAATACGACCTGATCGATCGCGAGACCTCCGCAGGTACTTTCCAGGTGCTCACCAATATTGGTTACTCCACCCGCCTGTCCAATTACCTTTCCGATTACCGTCCTTACAGCATCGGTAGTGGTAATCAGGAGGTGAATATCCGTGGCATTGCCCAGTTCCGGAGTACAAAAGGATACTATGGCCGGGGCAGTCTCGCGTACCTGTGGCGTGGACAAACCAAAGCAGAACGTGATTATTATTACAACAACGGCAGTTATTTCACCGCCTGGATGGATGTGCCCAGCGCCGTGCATTACCAGCTGGTGGCAGGAAAATGGATGCTGGACAGTCATTTTAAAGCGGAAGTTTCGTTTACCGGGTTGCAGTCCCTTTCTGGCGACGACATCCGGTTTTACAATGCGGCACAGCCTACCAATCGCGTGCATGCCGGCATTGGCATGGTGAACGCCCAGTACTATTTCAAAGCCATCCAGGGCCTGGGCGTATTGGGTTATTACGGGTATACCTTATCCGGCCGGAATACCGGCAAAGCCCAAATGTGGGGTGGTGGGGTAACCTATCAATTCCCCATCTGGTAAAACAAATCATTCTTGTTCCTAAAATTTTAGCAATAATGAAGATCAAACACAACTATATAGCTCTTGGGGCGATCATCCTGCTTCTTGCTGGATGTGAAAAGGACCTACCCCGGTACAATGATTTCCAGGCTTACTCCTTTTCGTCCGTGGACGAGAACGGTGGCAATTGGAAGACCATTCTCGTATCCGGTGGGGATCAAATAGCAGTGCCTGAGCCGGAAGCGGTAACCTCCAATACCTATCAGGCGGAATTGACTGCTTTAAAGACAGCCAGTTCTGATCTGACCCTGGATCAAAAAGATGCCATCTCCTACTGGACCAACAATCCATTTCTGCGCTGGAATGAGATCGCCCAGGAACTGGTGGCCAAATACAATCTGATTCCGGGGCCCAATGCGGATGGCACGTACACCTTACCGAATCCTCAAAATCCCGGTGCCACCCCTAATTTCCCGTTTGCCCACCCACCCTATGCCGTGCGTGCCTTAGCCTATCTGTCAGTGGCCAGTTTTGACGGATTGATCACTGCCTGGCACTATAAATATGCCTACCAGAGACCCCAGCCATCGGATGTGGATCCATCAATCGTTACCGCTTATGAGGCCAATGGGTTGCCTTCCTATCCGTCAGATGCAGCGGTTATTGCCCGGGTTTCAAGAGATATTTTAACAAAAATGTTTCCATTGGAAGCCGATTACCTGGCCCAGAAGGAGGAAGAACACCTGGCCAGCCTGCAATGGGCAGGTATGCATGTTGCAAGCGATATAGAAGCAGGCGTGGACATCGGAGATCAGATTGCGAAGATTGCGCTCGACCGGGCGGCAACGGATGGTATGAGTAAAGCCCAATGCCCGAAGCCGGTGAGTGACTCGATCCAGGCGGCTGCCTTTGCCCGGTTTGGCTGGAAATGGGACAATATTGAAATACCGGCCCGTCCGGTTGGACTCACCCCCCTTTTCAGTAAGGTTCGTCTGTGGAATGTACCCAATGTGGAAGCGATCCGTCCGGTTGCGCCCCCAACTCCGGGATCTGCTGAATACGAGGAAGATGTCAAATTATTGAAATATTATGCGGACAATATGAATCCGGAATGGCGAGCGATAGCCAATTTCTGGCAGGATGGTCTGGGTACCTACACACCTCCCGGCCACTGGAACCGGATTTCCATCGACTATGCCGTTAAATATGCCTTGAATCCATTGCGGACCGCACGTTTGTTTGCCTATCTGAACATGGCCATGATGGATGCCGGCATTGGATGCTGGGATGCGAAATATTATTATCATTATCCCCGTCCCATCAACCAAATTCCTAACTTCAAGACCATCGCTGGCACTCCGAATTTTCCCAGTTACACTTCCGGACACAGTGTTTTTTCGGCGGCAGCGGCGGAAGTTTTGACGTACCTATTTCCCCAGGAAAATGATTTGTTTCGCAATTGGGCTCTTGAGGCCGCCATTTCTCGTGTTTACGGGGGCATCCATTGGAGTTTTGATGCGAAAGTGGGGACCAAAGAGGGCATCGATGCAGCCAATTATTCACTGGAAAGAGCGCGGGCAGATGGTGCTGACTGAACCGGAAATTAAACGTGGTCATCCATGCCTGATGACGGGCATCGATTCCGGTCCGGTCTTGTTATGTTTAATAACATATTGAAAACTTGACTGAAGCGCTAGGTTTGTTTATAAAATGTAGCGCAACGTTGGGATTTTTTTAGAAGCTAAAATCAAATAAATGAAAAATTCTATAGGCTCTTTCGCCATAGCGGCTTTCCTGATTTATGCAGCAGGGGCGTTCGGCCAAAACACAGGAGATACATTAAAAAACATTGACCTGACGGAGATCAAAATCGTCTCCAAGCGTAATGAAATCGAACGGTTACCCCAGGTGCAGGGCACCAATATCTGGGCCGGCAAGAAAAACGAAGTAGTGAACCTGCAGACCGCCAATGTGAACCTGGCCGAAAATAGTCCGCGGCAGGTATTTGCCAAAGTACCCGGGATCATGGTCTGGGAAATGGACGGCACCGGCAATCAGGTTGGTATATCCTCCCGGGGTTTAAATCCGCACCGGTCCTGGGAATTCAACGTTCAGCAAAACGGGGATGTGACCAACTCGGACCTATTCGGCTATCCGGAGAGTCACTACAATCCGCCGATGGAGGCACTGGGGCACATTGAAATCGTTCGCGGCTCCGGAGCCCTTCAGTACGGGCCGCAGTTTGGTGGCATGCTCAACTATGTGATCAAGGAGCCGGACACTTCACGGGCCATCTCCTTTGAAACACAACAAAGCCGGGGTTCCTTTGGCCTGTTCAGCTCGTACAATGCCGTGGGTGGCAAGGTAGGCAAGGTGACCTATTATGGTTATTACAATTTCCGGCGTTCTGATGGCTGGCGAGAGAACAGTGATTATACATTCAATGCCTGGCATACCTCCGTTGGATACCGGTTTTCCTCCAAAGTAGATCTCAAAGCAAGCCTTTCGCACATGGCGTACGTCAATCACTTCGCCGCCGGCCTCACCGACGCCATGTTTGCCGAGGATCCGCGACAGTCCAACCGCGGCCGTAATTATTTCAACCCGACCATTTATCTACCGGCCTTGCATCTGAAAATTCAGGCCTCCGAAAATACGCTGATCACCGCCCGGGCATCTGCCATCCTGGGTCAGCGGAACAGCGTCCAATTCATCACGTTGCCAACCGTCAACGATACGATCAACAGCGAAACGGATGCCTACAATCCACGGCAGGTTGACCGGGACTACTACCATAGTTACCTGGCCCAGGTCAAGTTACGGCACGACTATCCGTTCCTCCGGCAGCAAAGCCATTTGTCGGTCGGTCTGCGTTACGGCAACAGCCGTACGTTGCGGAAACAAAAGGGGTTGGGAACGACAACTGAAGCCTTCGACCTTTCCCTGATTGCCCCCTATCGAATCGACCTGGTCTTTAAGACGACCAATTACGCCTTGTTTGCCGAGAATGCCTTTAACTTCACAGACCGTTTTTCTGTCACTCCCGGGTTCCGGTTTGAGTATGTCAATACCGACTTGTCCGGTACCATCACCGGGTTGCCACCTGCTTCGATTCCGATCCGGTTGACGCGTAAGTTTCCACTGTTTGGACTTGGTCTTGAATACCAGGTGAGCCCCCTGATCAATGCATACGGCAACTTTACGCAGAATTTCCGTCCGGTACTGCACTCCGATCTGATACCGGCGACGGATCTGGACCGGGTTAATCCGGATTTGCAGGATGCCAGGGGCGGCAATGCGGAAATTGGCTTACGGGGAGCGCTGGGCGGCGCATTACGGTTTGACCTTAATTATTTCCTGTTACGTTACAATGACCGGATCGGCACCCTGATCCAGAATGACCAGGGTTCGACGTATTTCTATAAAACCAACATCGGCGACCTGACCAACCAGGGGGCCGAAGTATTTCTGGAATTTCATCCTCTGGAGCTGGCAAGTGGACCGGCTTCTGATTTTAACCTGGCTGTATTCTCCTCCACCGCCTACAATCATGCCCGGTACACCAGTGGAACGGTGGCCGTGAACGGAGAAAATCTGGACATTGCCGGTAAGACCGGAGAGAACATT
>JAGQXC010000199.1 GCA_020436785.1 Saprospiraceae bacterium | reverse complement strand
TTTCGGGATAAGATGAATGCGGCCACCATGCTCGGTCAATCCAAAACGGTGTTCCAATCCGAAATCGACAGCGTGGCCGAACTGGCGGACTTCTACCGCTTTAATGCCAAATACATGGAGGAAATGTACCACCTGCAGCCCGAGTCACCACGTACCACCTGGAACCGTTTGGAATACCGGCCGCTGGAAGGATTTGTGTTGGCAGTAACGCCTTTTAACTTTACATCCATCGCCGGAAACCTTCCCGGTGCTCCGGCTCTGATGGGTAATACGGTGGTATGGAAGCCCGCAGAAACGCAAATTTATTCCGCCGCCGTCATCATGGAAGTGCTGGAAGCCGCCGGATTGCCACCCGGAGTGATCAACCTGGTGTTTGTTGATGGACCTACGCTGGGAGGAATCGTGTTTAAGCATCCGTCGTTTGCCGGGTTGCATTTCACCGGAAGTACGGGTGTGTTCCAGCAATTGTGGAAGACCATTGGCAGTAACATCAGTAATTATACCTCTTATCCACGAATAGTCGGAGAAACCGGAGGTAAAGATTATGTGTGGGTGCATCCCAGCGCCGATTCTCAGGCGGTGGCCATCGCATTGGCCCGGGGTGCCTTCGAGTATCAGGGGCAAAAATGTTCGGCTGCTTCACGTGCCTACATACCGAAAAGCTTGTGGAAGCACATCAAGCCCATTCTGGTTGATGAAGTTTCTTCCTTTGGAATCGGATCGCCGGAAGACTTTACCAACTTTTTCAATGCAGTGATCGATGAAAAAGCTTTTGATAAAATCAGCAATTACATCGATCAGGCCAAACATTCCAATGGGGTTGAAATCATCCAGGGAGGATCCTTCAGTAAAAAGGAAGGATACTTCATTGATCCCACCATTATGGTCGTGGAGGATCCGTATTACGTAACCATGTGCGAAGAAATCTTTGGCCCAGTTCTGACCATTTATGTCTATCCGGATCAGGACTGGAAGGAGTCTCTGGATACCTTGGATAAAACCTCACCTTATGCACTTACCGGTGCGATCTTTTGCCGTGAAAGGTCAGTCATTCATCAAGTGACACAACGACTGACACATACGGCGGGTAATTTTTACATCAACGACAAACCAACCGGAGCAGTAGTCGGCCAGCAACCGTTTGGAGGAGCCAGGGCTTCCGGTACCAATGACAAAGCAGGATCGATTTTGAATCTTTACCGGTGGGTCTCACCCAGAACCATCAAAGAAAATTTTGTTCCGCCATTGGATTATCGTTATCCGTTCATGGGAGAACGGTGAACTACACGGAGGCAATTCAGAATTACTGCTTGATAAAACGAACAGGTTTCAGATCTTCGGATTTAGGGAAACGAAGCAAGTAAATGCCGGAGCCCCAGTGGTTCGTTGCAATCTGGACTTGTCCAATGTGATTGATCACCGCTACCTGACGGGTTAGCAGGATGTGCCCGGTGACGTCAATGATTTGAACCACCACGTTTGCGGACGATGAGCTGAAAACCAACTGCAGTGGTTGACCTTGGTTGGGATTTGGATAGATTTGCACAAAATGAGCCGGATAATAGTCAACCTGGACGATATGGGATAAAGTTGATGCCCCATCGATGTCAACTTGGTTCAACTGGTAATAATTGGTCCCAAGGTAAGGATGGCGATCGGGCTTATGGTATATCTTCCGGTTTTCATCCACTACAATGCCTTCAGAAACTCTTGTCAGCGGTTCCCAGGTTATCCCATCCTTTGACCGCATTAATTCAAAATAGTCGTGATTAAATTCATAGGCTGTTTCCCAGTGTAATTGTACTTCATCAGGGATGGCATCGGCATCAAAACGGATCAATTGGACAGGCAGCGATGCATTGTATTCGAAGTTTATACAATTCTGATCCAGGGATGTGATGTCGTTGCAACAGCTGGGATTCATTAAAGCTACCCCGTCGGATGGACTTATATGGCCTAGTCCCAGCGCATGGGTCATTTCATGCATTAGCAAAGATTGCCAGGCTCCGGCATCATTGAAACAGGATAGTCCGTCATTGATCACCACGTAACCGTATGCGGCGGTGTACCAGGATTGACCATTGAAGTCGTGGACGCCTGAAGAAGTTTTGATTCCACCAATGCCTAGTGGGCCTCCAATGGATCCGTCACTAATCTCACAATCAAACGTTCCAATCTGGTTGCAGGGATCGTTAAATACAATCTGTATCGAAACCGGGACTACATCCTGAGCGACCGTGTTAACCTCCCCACCGTCGCAAATGGAGTTATTGGTATTGAAGGTCCCATCAGCGTACAGAGATACGTTTCCATTGTAACCAGTATTCATTCCCTGGATGGCATTGTCCAGGAAAGTGTAACAGCCGGCATTGTATTGATCCGGGTCTGAATCGGCATAGACCGGAAGGGAACCGCCTGTATCGAACACGTCCCATCGTAACCCATAATAATCACAGTAAGCCGGGGCATCCCGCTGCTCCAGAGATTGATAGGATGCAGGAGCTCTTACGATCTCCGGAAGGTACGTCAGGTGTTTGGTCAATACCTGATGCAAATGGCCTACCAGGGCGTCCTGGGCCAGTGTGGATATCGGTTCGATGGGCCGCTCCGCATTCCCTTTGATTTTTCGAGTATCCTCATTTGGAACCAATAATTTCAATCCGTCCTTGATGATTTGTTCATAAACGTAGTAATTGATCACCTTGGGCAGGTAATCAGTACCATCGGTTTTCTCCAAAAACAATAAATAATGGTGACCCACTTCCAAAAACAAATCGTCGGGAACGTAGAAATCACCATTCACCGTCGCTTTGGCGAGACACCGGATGCTCAATGTTCCCGTGGTCGGACCATTAATGGCTTCAACGGGTTGAACCAGGTATTTGTACCGGGTAATTTCTCCATCCTGGACAGCGAAATAATCGACAACGCGGTAGACTCCTGAAGCATCGGAATGCTTGGCTAGGATGCTGAGATTCCGGTAAGGGATGATGCTGGTGGCAAGAATCAATTTACTGCAAAAAATCAAAAAAAGAAGGGGCGCCCATCGTGCCATGGTTCATGATTTAATTGAACAAATGTGGTACGATATGGACGTCGGTAAGAGAGAGAAGAGCCAATGACAGGACTCGAACCTGCGACCCGTTCATTACGAATGAACTGCTCTACCAGCTGAGCTACATTGGCATTGGGTGGCAAAAATAATACATTACTTTAAATTCCCGTTTACCAGTCCAAAATCTTTTTGGGAAGCCCAAAGATCATGCCATCCCCGGCAAACGTAGACGGCTTCGTTCACGATCATATAACACGGCAGCGGTGTGAGCCAGCCAGGGCGGTAGACTTTCCTGATCTTTGAAGTAGGTCGAAATAAAATTGGTATCAAAGCTACCGTCCAGAAAGGCCGGATGGTGTAACAGAAATGGAGCAAACGACAAAGTGGTAACGACTCCTTCGATGCGATAATTGGCGACCGCGTCCAGGAGCCTCTGAATGGCTTCCGGACGATCTTTACCGAAGGCGATAAGTTTAGCGATCATCGGATCATAATATAAACTGACGGCATTACCTTGCACATAGGCATCATCAACGCGAATCCCTGAACCTTTGGGTATCGAGTAGCCGTCCAGGGTGCCAGGACTGGGCATAAACTGGTTGGAAGGATCTTCGGCATATACCCGCAATTCAATTGCATGTCCGGAAGGATGGATGGTCTCCTGTTCCAGCGTAAGGGGCTCTCCTTCGGCGATCCGGATTTGCCAGGCTACCAGATCGACCCCCGTGACCATTTCGGTGACCGGGTGTTCGACCTGCAGACGGGTATTCATTTCCAGAAAATAAAACTGCTTGTGGCCATCGAGGATAAACTCAACCGTTCCCGCCCCGGTGTACTGGCAAGATCTGGCCACCTGCACTGCGGCAGCTCCGAGTTTTTCACGGAGGGAGGCATCAACCACCGGCGATGGTGATTCTTCAACCACTTTTTGATGACGGCGCTGGATGCTGCATTCCCGCTCGCCCAAATGGATGGTATTGCCATATTGGTCTGCCAGGATCTGCACCTCGATGTGTTTGGGTTGAAGGGCATACTTTTCTATAAAAACCGAACCATCGCCAAATGCTGATTGCGCTTCGCTGACGGCACGTTCAAATTGAGCGGCGAAATCTGCGGATTCGTTAACCATACGCATGCCTTTCCCTCCTCCTCCGGCCGCTGCTTTGATCAGGACCGGGTAACCAATTCTCTCTGCCCATTTTAAACCTTCCCCGGGGTCATGGATTGCTTCTTCGGTACCTGGGATCAGCGGAACTTCGAAAGGAATAACGGCTTGCTTCGCGGTGATCTTATTACCCATAATGGCAATAGATTGTGGAGAAGGACCGATAAAATGGATGCCGGCATCGGTTACCGCCGTAGCGAAAGCCGCATTTTCACTTAAAAATCCGTATCCTGGGTGGATTGCGTCCACCTGGGCCTGCCTGGCAATCGCGATGATACGCTCAATATTCAGGTAGGATTCCTGTGCTTTGGCCGGGCCTACCAAATAGGCCTCATCGGCTTCCCAAACGTGAGGTGTCTGGCGGTCTGCTTCAGAGAAAATCGCTACCGTTCGGATTCCCATCGTACGGCAGGTCCGTAGGATACGGCGGGCGATCTCTCCCCGGTTGGCAATAAGAATTTTCCTGATCCGGAATTTCTTCATGCGCTGAAGATACAAATCAGGCCGGTGGGTCCAAAGGGTTGTTACTTAGAATCGCACCTGCAGTCCCCCAATGACATTCAGACCGATCCCGGGATAATCCAGCCAGCGGCGATGCTGAATGTTGGCCAGATTATTCAAATGGGCAAATACACCAAATTTCTTGGTAATGAAAAAGTCAGCTTGCACGTTGACATCCAGCAAAGTATTGGATTCACCAGTTTCGCCGAAAGCTCCCAGGGTGGGGAATTTGTCCATGTAATACGTTTCCAACGCGACTTGCAAACGGTCACCCATCGTCTTATACTGGATACGGGCATTGCCTTCCAAGTCTGGCAGATACCAGGCTTTAGCCTGGGTGGCCGGATCGTAGAAGTTTTTGGTGATCATCAGGCCAATTTCAACATTCTTGACCGGATGAACCACGATGTTCCCTAACGCATAGATCAGATTCACATCGTCGTACAAAACATCAAAACCAATGGGGAGGGTATTGGTAGCCTGGAACAACGCCATGTCTTTGGTCTGTTTGTAACCACCTTTTAGTTCATATTGGATGAAAGATACATTGCCTTTGAGCCCCCCGAAATAATCGTTGTATTGGGAATTCATGACGTGAATTCGCCGGGCAATAAATGGATTGTAGGTCGATAGACTCCGGAAGTTGTTTTTTTGCAAATCCCCGGTCCAGCCGCCAAATAGGATGATCTGGTTGCCACTGATGGCCAGTGCCAGTGCCAGGTCAGGATAAATAAAGTACTCATCGTTGTGTATGGCAATGTTGGCTCCGGCTTTGATGCGAAATGCATTGGAGTGGAAGGTGAAACTGGGCAGAAGATTAAAATTGTTCAGCGTTTGTTTGACGGTATCCTGGAGCGTGCTCAGGTCGGTCTTGATTTCGAGGGCGATCGGATGTTTTTGTGCAATGTATTTTTTTGCGCCAAGATCCAGCAGCACCCCGGTTTCGCGGTTGGCAAAGTTGTCCGCATGCCGGTAGACGTCGAGGTTAGCAAAATAATTCAGATTGGCCTTGTTGTTTTCTCCATTGTAGAGCTGGAATCCAAGGGCGGCGGTGTTAAAACGTCGTTTCACGCCACTCAAGGTATCGTAAACCTCATGATCGTAACCGTACTGGTAATAATCGTCCATCGAGAAATCCAGGTTGCCTTTCAGCGCCAATTCCTGATCAGTAAAGTAGGTGGTTTCCAAGTGCAGGTCATTGTCCATGAAGCGGCGGTTGGCGTATTGCTTGGAGTCGTTCATGGAGAGGTGCCGGAATGATGCTCCAAGATTGAGCTGCTTGTTGGGATTGGCGCGATAGCCGGCATACGCATACGGAGAAGATGGATAGCCATACCCGGCCTGAATCAATCCCTTGTACCCGGGATCTTGTTTTTCGGATTTGATTCCCAGAGGACGAATGGTCGGCGCCTCATACTGCAGAGCAAGTGTGCGGGGTTGCAGTTGGTACGTATAGCGCAACGTGGAGGTGTCGGCTGCCGGCAAGCCGGGAGTAATGGTCAGCTTATTGGCATCAGCAAGCCTTGCTTCAAAATTTTTGATGACCTGAACCTGTTCGGAAGGGAGATTGTCCTGTGCACGCACGGAAGCTACCCAGGCCATCAGGCCAATGCATATGGTGACAAGGTTTTTCATATCAATTGTTTTGACCTTCGATTTCTAAAGTATTCTTATTGGCGCCGTTTTCTACACGATTGTTGGCTGCCCGGAGGGCTTTGACTTTTTTCAATTTTTCGTTGGCTTCTTTGACGATTTCCGGCAAGTCAGGATAATTATCGATGATCTGCTGAAGGATGGCCTCCGAAATATGGTATTCTTTTTTGATGGTCTTGATGTCTGCAAGCAATATCCCGCATTTGGCCGTCCATACCGGATAAGCACTGTTGTCCTTTATTCCTTGTTCCGCCAGGGTAGAGCTTAAATCGTATTCATTTTGATTGAAATAAATCTGTGCGATCAGGTACCGTGCTTCGGCGGCCTGAACATTATCATTCAATTTGATGGTTTGGTTAAATCCGTCCAGGGCCTTGTCAAAGTTGTTCTGATCGTAGGCCACTTTTGCCATGAAGAAGTAAGCCGTAGCCCGCTGCGATTGAGTCGTTCTTGGATTTTTTACCACCAGTTCTCCCAGCCGGTACACTTCATTCGGGCGATTCAACCGGTAAGCACACTGTAACGCCCCAACTTCGGCTTCAAACCTTCGCTCTTCGGAAGATGCCACTTGTTCCAGTTGATTGTAATAATCGAAGGCTTTCTGGAAGGATTCTTCATAATTGTAGGCAATCAATGCAGCTTTGTAAAGTGCATTTTCAAAATGATCGCTGGCTCCTCGTTTGATCACAACTTCATAATCCGTTAGCGCTTCGGTGTATTTTTTGAGGAGGCTATAAGACTCTGCACGACGGTAATAGGCGAGAAGTGCATACACTCCCTTCGGATATTTTGAGAGGTAGGTGGTGTATCCGGCAATGGCTTTATCGTATTGGCCGTTTTCGTAATTGAGATCCGCCGCTCTGAAATTGATGGAATCTCTGGTGTAATTATCCACTTTGTATCCGGGCACTTTTTCCAGAAATGCAAAATATTCGTCGGGTTTTCCTAAATCTTCGACATAGATTTCTTCGATCGCCGACAGTGCTTCCTGGGACTCTTTCGGTGAAGGGTTGTGGTTAAAGACATCTTTGTAATTCGAAAGTGCAACATTGTAATTGCCCTCGTTGTAATAAATTAACCCGAGTTTCAGCAAGGCTTCATTGATCAGATTCGATTTGTTGGCGTATTGTTTGACCAGTGTTTGCAACGGAGATTTTGCGAGTTCCAAATTGCCGCTTTCCTGGTAAGTTGAACCCAGTTCAAGCAGGGCGTCATCGGTATATTCCGATCCTGAGTTGTTGTTAATCAAATCACTCAGTGTGGCAATCTTCCCTTTCTGATCATTGGTTAATCCCTGAATGATGGCTTTCTGGAACATGGCATACTGATAACCGGTATGTTTCTTCTGGATCGCCTCGTTGTAGTTTTTTAATGCGCTGGAGTATTGGTTTTGTTTGAAATAACAATCTCCGGCTCGCATTAAGGCGTCTGAAAGGATCCTAGTAGCCAGGTATTCGTGGTCCGCGTCGTAGCGGATCTGATCTTTCCGAATGCCCGTCACCGCATTTTCAAAGCTGTTGAGAGCCTGGTTATAGGCATTCTTCTTAAATGCATTGTAGCCCTGTAAATAATAGGCAATTGGCGGTGATGATTCCGGAGGAAGGTTGCCAGTCCCTTTCGCCAGGGTGAAATACTTATTCAGCTCGAGATCGGATTTTCCAAAATCGTTCTGCCGGTAGGCAATGTCCGCTTTCCAGTAGACACATTGAGCCTGAATGGATGCATCTACCGGATTTTCCAACGATTTGTCAAAAAGGGCGGATGCTTCGTAAAGTTGTTCTTCATTGAGTAACTGCAAGCCCCGTAAAAATGTGACTTGTTGGTACGCAGCCCGGATCTGGGGTGTTTTTTCCGGTAATTGTTCGATGATGGCAATGGCCCGGTCGTAATCCCTCGTACGCAAGAACACATCCGTCATGATGCTTTGGGCTTCCAGGTAATACTTGGAGGTCCGATCAAAAGTGGTTAATGCCTGGATGGCTTCCCGGTCGTAGTTTAATTCCGCCGACAACCGGGCATAATTGAACAGCGCATCTTCCTGCATGGAAGCGTCGAAACTGAGTTGGGCCGCTTCATAGAAACTGGACCGAGCGGATTTTTTATCGCCGGTCTTCAGGTAGCAATCGGCCAGATAGAAGGAGGCATTCTGCCCCAGATCCGATTGTATCCCGGTGATGTTCTTGAAAGACTCGATGGCAGCATCGTACTTGCCATTGACGTATTGGGTGTATCCCAACTGATAGAAATCTTCCGAACGCATGCTGCGTCGTTTGGAATCGTAATACTCCAGGTGGGGCAATGCCTTTTCAAACTGTTTTTGTTCGAAATAAGCCTGACCGACCATTTGATGGATCTCGGCTGCATATTTCTGATTACCGGCTAATTGCAACGCCTGTTCTCCATACTGGATCACTCCCGGATAATCCATTTGCGCGAAGCGAATCTGACAGACGTAATAAGGAACGACCGATTTATAGACACCGGATTGCGCGGCTATTTCAAAATTGGCAATGGCAGGATCATACTGCTCCATAAAGAACTGGCACATGCCCAGGTAGTAATGCGTAGGATAATAATAATCGTTCTTCAGGTCCTTGATCTGATCAAAGCGTTGTGCCGCTTTAACAAAATCCCGGTTAATGAATAAGCTGTACCCTTCCTTAAAACGGACTTCAGAGCGCCTTTCGCCACTGATCGAACTGCTGTTGAGCATGGCGTAGAATTTAATGGCCTCATCGTATTTGCGCGCATCGAAATAATAGTTGGCAATTTCATAAAGGGCTTCGTCGGCCACCGGGTCAGGCTGGTATTTGCGAATAAATTCCAGGATTAGTTTTTCACCCTCAGGCAATTCCATTCGGACAGCAGCCTGGGCCAGGTATAGCTCCGCCTCGGTTTTGACCATGATGGACTCCGTGGTTTGCACCGGCGGCAATTCGGCGATGGTCTTTTGGAACTCTTGCATGGAGAGGCCATACAGTCCTTTTTCATAGAGCTCTTTGCCCCGTTTAAAATGCAGATAGTCTTCGGTGTAAATGCGTGATTTTTGGGCCAGCCCCGGGATGACCATGCAAATCATGGCCAGCCACACGATGATATGCTTCATACGAATTTGGTTCTCATTCATTAACTGTCCTGAGGACGTTCTACATTGTTATCTGGTTTCACATTTAGGAAAAGATTAACAAGTGAAAGTCCAAACTAGCACAAAGTTAATAAGATATAGATTATAAATAAGTGTAATCTTTTCTGCGTACTAACAAATTGGTAATAGAACGAATGAAGAGACTGATATATTGGAATCCTTTATATGAATTCCCTTTTACGGTGAGAATCGTATCCGGTTCGTGGAGTAGAACTCATTTAAGCAGCGATTAATTGCCCGTACTGCTTTCGAATTGCATAATGGTTTTTTCGATGATGGTACAACAGGCATCCATCTGATCATCGGTTATGATTAATGGAGGAGCAAAGCGGATGATGTTGCCCTGGGTTGGCTTGGCAAGTAAACCGCGTTCGGCCATGCGGAGGCAGATCTGCCAGGCGGTCTTGCTGGCAGGATCATCATTGATGACTACCGCGTTCAACAACCCTTTTCCCCGCACCAGACGGATTAAAGGTGATTGTTGCGCAAGTGCGTTCATCCTTTCCCTGAATAACCGCCCCATAACCGCTGCATTATCAGCCAGATCCTCGTCCTCAACGACTTTGAGGGCTTCCACTGCAACGGCGCAAGCAAGGGGATTGCCTCCAAAGGTGGAACCATGCTGACCGGGTTTGATTTGCATCATAATCCGGTCATCTGCCAGAACCGCCGATACCGGCAGGACGCCACCGGATAAAGCCTTACCCAGGATCAGAATATCCGGACGAATGCCATGATGGTGGCAACAGAGCAACTTTCCGGTCCGTGCAATTCCGGTCTGGACCTCGTCCGCTACAAAAAGTACGTTGCGATCCCGACACATTTGGGCTACTTGGGGCAGATAATCCTCATCGGGCACGACTACTCCCGCTTCACCCTGGATCGGCTCAAGAATCACCCCGGCAATCCGTGGATCCTCCAGCGCGTCGGCCATGGCTTCGAGGTCATTGTAAGGGAGAACAAAATATCCCGGCATGTAAGGACCAAAACCACCTGTTGCCGTCGGATCCGTCGAAGCAGAAATGGCACCGAGTGTCCGGCCATGGAAGTTTCGGGACGCAAATACGATAATGGCTTCGTTGACCGGTACACCTTTTACTTCATAAGCCCATTTACGGGTGAGCTTAATGGCGGTCTCGACGGCCTCAACGCCGGTGTTCATCGGCAGAACCTTATCGTAGCCAAAGAGTCGGGTGATGAACGATTCGTACGGTCCAAGCTGATCATTAAAAAATGCCCTTGAGGTCAACGTCAACTGGTCCGCCTGCTCTTTAAGGGCACGGATGATGCGAGGATGGCAATGTCCTTGATTTACAGCGGAATAGGCGCTTAGGAAATCAAGATACTTCTTGCCCTCAACGTCCCAAACATGCACTCCCTGGCCCTTGGTCAGAACCACTGGTAACGGGTGATAATTGTGGGCTCCGTAACGTTCTTCCAGTTCCATCAACTGTTGGGAAGACAAGGGATTCACTTCGATCATCGTACACAAATTTTAGCTTCCTAAAGGTACGACAATCTTTTATCCTCCGAGCGGTGATGTACAGGTATTCATATAAAATATTGATCCTGAATCGTCGGTATTTATCGGATTTGATCAGGTGCATGTGCCTGCCGGATAAGGAGCTGATGCAATTTCCAGACCTGGGGGATTAAGGCCCGCCCATCATTAATGATCAGGTGGTCGGCGAACAGGATCTGGGCGCCGGCATCCGGTTGCCTTTGCATCCGCCTGCGTACTTCGTGGGCCGCCACCTGATCGCGCTCACAGACCCGGGCAATGCGAATTGATTGAGGCGCGTAGACAGTAACGATGCGATCCACGACCTCAGTTCGGTGATTGGCCTTGACCAGAGCGGATTCATAAATGGCATATGGGTAAGTTTGATGGTTGAACCAATCCCGGAGGTCACGGTAAACCGCCGGATGAACGAGCTGATTGACTGCCTGGACCAACTCCGCGTGACCAAACAATCGCTTCGCCATCCACTGGCGTTGTAAATTGCCAGAGCGGTCAAAGACCTCAGGCCCGAAGAGCCCGATGAGGCCCTCTTTCAGGATAGGGTCGGACTGCATGAGTCGCTTAGCCGCATCATCAGCTTGATATACTGGTACGCCCAGGACACTGAATAACCTGGCAACCAACGATTTGCCACTGCCGATGCCACCAGTTAGTGCAACTCTTAGCATATTAATTTGGTGAACTTAAATACCATTGATCGTTAATTTATCGTTTTATGCTTTATATTTCAGGTATTAATAATACCTGGCAAAGTTTTCGCTCCATTTTTATGACACCCTGAGCATTTCCCACACAAAAGGAATGGTTAATCTGGTTGGAATTGATGGTAAATTTACGCAGGATAACATTATTGGCATTTTTAGTTGTGTCAGCGACGCTCTCTGCCCAGGTGACTGCCGATTTTGATGCGGATACCCGTTCCGGTTGCTTGTTTATCCAGACTTCATTCACAGATCTTTCAACGAGTACTGCCGGCAAAATTGTTGCCTGGAATTGGGAAATAGGAAATTCCACCGTAACGGTCCAGAATCCGTCCCGCATATTTGGACAACCCGGGCGTTATCGCGTGTGTCTCACCGTGACCGATGATAAAGGGAATTCAGATACCAAGTGTGTGGATGATTTCATTACGGTTTATGAAGGCATCAACCCATTTTTTACTATTAGTGATTCGTTGATCTGTAAGGGACAGCAAGTGAACATCGTGGATGGCAGTACTTCGCCCAATGGACGAATTGTCGAATGGACCTGGGAGCTTGCCGGTGATATCGGCAGCACCAAATTGAACGCATCCCAGAATTTTGTTAATACCTACAATGTTCCGGGGACTTTTGATCTGGCTCTTACCATCAAGGACGATAAAGGATGCACCGAGTCCTACAATGTAAAAAAGGGCATCCATGTTGTGGGAACGGCCCAGGTGCAGGTGAAGCCGGATGTGGCTGCATTTTGTACCGTCCCGCACACGACCTCCTTTAAGCTCACCAAATTCGATAGTACAGCCAGCTATTTTTGGGATTTTGACAATGGTCGGACGTATACCGGCACCACACCGCCGGCCATCACCTTTACCGAAGCCAGATCATACAACGTGCGCATCGCCAGCTCCAATACGATCGGATGTTCGGATACATTAACACTCAAGGGTTTGATCCATCCAATCCATCGTGTAGATGCTGCCGCCTCGGATTCAGCCGGTTGTGCACCATTGAAGGTTCGGTTTTCAGACCGATCACAACTTCGGGCAGACAGTATTTATTGGGACTTTGGTGATGGGACCACCTCCGATCGTCCCAATGTTGACCATACATTTGTAGTGGGAGGCACTTATCCGGTCAGGCTGTTCCGTCTGGTCAACGGTTGCTGGTTGCCCAATGAAAATCCCCTGATGGTTAAGGTTCGTGATCAACCCAAGGCCCTGTTTACACTGGATGACACCAGGGGCTGTCAATTTCCATTTGAGCTGCACCCGGTCAATTTATCCGTGCATGCCAACAACTATTCCTGGAGGATCAACGGAACCGAAATGTCAGCTGATCCGGATCCAAATCTGGTCCTCGATCAGTCCGGAAATTTTAATGTGGAGTTGATTGCAACGGATACCTTTGGGTGCGCCGACACGGCAGTTGCGGGGCCGGTCGTTTTGTACGATTGGCAGGCTGTAATTTCCGACAGCATCGTGGGGTGCATACCACTCAATGCCCATCTTGAAGACCTTACCCAGGGCCTGGATCCCAGCGTACGCTGGCGTTGGGAGATAACCGGTGATACTTCGTTCACGAGAACCTCCCGGAGCCTGGACTGGAACATCAAACGTGACGGAGTCTACGATGTAAAGTTTGTCGTTGAGAACAATATTGGGTGCATTGATTCATTAATCCTGCCTGGTTATGTCCAGGGCGGCGAGTTACCTGATGTAGACTTTTCTATCTTTCCGGATACGGTGTGCATCAAGGATACCGTCTATCTGCAGGACCTTTCCGATGATCGGGTCAATGGCTGGAGCTGGACATTTTCTGATGGCCAGCAATCTGAAGAGCAAGATCCCAAGGTGATTTTTAAGGACCCGGGAAACATTGGCATCACGCTCACCGCCAGTTATAATGGTTGTACCAGTTCCCGCGCGAAACCGAAAGGGGTGGTGGTGCAAGATCCCAAAGCGGATTTTACCTACCGGTTTAACTGTGGAGACGGGAGCATTCAATTTACCAATCAATCCAAAGGCTACGATTCATTATTCTGGGATTTTGGTGTACCCAACCGGGTCGATGATACATCATCCCTGGCAAACCCGGTCATCCAGTTTCCTCCGGGTGAAACCTATTACGTCGAATTGCAGGCCTTTAACAAAAAGTCGCTATGTTCTGATCACAAGCGGATACCCATTTACGTGGGAGATCCCTCGATTCAGTTTGGAATGGTCAGGGATAGCGGATGTATCCCGTTCAATCTGATCATCCCCAATGCCAGCCAGGATCTCAAGAATATTGAAGTGGTAGCCAATGGTGCGGGCAATGTCCAGATCAATTCCAGCCGGATCGTCGTCCCATACCGTAAACCAGGCAAATACGCCCCGGTGGAAGCGATGATCGTCGACCGGAACGGTTGTGCGGATACGTTGCAACTGACGGATAGCATTGCGGTCAATCAGGCCACATCAATTCTCCAGCTCGATCGGTCCGAGGTTTGTTTGCAGGATACCGTCCGGATCAATGATCTGAGTACATCCTATTTTTCGACGATTGCCGAGCGCCGGTTGTGGGCAGATCAAACACCGTTGCCTGACAGCAGCAACATTTATGTACCCCAGCTTGCCGGAGCACATACCTTATCCCTGTTTGCCCGCGATGGATGGGGGTGTGAGGATTCGGTTTCTGTGGTTCTGAATGTCAATCAGGTGGCCGGGTCCTTTGAACTGGATTCGCTGTCCTGTTCTTCCAGAGCGGTGCAGCTAACAGCCATCACGCCCGTCAATCCGGTGGACATCACCTGGAATTTGGGAAACGGAGAAATCCGGCATGAGCCATCATTTACCTATTCATTTCCGGATTCAGGAACTTTTACCGTCACCCTTCACCTGGAAGATACGGTAGGCTGTGTGGGTGAATATGCCAATACCATTCGTATTGATAATCCCGTCGCTGCCTTTGCCATGGATACGGATTATTATTATTGCCCGCCGTATGAAACAGATTTTTATAATTTGTCCAGCGGGGCTACGGATTTTACCTGGTCCTTTGGGGACAAAACCAGTGATTCCAAGGCGTTTGGACCGACCCACATATACACTCAGCCTGGGGTATATTCCATTCGCCTGATTGCGGATCTGATACCTGGATGCAGCGATACCAGTACCCATGTTTCAGCATTGACCATCGGAGGGCCAACCGGTACACTGGAACGAACGATTGATTCGACCTGTGCACCTACACGGGTTCAGTTCGATTTGGTACTCAATGATCAGTATGATGTCTTTTGGGATGCCGGTGAAGGCACCATCGACTCGATCAATGCCGTACGTGACTCCCTGACCTTTGAATATGTATACCAAAATGCCGGTAACTATGCGCCGACCATTTTGATCCGTGACACCTTTGGGTGTTTGTTGCCTTTCACCACGCCGCCAATTCCGGTTAATGAGTTGTCAATCAAAATCGACATTCCAACCATAGATTTCTGTGATTCCCTGAATCCTATTGTTCAATTGTACAATCTCAGTTATTCCAACCACCAGATACGTGACTTCAACTGGCAACTGATCCATCCGGATACCACCATTTCAACCAATGCCTTCGAGACCTCTTTTTATTTACCCAAGGTAGGTCGTTATGATGTGCAGGTTACGGCTGCCGATGGGTTCTGCCACGATACTTTATTCCTCCCTGGTTACATCAAAGTAGGTCCGAAGCCGGTCAATCAGTGGTTGTTTCCCGATACCATTGCCTGTGCACCCTATCCGTTGGAGGTAGCCAATCAGACCGTCCTGCCTGAAGGATTTATCGATAGCACCCTGTGGATCCTCAATGGCGACACCATAAATTATCGGCGTAACCTGGATTATCCACTTGACGGAGGGCAATATCAACTGGTCATGGTTAATGTGACCAACGCCGGTTGCCGGGACACCATCGAAGGCCATTTAACTTTGAAAGAGTCCGCACCGACGGGTTTGCCCGATGCGATCCATCTGTGTTATCGTGACTCCGTTTTGTTGCGGGACAGCCTCTGGCAACCGGTCAATAGATACGTATGGAATTTCCCTGACGGAAGCGAATGCCCGGATTGCGACAGTCTTTGGTACCGCCCGGATCAGGATGGACGCGTGATGTTACAGGTGACCAATCCCAACGATTGCATCACCACGGATTCGGTGCTCGTTTACTTCGGCAAGGATTCGATACCGGACATTTCTATCCAGGGAGACACAGTCCTCTGTCCGGATGAGATCACCCAGCTAACCCTCAACCGTCCGTTCACCAACTTTCACATTCAATGGGATAGCCTGGTTCCTGGTCTTAATTGTTACCAGGAGTGTTACAATCCCGTGCTGGCTCCGCTAACCAGCGCCTGGCATACAGTAACCCTGACATCAGACTTCGGGTGCTCTGCCAGCGACAGTATTTACATAAGGGTATTACCCCGAACGTCGGGTATCTTAGGTCAAGACGTTGAGATATGCCAGGGAGATTCCATCCAATTACAAGTCCTGAAAGGCCAAAATCCCTACTGGCATATCAGCGACCAGTTGTCCTGTACCTATTGCCCGGACCCGGTCGCCTTCCCGGATACAACCCGAAAATATCTGGTTGGAATCATTGACTCCCTGGGATGTAATGCCTTTGATTCTTTGATCGTCCGGGTTTTAAGGTTGGATGAACTCGCCGTTACTCCGGACACGGTGATCTGCCGGGGAGCTACCCTCACGTTGGCAGGAACCGGCCCTCAACCGGTCCAATGGCTTCCAGCTCCTCATGTGATCGGGCAGGGCAACGGAACCCAGGAGGTAATGCCTGACCGCGATACGTATTATGGTTATGCCATTACCTCAACGGGGTGCCAGTTAACCGATAGCGTCCTGGTGCAGGTGACTGACCGGGTTCCATTCCGCTTGATCGGTGATACGGTTTGTGCCGGAGATACGGCGATGGTTCGCATTGATGGGTTGGTTGATGATGTGGTTTGGCCCAGTTACATTAATCGCCTGGGTAATGAAATGGGTTGGTTTATTGCCAATCAGCAGACAACGGTTGAAGCTACGGGTAGCATCAAAGGCTGCTTAGACAGTACCACCTCGACCCAGGTAAAAGTCATTGATGTACCACAACCCGGTTATCCGCCTTCCATAATATGGTTACAGGATGCGGTGCAAATCGAACCGCTTAAGCTGGACCCAAACTGGACGTATGCCTGGTCACCTCCCGATGGATTGAGTTGCGTAGACTGTCCCTCCCCATCAGCCAACCCACTGCAGGAGCAACTTTATCAGGTATTGGTAACCGATCCTTCTACCGGGTGTACCAACCTGGTGGCTGTCCAAATCGGCCAGTTGGCGGCGTGTGCCGATGATTTGGTTGTTGTGCCCAACGTGTTCTCGCCAAATGGGGACGGGCGCAATGATGTGCTTTATCTGTATTCGAAACTGCCCTCCATTACTTCGTTTGAAGTTTTCAACCGGTGGGGCAGCAGACTTTTCCAAACGTCGGACATCAACGAGGGATGGGATGGTCGACTGGGCGGTTATCTCCAGCCTCCGGGTGTCTATGCGTTCCGGGTGACTTATTTCTGTCCGGCCGTTCAACGTGAAGTAACTGTTTCCGGTGATGTAACGCTCGTCCGTTAAGCCGGCGTAAACCACCCGGGATAATTAGTTTCCCGGAGGATAAATCTTTATTTTCTTCTCCACCAACACATCATCCATGGCCGCATCTTCTCCGTCAAACCCGGCAAGCTGGCTTTTTAGATGATGTAAAATGGTTCCTGATTCCGTAACAGGAATTGAAAAAGCAATTTGGCCCTCGCTGGTATAATTTTCATTCAGGATAGTGACCTGGTTCCGGCTGAGCGCCTGCATGACCTCTCCAGCCACAGCAAACGGGAATGCGATCTGAAATTTTTGAGTCACAATCCGGGTACAAATACTGGCTTGCTCCAGCGCATCGCGGGCGGCTGCTTTATAGGCCTGAATTAAACCCGACGCCCCCAATTTGGTGCCTCCAAAATAGCGGACCACCACCACCAGGACATCGGTTAAATTGTACGACAGCAATTGGCCCAGAATGGGCTTTCCGGCAGTACCTGAAGGCTCTCCGTCATCGTTCGCGCGATATAAACGGCCATCAGGAAGTAACCGGAATGCAAAGCAATGGTGCCTGGCTTTTGGGTGTTCCTTTTTCAGCTTCTCCAGGTGGATTTTAACCGCGGATTCATCATCAATGGGGTAGGCATAGGCCAGAAATTTGCTCCCTTTTTCTTTGTAAAGCCCGGTGGAGCCGGATTCAATCGTTTGAAAGGACCCAATATGCATTGCACAAAGTTAGCTTTTCACCGGTGAAATGGGTTCTCCGGTTTCTGAAAGCGCTTCAGAGACAAGAAGGAAATTGGTAATGCCGATGATGCTGACGTCGCCAAATCGGCCATGATTTCCCCGATGACCGGAGCGAACTTGAAGCCATGTCCGCTGAAGCCGGCAGCGATCCAAACACCCGGATGCCCGGGAAGTTGGTCAAGAACAAAATGTTCATCCGGGGACATGGTGTACATGCAGTGCTGGAAGGAGGACCAGGAACCTTTGACTTCTCCCAGGTAAACGCGCAAACCATATTCCAACGCTTCCAGCTCATGGGCTTGGATGGATTGATCCTTGTCTTCCGGTAGGATTTCCATACCGGGATGATGATGGGCGATTTTTAATCCGGAAGGCATTCCAAAGGGATCCGGAGGTAATTCCGGGAATCCATAAAATGCACCTCCCAGCGTATCATCGGCCAGAATCCAGCAAGGAAATTGTTGTAAGGAGACACCCGGTCCGGATTTTTTATGCAGCCATCCGAGTATCTGGCGGGTAACCCGCAGATGGAGGGTTAATTGTGGTAAAAGCCGGCTGGTCCAGGCACCGGAGGTGATGATCAACTTTTCACAGGAATAAACGGCGCGGTTGGTATGTACCGCCCAGCCCTGACCGGATCGCACATAATCCGTCATCCACTCATCAAAATGCAAATCGACACCATGCGATTGGGCAAAAGCTCCCATCATTTGAATAGCGAGTTCCGGTCGCAGAAAACCGGCATCGGGTTCCAGGTATGAAACATAATCCGGTGGTAACGTGAATTGGGGATAGGCCTTGTGCACTTCCGCAGGGTTTATTTCCTGCATTTCTATCCGATACGTTGCTGCAGAATATAAACTTCCGGAGATGAGATCATGATCAGGTCGGCCATGGTACAACAGGCCAGTCCGGTAAAATAGTTGACAACCGGTTTGAGCTTCCACCTCATCCCATAGCTCATAAGCCCTTTGCAATAGTGGTACATAATCCGCATGTTCAAAATACGCTTTCCGTATCAAGCGCGATTGTCCCAAATGGGAGCCAAATTCATGTCCCAGTCGATGGCGCTCGATACCCAGGACCTTCAGGCCCCTTCCGGCCAGGGCGTAACAAGTGGCTGAACCCATCGAACCCACGCCGACAACAATCAAATCATACGTTTCCATGGCTATCCAGGTTTTTGAATTCTGAAAAACAGGAATCCCAATTCACTCAAATCTAAGCCTCAATCCCTTATATTTGCAAAAAATATAAAGTGAACCAAACGCTTGCCGCTTTTGACAAGATTGTTGCCGAATGTTTCGACATCTTTGAAAAAAAGACCCGCGACTACGGGACGGCATGGCGGATATTGCGCCCGGCATCACTAACCGATCAAATTTTCATCAAAGCGAAACGAATTCGAACCCTTCAGTCCAGCCAGAAACAAAAGGTGGACGAAGGCATGGATGTAGAATTCATCGGGATCATCAACTATGCGATCATGGCGTTGATCCAATTGAAACATCCTCCCCGTGATCCGGACTATAAGATTGATCCACAACAAGCCATGGACTGGTATGGCGAAGAATCGGTCATTATCAAAGCTTTGCTGGAACGCAAAAACCACGACTACGGAGAGGCATGGCGTGATATGAGGATATCCTCCATGACCGATCTTATATTGATGAAACTTTTGCGGATCAAAGAAATTGAAGACAATGCAGGCAAAACCCTGATCAGTGAAGGTCTTGATGCCAACTATCAGGACATCATCAATTACGGGGTTTTTTGTCTGATCAAACTAAAAGAACAACAATCATGACGCTTACAAAATTGGTTTTACTCATCACCGTCATTGCTTTGGCGTTGACCTTATTGTTGGTCTTTGTGCTGAAAAAACAAAAGAGGACCTGGGTGAGTTTCTTACAGAACTGGGCCGGTGTCCTTTTTATTATTTCCGGATGGGTGAAAGCCATTGACCCGATGGGGACGGCCTTTAAAATGGAGGAGTATTTTGCCGAATTTCAGGCAGCCCTTGAGCCAACCTGGTTCAGTTTTCTGGCTAAATCGTTCCCCTGGTTTGCCGAACATAGCATCGGATTCAGTGTCTTCATGATCGTTTTGGAAATCGTCCTGGGATTTGCATTGATCATCGGGTGGAAGCCAAGGTTAACCAGTTGGTTGTTTTTCCTCATTGTAATTTTCTTCCTGGCTCTGACGGGTTTTACATTTCTAACCGGCTATGTGCCAAGCAATAACACTTTTTTTGAATTCAGTGCCTGGGGCCCCTGGGTAAAAGAACAAATGAGAGTTACCGATTGCGGTTGTTTTGGCGATTTTCTGGTTCTTGATCCGAGAACTTCATTCTTTAAAGACGTAGTATTGACCGTACCCGCTCTGATCTTCCTTTTCCAGCATAAGAACTTCCATCAATTGCTGACCGGCCCGATCCGTCACATCATCACGGTGGTGTCAGCAGTAGGATTGACCCTTTTTTCAATGAACAATTACCTTTGGAATTTACCATCTTCCGATTTTCGCCCTTTCAAGGAAGGGGTTAATGTCTATCAGCAACGGAATGCGGAGATCGAAGCCATGAGCAGCCGCCAGATCACCGGCTACCGGCTAACCAATAAATCCAGCGCCAAGGTCGTCGAATTGCCTTATGAACAATACATGGCCAATTTGGCCAACTACCCGAAGAGCGATTGGAGTGCTGAGCAGATTCTCAGTGAGCCGGCAATCAAACCAACTAAAATTTCCGATTTTGCCCTTTACGATGAAAATGGAGATGAGATAACCGAAGAGGTACTGGCCAATCCGGACTACAGTTTTATGATCGTTTCTTACAAGCTTGCTGCGGAAGAACATACCCATCAGGTGACGGTTCAGGATACTGTCATGCAGGTGGATACGGTACTGGAAGGAGATAGCATCCGATTAGTTACTTCTTACCGGGTAACTCCGAAGGAAGTGACGGAAGTAAGCTATGAATGGGACCGTACATTATTAACAAACTATGCCCGGTTGAAGCCCTTTATCGAGGCTGCCCAGGCTGCCGGTAAGTCCATTTATGTTGTTGCCGGTGGTGCCAGCCTGGAAAAAAGAGATGCTTTCCGGCAGGCGGTGGGGGTCCGTATTCCATTCTACGAAGCCGATGATATATTGTTAAAAACCATAATACGATCCAATCCGGGTTTGGTGTTGATGAAAGAAGGTGTTATTCTTAAGAAGTGGCACATTAACCATATTCCGGGATTTGCAGAAGTGGAAAAAAATTGGATGCAACAGTGAGGTATTAATAATTTTTGGGAAATGATCGAGATAGCCTTCCGGTTATCACACAAAAATTGCCTTACTTTGCGTTTTATCCAGGACATGACTAAAGCGTTTCATGTTAAGTAGAAGAAATATCCGAGTTAAAGTGATGCAGGCGCTGTATGCGCTGAATAGGGATGAAGAACTAACCATTGCACAGGCCTTGCGCGCCTATGAGAAAAGCACCGAAAATTCTTTTGTGCTTTATTTGTTCAACCTATACGCATTGTTGCAAATCTGCCGCTTCGCTAAAGTTGATGCCCAAAAAAGGCACGCTAAATATCTGCCTTCCGAAGAAGACCTTAAATTTACCGATAAGTTTTACACCAATGCCCTGATTCAGAGTCTGGTAAAGCATCCGGTCCTGCAAAAGAAATTTAAGGAAATGCATTTCGAGGCCAGAATAGACCAGGATCTAATCCGAAAAATGTACAAAGATTTCTCGGCAGAAGAGCCTTACCGGGCTTACATCCAGAATGAAAATGCCACGGATGATGATCACGTGGACATTCTCCATGAGTTGTACCGCTTCATTCGTCGTAATGAAGTGTTCAATGAGATGGTGGAGGATTTGTACGCCACCTGGGAAGATGATAAGTCCCTGGTGGTTGGAGCGGTCAAAAAATCTTTGAAGGCGTTGCCGGCCGAGGCCAATTTTCTGGATGAGTACCAGGTTCAAAGTGAAACGTACCAATTTGGTATCCAACTGCTGAACCGTACCGCCCAGGATGATGCCAAGATCCAGGAAATTTTCGAACCAACGCTTAAAAACTGGGATGTAGAGCGTCTGGCATTGATTGATACCATCCTGATAAAAATGGCCATCGCCGAGTTCCTTTATTTTAAAAGCATTCCCACCAAAGTGACGTTGAATGAATACGTAGAGGTCTCCAAACAGTATAGTACGGCCAAAAGCAAAGATTTTATTAATGGCATCCTGGATAAAGTAATGAAACAGTTGCAGGATGATGGACTAATAAAGAAAGAGGGCCGCGGGCTCGTCGATTAATCACTCCTATGGATCAGAAGGTTTTAATCTTGGATTTTGGGTCTCAATACACCCAACTTATTGCCCGTCGTGTACGCGAAGCCAACGTGTATTGCGAAATCCAACCATACAATTTTACCATTTCCCATCCTGAAGAATGGAAAGCGATCATTTTATCGGGAAGCCCGTATTCGGTCAAGGATCAGGAAGCTTTGCATGTAAACATGGACCATGTCCTCGGACATACTCCGGTCCTTGCGGTTTGTTATGGCGCCCAGTACGTAGCCCAGGAATTGGGGGGAGAGGTCGAACGTTCCCAAAAGCGTGAGTATGGGAAAGCTGAACTAAACATCAATCTGGACGATGCCATTTTTACCGGCCTGGACAAGAACAGTCAGGTCTGGATGTCCCACGCCGATACCATCCTCAAAATCCCGGATGGATTTGAATTGCTGGCGAGTACCGAAGGGATCCCGGTAGCCGCCTTCCGCGGTAAACGTCACGGACAACCCATCTACGGATTGCAATTTCATCCCGAAGTGACACATACCCTCCAGGGCAGGAAAATCCTCAGCAATTTCCTCTACCAGATAGCCGGGTGCCGCGCCGATTGGACTCCCGATTCATTTATCCAGGAGAGCGTGCGGCAAATCAAAGAGGAGGTAGGGGATCAGCAAGTGATCATGGCGATTTCAGGCGGGGTGGATTCCACCGTGTGTGCTTACCTGATACAGCAGGCCATCGGAGATCAATTGACTTGCATCTTTGTAGACAATGGATTGCTTCGTAAGAATGAATTTGAACAAGTGCTGGCCGCCTATAAAGAACATGGTCTCCATGTTATTGGTGTTGATGCCAAACACCGGTTTTGGGATGCTCTGGACGGAATATCCGATCCGGAAACCAAACGCAAAACCATCGGGAAAATGTTTATCGATGTTTTCGATGAAGAAGCGCATAAGTTGACGGATATTCGTTGGCTGGCACAGGGTACCATTTACCCGGACGTCATCGAAAGCCTTTCGGTACACGGACCTAGTGCGACCATTAAATCGCATCATAATGTAGGCGGTTTGCCCGATACCCTGAATCTTAAATTACTGGAGCCGCTTCGTTTTCTCTTTAAGGATGAAGTGCGGCAAGTAGGACTGGCGCTCGGTGTTCCACCGGTAATCATCAGCAGGCATCCATTCCCAGGACCTGGACTCAGTATTCGTATTCTTGGAGCAATTACGGAAGAGAAGATTCGATTGTTGCAGGAAGCGGATGCCATTTTTATTAACAACCTCAGGGAAAGCGGGTGGTACGATCAAGTCTGGCAAGCGGCGGTCATCCTCTTAAATGTCCAGTCGGTAGGAGTAATGGGCGATGAACGAACTTATGAATATGTGGTGGCATTGAGGGCAGTGAATTCGGTGGATGGAATGACCGCTGAATGGAGTAAATTGCCCCATGACTTACTCGCTAAAATCAGTAACGAAATCATCAATCAGGTCAAAGGGATAAATCGAGTGGTCTATGATATCAGTACCAAGCCGCCGGCAACCATTGAATGGGAATAACGCATGGATGACTTTTCTGGTCTGGGGATTGCTACTGGTCATTATGTCCAATTGTTCCTTTACCAAAAAAGCAACGGCCCACAAACCCGAAACAACCGGAACTCCGGCACATACTCCGGGCAGGGTCTATAATCCTAAGTCAGGACAATGGGAACCGGCTAATCCCTCGAATAGCAAGGTCGATACGGCCATTCTTGCAGAATTGCCTTTGCCTGCCCCGGTCACGGATGAAACTTTTGAAGACTTGCGTCCTGAATCCAAACTCAAAGACCGGTATCAGGTGTCTCTGCTGCTTCCGCTGCAATCGCAGGATGTTTCTGCGGGATCTGAAAAAATCTCCCCGGTCACGGAAAAGTTTGTCCAGTATTTGGTGGGTTTTGAACAAGGAATCAAAAAGCTTGAACGGGAAGGGATCTATTTGGATGCCAAGGTATTCGACACGGAAAACTCGCAGACTGAAATGGACCAGATTCTGGAGGATCCCGATTTTAAACAAACCGATTTGATCCTGGGTCCTTATCGTCGTAATATGGTGGAATCGATGGCGAACTATGCGAAGGATCACGAACTGCCCATGATCACCCCCTGGACCAGCTTTAGCCAGTATGGCGTGGATAATCCTTACTACATTCTCAGCAAACCCGGCTACCAAACTCATTGTCAGTTCATCATGGATGACATAGCAACGCGGTATCCTAATGCTCAGATTTTTTTGGTCTACCGGGAAGGGGAAGAGTATTTTAAGAATTTTTTCGGAGACGAATCGAAGTACATCTCATTTGTGGTCCATGATGAAACCATGGACTTGCAGAATACATTTCCTGATTCGGTCGTCACTGCCGGAATACCAAACGTTTTTATTATCCCACATTTTCGTTTTGCGGAGTCAGAGCGCCGGTTTGTTTATGCGATGTTGCGCAAGATTGGGATCATTCCACCTGATTATCAGGTGACTACCTATATCCTCCCGCAAATGAAGTCATTGGCTGAGACCGATTACGACCTCTTCAATACCAGTAATATATACATTCTGGAAACCGGTTTGGTCCGTAACACCAGCACGGATTATCAAGCCCTAAAACGGTATTTCCAATCGGAGTACAATACCTTCGTCTCAGAAGATGCATTGGAAGCCTACGATCAAATTGTATTTGCCGGCCGGATGCTAAAAAAATACGGCAATCAATTCCAATTTTATCTGGATACCGAGACCTATTCAGATCCGGTTTACATGCAATTTGCCTTTAAACCGGTATATCCTGTCAGTCAGTCCAAATCGGCCGAACAAGCGGCTGTGGAAAAGATCCAGTATTATGAGAACCAACATTTTGAGTTGATTCAATTGAAGGATTTTCGTTTTGTCCGGGTGCCGGATTAATGCAGTTCAGAGAGTGCTTTTTTGATGCGGTCGGCGGCATCGATGATTTCCTCATCCGAGGCCGCATAAGAGATGCGAATGCAATTCGGAGCACCGAAAGCTTCTCCTGAGACTATTCCCACATGCGCTTTTTCCAGTATGTATTCAGCAAAATCATCGGCGTTTGCAATGGTGTTGACTCCATCACTCTTGCCAAAATAGGCACTGACATCCGGCAACAAATAGAATGCCCCCAGTGGCTCATTGGTGCGGACCCCCGGGATTTCGGAAAAGAGCTTGATGATCAGATCGCGACGATGGCGGAAGGCATGATTCATTTCAAAGGTCGGTGTCAGGTCGGATTCCAGTCCGAATTTTGCAGCCCGCTGAGCGAAGGAGGAAGCGCCTGATGTCACCTGGCCCTGGATTTTATTACATGCGCTGGCCAGCCAGGCCGGTGCAGCCATGAAACCAAGTCGCCATCCGGTCATGGCGAAACCTTTGGAAAAGCCATTCACCGTGATGGTGCGATCCAGCATCCCGGGTAAACTACCAATGCTATGATGCTTTTCACCAAAATTGATAAACTCATAAATTTCATCGGAAACGATCAACAATGAAGGATGATCCAAAATGACCTTGGCAATGGCCTCCAGTTCTTCTTTGGAAAAAACCGATCCCGATGGGTTGCAGGGTGAGGAGAAGAGAATAAATTTAGTCTTGTCAGTGATGGCTGCCGCCAGTTGTTCAGCGGAAACCTTGAAATCCTGATCAATGTCCGCACTTAAGATAACGGCCTTGCCACCTGCGAACTCCACAATGTCTTTATACGATACCCAGTAAGGGGCAAATATGATCACTTCATCACCCGGATCCAATAAGGACAATGCGATGTTGGCGATGGACTGTTTGGCGCCATTGCTGACAACAATTTGATTGGGGGCATAATGCAATCCATTATCCCTGCTTAATTTATGACAAATGGCTTGCCGGAGGTCGTCGTAACCAGGCACCGGTGAATACTTGGTCCATCCTTCGTCCAATGCTTTTTTTGCAGCTTCCTTAATATGTGCAGGAGTGTCAAAGTCCGGTTCTCCGATGCTGAGGTTAATGACGCTGATGCCTTTTGCTTTAAGCTCTCTGGTTTTTTGAGCCATGCGTAGTGTGGCGGATTCAGTCATTTGCTGGACACGGGTTGAAAGCATTTGTTTTGGATCCATTTTATTTTAGTTTTACCGGCGCAAAAGTAACGAACTGACGCTTCACTTGGTGGCTCATTACACACAAAATTAGACCTATTTACAATGCCTGAGGAATCACAACATGCATCGGAAAGGGCAAGCCATTGGCCTTCCCTGAGCATTGTGGTTCCCTGTTATAATGAATTTGACCGCCTGGATGTATTGCATCATTCATTGGTAGAATTCAGTACACATTGGCCGGCTCCACTCCAGTTAATCCTGGTGGATGATGGTTCAACCGATACCGGATTTGAAAAAATGCAGTCCTTATTTGTGGGCATTCCGGAAACGGAAATATTGCTTCTCAGATATGCGCCAAACCATGGAAAGGGCTACGCGCTCCGGCATGGAGTTCTGCAAGCAGTTAATGCATACACGTTGACCATGGATGCCGATGTGGCAACTCCTCCTTCGATGATACTCCAGTGGTTTCAATCACCGCAGGCCATCGGGCCGGAAACCATTTACATTGGCTCCAGAGAACACCGGATGTCACGCATCAAGGTGCCGGGAACGCGTAAATGGTCCGGTCGTCTCTTCAATCTATTTATCCGCATCAGCAGTGGGTTGCCGTACCTGGATACCCAGTGCGGATTTAAGTGGTATCCGACCCGTTATGCCCAATCGCTTTTTGACAATTTGATTACCTTCGGATGGGCCCACGACATTGAATTGCTGTGGAAAGCCAGGAAGGCCGGATGGAAGATCCAGGAGATGCCCGTGGATTGGGATCATCAGGATAATTCTAAAATCAGGTTGCTCTCCGATGGATGGAAAATGGGTATCGAAGTCATCCGGTTGCGTTGGTATTTTTGGAAAAAGTCGCTGCAAAAAGCTTTTCAACGATGAAGAAAGCCTTATCGAAGCTCCATGAAAAGAAAGATCTGGCCCATCAGGGTGGCGGATCCCATCGCATTCAACACCAGCATGAGAAAGGCAAACTGACTGCCCGGGAACGAATTGAAGTATTGTTGGACAAAAACTCCTTCGAAGAATTGGGAATGCTGGTAACCCATCGTTCGGTGGATTTTGGCATGGACCAGGAGAAATATTATGGTGATGGGGTCATCACCGGTTATGGCACGATCAACAACCGGCCGGTTTACGTCTTCTCCCAGGATTTTACCGTTTTTGGTGGATCGCTTTCCGAAGCGCATGCCGAAAAAATCTGCAAGATCATGGATCTGGCAATGGCTAATGGCATCCCGGTCATTGGACTGAATGATTCAGGTGGCGCACGCATCCAGGAAGGTGTTGTTTCCCTGGGCGGCTATGCCGATATTTTTTACCGGAATACGATTGCATCCGGCATCATTCCGCAGATCAGTGCGATCATGGGGCCTTGTGCCGGAGGAGCGGTATATAGTCCGGCAATTACGGATCTTGTTTTCATGGTTGACCACACCTCTTACATGTTTGTTACCGGACCGAATGTGGTCAAGACCGTTACGAATGAATCCATCAGTTCAGAGGAATTGGGCGGCGCCGTGACCCATGCTACCCAGTCAGGCGTTGCGCATCTAGTCGCTGAAAATGATGTCGAATGCCTGATGGCGATCCGGAATGTGCTTTCGTATTTGCCCCAAAACAATAAGCTGACAACGCCAGTGCTCCCTTGTCATTTGGGGACACGGGAATTGCGACCCGAACTGAACGATATCATTCCCGACAATCCTCAACATCCTTACGATATGAAAACGGTCATTGAGGGCATCATCGACCGTGACTCCTTTTTCGAATTGCATGCAAACTATGCTCCGAATATTGTGATTGGTTTTGCCCGGATCGGTGGACGCAGCGTTGGGATCGTCGCCAATCAACCCGCTCATCTTGCTGGCGTTTTAGATGTGAATAGCAGTAAGAAAGGAGCTCGTTTTGTACGTTTTTGTGATGCGTTCAACATTCCGTTGTTGGTACTTGTTGACGTACCCGGCTTTTTGCCCGGCAAAGATCAGGAGTGGAATGCCATCATCACCAATGGGGCGAAACTACTGTACTCCTTTTGCGAGGCAACGGTCCCGCGCATTACCGTGATTACCCGTAAAGCGTATGGAGGCGCCTACGATGTCATGAATTCCAAACACATTGGTGCGGATTTCAATTATGCCTGGCCGTCGGCAGAGATTGCCGTCATGGGCGCCAAAGGAGCTTCCGAGATCATCTTCCGAAAAGAAATTGCCGCTGCCGACAAGCCGGATGAAAAACTTCGGGAGATGGAACAGTTGTATGCGGCCAAATTTGCCAATCCCTACCTGGCTGCTGAACGTGGCTATGTCGATGAAATCATTGAACCGGAAATTACCCGTGAGAAATTGTTGCGTTCATTTGCGATTCTGCAAACCAAAAGAAAGTCACCTCCTACCAAAAAACATGGCAATATTCCTTTGTAACATTTTGTTACAATAAGTATCTTGTGGGAAAATCGACTGTCATCCCGACAGGAGAATTCACACAAACCATTACATTATGAATTCCAGATTTTCATTAAGTTGGACAATTGCCGCCCTGGGGATTTTCCTGGTCGGTTTTTGTACCTGTACGACCCAAACAACTGAAGAACAGCCTAAAGCCAAACCCAATGTCCAGGAAATCGTCGGCAAGATGAGCCTGGAACAAAAGGCACAACTGGTGGTAGGTACAGGAATGTTTTTCCCAGGATTGCCTGACTCCATTGCCCGAATGTTTGGCAATCGGGAAAAGACCATGGACTCATCGTACTATGCGATGGTGGATAAAATTCGCAAAGACCTGCCCGGAGCGGCCGGATTTACTGCTGAATTTTCGGAGTTGGGGATCACCACCCAGGTCCTGGCCGATGGACCAGCCGGATTACGCGTAGCTCCCGAACGGGAAGGTGAAGACCGGACTTACTATTGTACGGCATTTCCGATCGCGACATTACTGGCTTCCAGCTGGGACACTGAACTGGTGCATAAAGTGGGTGAAGCGATGGGCAATGAAGTTCTCGAATACAATGCCGATGTGATCCTGGGACCAGGAATGAATATTCAGCGTGATCCCTTATGCGGCCGGAATTTTGAATATTATTCAGAAGACCCACTGGTTACCGGTAAGATGGCTGTTGCAATGGTCCAGGGCGTCCAATCGAATGGGGTGGGTAATTCGATTAAACACTTTGCAGCCAATAATCAGGAAACGCAAAGACAATCCGCAAATACAATCGTAAGCCAGAGGGCACTGCGCGAGATCTATCTGCGTGGATTTGAAATGGCCGTCAGGGAAGCCCAGCCCTGGACCGTAATGACTTCATACAACCTGATCAACGGAACCTATGCCCCTGAGAACAAAGACCTGATCACTAAGGTGCTACGGGATGATTGGGGATTCGATGGTTATGTGATGACCGATTGGGGTGGTGGTCAGGACGCAGTCGCAATGATGGAAGCGGGTAATGACCTGTTGATGCCAGGCACCGAACAATATTATCACGACATCGTCAACGCCGTCAAGGAAGGCAAAATGCAGGAAAGTGTATTGAATCAAAATGTCACCCGCATCCTGGAAGGAATGCTCAGATCACCAAAACAAAACGGCTATACACCATCCAATAATCCGGATTTGAAAGCCCACGCTGCCCTCACCAGGCAAGCAGCCAGTGAAGGATTCGTCTTATTGAAAAATGCCAATGCCGCGTTGCCATTTGCAGAAGGAGTCAGCAAAGTGGCCGTGTTTGGCACGACATCCTATGGATTTATTTCCGGTGGCACCGGAAGTGGTGATGTGAATGAGGCTTATACGATATCGCTGATCGATGGATTGAAAAATGGTGGTCTTGCCCTGGATGAAGAATTGGGAAATACCTATGATGAATACATCAAGGACTTCCGCGCGAAACAACCTGCTCCCCGGAATTTCTTTGAAGCTTTTATGAGTGGAAACCGGCCTCCTACTGAAATGGAGGTTACCAAAACCCTGGCCAGTAAGATGGCTGCAAAAGACGACATTGCCTTGATAACCCTGGGTCGAAATGCCGGCGAAGGCGGAGATCGGAAGGCCGAGCCAGGTGACTTTTATTTGTCCGCTACCGAGAAATCCATGGTTAAAAACGTAAGTGATGCCTTTCAGGCTGCAGGTAAAAAAGTGGTCGTGATCCTGAATACGGGTGGCGTGGTCGAGACGGCAAGTTGGAAAGATCAGCCCGATGCCATCTTATGTGTTTGGCAGCCCGGCCAGGAAGCGGGCAATTCGGTGGTTGATGTACTGAAAGGCGTGGTCAATCCTTCCGGTAAATTGGCGGTGACATTTCCCATCTCCTATCAGGATGTGCCAACCGCTAAGAATTTCCCCGGGACAGCCAGTCAGGCCAATATTCAGGAAGCTCCGGATCTTTCGGGACAGTCATTCATGCGCCGCATTCCCTGGCAAGTCACTTATGAAGAAGACATCTACGTAGGCTACCGGTACTACAACACCTTCGGAGTGCCCGTTGCTTATGAATTTGGTTTTGGCCTATCGTACACCAATTTTGAGTACAGTAATCTTACGTTAAGTTCACAAGAATTTAAAGATGTTTTAACCTTGACTTGTGAGGTTAAAAATACCGGAAGGGTTGCCGGTCGTGAAGTGGTAGAGGTGTACCTGAGCGCTCCGGAAGGTAAACTGGAAAAACCGGCCCGTGTTCTGGTTGATTTCAGCAAGACCAAATTGCTGGCCCCCGGAGAATCGGAAACCTTGACCTTTACGCTCGAGCCACGCGATTTATGTTCGTTTGACGAGGCCGCTTCCGCCTGGATCGCCGAAGCAGGTACGTACGGCATACATGTGGGTTCATCGTCGACAAAAACGCCGCTAAATGCCGAATTTCAACTGGCGGCCAATCAGACCGTGGAGACCGTCTCCAATGCACTAGCCCCTAGAGAAGAAGTTCATAAACTTTTCACGAGGAAATAGGACTAGGATCAAATGAATTAACAGCGGTCTTCATACGAAAAGGTGGAGACCGCTTTTTTTGGGCAGGTGATATTGGGGGTGGTCTGATCCCGGAGAATTTAAGCACCTGAATGAAGTTTTAAAGGATTAAATGTCCACCGGACAGAATTCTTAATGTCATTTACTTTTCAGGTAAAGGGATAGGTTGTAAGTTCGTAGCTGACAACCGACCTGAACCATGAACTTACGCAACGTAGGCTTATTGATTGCCTCGATAGGAATATCTACTGCACCGAACCTTTTTGGACAAGCTTGTTCTGGCCTTTACATTTCCGAATACATCGAAGGCGGTTCATTCAACAAATGCATTGAGATCTACAATCCAACCGGATCTACCATTGACCTGGGTGCAAATAATTACTCTCTAAACACGTTCTCGAATGGAGCAACTACGCCTACGTATACCGTCAATTTAATGGGCATGCTTGCCCCCGGAGAGGTTTTTGTGGTCTGCCATACTAGCGCAGATGCTACTTTTTTAGCTCTCGCAAATCAGGTTTCGCCAAGCGTCAATTACAATGGAGATGATGCCGTGGTCTTATTAAAAGGTACCGATACACTGGACATAATCGGCGTGATTGGTGTCGATCCGGGCTCCGCCTGGACCGGAGGCTCGGCCAGTACGGCAAATCAAACCCTGGTACGAAGACGAACCGTACAATCCGGAGTGATGGCCAACCCAGCCAGTTTCGATCCCAGTGTGGAATGGGTAAGTTATGCGCAGGATTTTATCGATAGTTTGGGTTCTCATGTCCAGGCTCCCTGCCGGGTGCCGTGCTCCGATCTTTACATTTCCGAGTACATCGAGGGTAGCTCGTTCAACAAATGCATCGAGATTTACAATCCGACCGGATCAACGGTAGATCTGGGTGCGAATAGTTACTCTCTAAACACGTTCTCGAATGGAGCAACCACAGCTACGTATACCGTCAATTTAGCGGGAATGCTTGCCCCCGGAGAGGTCTTTGTGGTCTGCCATACCAGTGCTACTTCTCCATTTCTGACTCTGTCTGATCAGACCTCAACGGGTATCAATTACAATGGGGATGATGCCGTCGTCTTATTAAAGGGTACCGATACGCTGGATATCATCGGTGTGATCGGTGTTGACCCGGGCTCCGCCTGGACTGGAGGTTCAACCAGCACGGCAAATCAAACGCTGGTTCGAAGGCCGGCTATCCAATCAGGAATCCTGTCGAATCCGGTCAGTTTCGACCCCAGTGTGGAATGGATTATGTATGCGCAGGATTTTATTGATAGCCTGGGAACCCATGTGCAGGAAGCATGTAGTTCTCCTTCCACCTGCACTGAATTGTTCATCTCCGAATACGTCGAAGGAAATTCGAATAATAAATGCATAGAAATTTATAATCCAACGTCCGGCACCATTGATTTGGCAGCGGGGATGTATTCCATTGCCGTATACTTTAATGGCAGTACATCAGCGGGACTCACCGTCAATTTGACGGGTATGGTGGCTGCCGGGGATGTTTTCGTATTATGCCAAAGTAGTGCGGATCCCACTTTATTGGGACAATCGGACCAAACCTCCGGTTCCGGCTTTTACAATGGGGACGATGCGGTTGCTTTACTTAAAAATGGAGTGAACATCGATGTGATCGGACAAATAGGCTTTGATCCTGGTTCACAATGGGGAGGGGGAGATACCTCAACACAGGACAATACCTTGGTAAGAAAGCCCACGATCGGCCAGGGTGATCCGGACGGTTCCGATGCATTTTATCCTTCTCTTGAATGGATTGGCTATCCCAACAATACATTCAGCAATATAGGCAGTCATACGGAAACGGTTTGTTCATCTGCCTTGTGCGACTCTCTGGCTCTGATTACCCAGGGGATTGACCCATGTTCCGGTCCGTTGGATGGGTTGACGTATGGATTGTTCTGGTATGTCCAAACCACCCAATCCGTTTCGGTCGCCTCATCCACGCACGGTGCCATGACCATGCAAATAGCCCCGGATACGATTTTGGTTTCTATGATGAACATTCCCAGCGGTGATCCAGCCGAAGTGGTTTTGGTGGGGGACCTATGCAACGATACCCTGCGTTTGCAGGATACCATTTCCTGCGATATCTGTACATTTATTTTACCTCCTGATACCACCGATCAGACATTTTGTGGTAACCCGTTACCCAGTGTTTTCCCGGACGGTGGAGGATTTCCGCAATTGCGAAATACCACGGACTTATTTTTCTCCGAATACATTGAGGGCAGTGGATTCAATAAATGTCTGGAAATATTTAACGGTACCGGTCTGGCCGTTGACCTTGCCGCCGGTAATTACACCATCGAAATCTATTTTAACGGAAACACCAGCGCCACCTCACAGGTAGATCTTTCCGGAATCCTGCCCGATCAGAGTACTTTCGTTGTTTGTGACAATGGTGCGGACATGGCATTTCTAGCCTTAACGGACCAGATCGATAATAACCTCAGCTTCACTGGTGACGATGCCATTACGCTATCCAAAAATGGTGTCATCATCGATGTGATCGGCCAGATTGGATTTGACCCCGGAGGACAATGGGGCAGTGGACTGACCTCAACACAGGACAATACCCTGGTCAGAAAACCCACGGTCTATCAGGGTGATATGAATCCCGGCGATCCGTTTGATCCGGCAACCGAGTGGAATGGGTTTGCTCAAAATACAATGAGCGATTTGGGTATGCATACCTATACCGCGATGGATACCATGCCCGATTACTACAATTTTTACGATGACGATCCTTCCCTGGGAGGTACCTTAATCGCAACAGGTGTTTCCCTGGTAGTTGCTTCCGGTGTGCAGGACTCCACCATTTATGTGACTGCCGTGAGTATGGGATGCGAAAGTGAAGCCACACCTCTTTCATTCCGTAGCTTACCGGTGGAATCGCCCTCTTGTCAGGACCTGGTGCACATCTCATTGACCACCGGATGCGATCGGGTCATCACTCCGGCGGATGTGCTTTCAGGAAGTTATAATTGTACGGATGCTTTTCAACTTTTATTGACGGATCATCTGGGGCATGCTATTTCCGGTAATAGGATCGACATAAATGATGTAGGTTCATTATTTACCTACCGGGTCCGAAATCAGTTTGATGGCGCTACTTGTTGGGGAGAGGTCAGGATCGATAAGAAATTTCCACCGGTGATCAATTGTGCGGATGTCACGATATCCTGTACGGATTCATTGCCAGTAGCTCCGGTCCCTTTGAGCTGTGATCCCTATATCTCGACAACCATTCAGAATCAAACGTTTACACACCTGAATTGCTCCTCCCGATTTGTGGGTTATTACGACCGGACTATTCTGGTATCCGATTTGTGGGGGAATCAACAATCCTGTGATCAACGGATTTGGGTAGAAAGAGCGACTTTGGATGACCTTCGATTTCCGGAGGATGAAGAGATTGACTGTCTGAATCCGGGACTCCATTCGTTTGTTACCAGTACGCTGGATGATCAAGGGTATTATCATCCGATTCCGTACATCATCCAGGGCATCAACATAGGTGTGGTTGATGCACCGAGTATTGATGGTGAATACCTTGATCCCAACCTGGATCATTGCAACATTGTATCGTTGTATGAAGATATGGTATTGCCCTCCTGCGGTAAGTCGTACACCATTCGTCGGAATTGGATTGTCAAGGATTGGTGCACCGGTGAAGAAATAACTGATATTCAATACATCCGCATCATTGATTCTTTTCCACCCCGCTTTGAAAAATTTCCCGAACCAGTTGTTGAATACAATGTCCATGACTGCAAAGCCGGTGCTACCTTTTACTGGCCTGAAGTCAACGAGGAATGTACCCCGATATTTGATCTGACCTGGCATTATGAATCGACCTATTCGGATCCAGGTCATCCCGGGAAGGAGATCGCGCTTTATGGGGAAGTCACTTATCCGGATCCCATACATATTTACCTGCCATTTGGTGCACATTTAATTAAATTCAATCTGCGAGATGCCTGTGAAAACGACACCACATTCAATTACCTGCTGATTGTAAAAGACGAATTGCCTCCGGAACCGGTTTGTGACGAGATCACTCAGATAAGCCTCGATCCACAGGAATGTTGGGCAAGAATCTATGCCAAAGACCTGGATGATGGCAGCCATGATGCTTGTTGTGATCGCTTGCATTTTGCCGTGGCCAATATGGATTCAGTTACTTATTGGAGAAATTATTGGACTGACTATATTTCCAGATGTTTGGATCCTTATGATTACCATCATAACTATGATGACATCCAGGAAGCGATTGACGAATGGATCGATGTTTTTGTATTTGATGACTACATCGATGTAACCGAATGTGGCGAAGAAAATCTGGTTCTTCGTGTTTATGAGGCCTGCGGGCTACCCGATTACGACGAACACTTGTTTGCCGGAGGGGAACATGAATGGTATTGGTGGCATTTGTCCGAGCGATTTGCCAGGTGGCATTGGTGGCAATTGGATGCTTATCTGCACTATGGGGATCCGCGACCGGTTTTTGATTGTTCAGCTTTGGATTTTGACTGGAACATTCCGGTCGTCGCTGTTCCTAGCTTGGGCAATTACGATTCACCTTATGGTTACGAAAATAAGATATCCCGCATGGAATTCACAACCGATCAGGCCAGAATGGATTGGGAAGCACGGGTCGGTAATGTTTACCCGGCAGAAGTGCAAACAATCAATTCACTACTCCAAAGGAATCGTTGGTATTTCTATCACCTCGCGAATGACTGTATGATTCAAGTGCTGAAGGACGACAAAGTTCCTCCGGTGGTCAAGGCTCCGGAAGACATCACCGTCTACTGCGACGGCGTTCCTTATTGGTGGGAACTGAGTAAGACTTATGCCGGCGGTACCAAAACCGCTACGGTGACCGGCCATGGCGCGCAATACACCCATGAGGTGTGCTGGAATGAAGATTATCTAACCAGTTATTGCAGCGATCCTTATGTCAGTGTGATCGAAGCGCCTTCGGGCACGGCAGCGCTGGACAATAGCAATCTATCCTGCTGCGTGGAGATCCCCTGG
>JAGQXC010000198.1 GCA_020436785.1 Saprospiraceae bacterium | reverse complement strand
TTGCTGTATTGGATGATTTCTAATTTCTGAGCTACGGTGAAGCTCCTTCGGTGACGAGTCATTTGCACTCTTTTTTATGGTTATAAAATTAAGCGCATTTTCTCCATCTATTTAGGGGGTCAGAGGGCCATACCCCACAACCCCATCCCCTAAACCATTTCCCAAAATCTTCAGTTGTATTCCATAGCTTATCACTGTACCTTTGTAGTTCAGATACCAAATATGAGTGAACTCATCAAACATGAATGTGGCATTGCCCTGATCCGGTTACTTAAGCCGCTTTCATTTTACGAAGAAAAATACGGCTCATCTCTTTTTGGCTTGCAACGCCTGCACCTGCTCATGCAAAAAATGCGTAACCGCGGGCAGGATGGTGCCGGACTGGCTACCATTAAGCTGGATCCGGAACCGGGACATCGGTACATCAGCCGGAAACGCAGTAACAGCCCGACGTATCTGAAAGACCTTTTTGACCAGGTATTTACCTATTTCAATGATCTGCCCCCAGAGAAACTGCATGATGCCGACTGGCTGAAGGAGAACATGCCTTATACGGGCGAGGTATTGTTGGGTCACCTGCGTTATGGCACCCACGGCAGCAATACCATTGAGACGGTGCATCCGTTTTTGCGCCTGAACAACTGGATCAGTCGAAACCTGGTCCTGGCCGGAAATTTCAACATGACCAATGTCGATGAGCTCTTCGATGAATTGGTCGAATTGGGCCAGTATCCCAAAGAAAAGTCCGACACCGTTACCGTCATGGAGAAAATCGGACATTTTCTCGACGACGAAGTGCAACGCCTTTTTGACTGGTATAAGCCGGACGGTTATTCCAACGACGAGGTCAACCACCTCATTTTTGAGAATCTGGACATCCAGCGACTGATGCGCCGGGCCTGTAAGAAATTTGACGGAGGTTACGTCATTGCCGGTATGATCGGATATGGAGACGCTTTTGTGATCCGGGATCCGAACGGAATCCGGCCCGCCTTCTATTACCACGACGACGAAGTGGTCATCATGGCTTCTGAGCGGCCGGCGATCCAGACCGTAGCCAATGTATCCTACCAGTCCATTCGTGAGGTCAAACCGGGGCATGTGCTGATCATCAAAAAGAACGGAAAGGTCATGGAACTCCCATTCACCGAAGAAAGGGAGATCACCCCTTGCTCGTTCGAGCGGATCTATTTCAGCCGGGGTACCGACCGTGACATCTATCTGGAACGAAAACGTCTGGGCCAGTTGCTCACGGACCGCATCCTTGAGACCATCGATTACGACCTCGAGAATACGATCTTCTCCTTTGTACCGAATACCGCCGAAGTCGCATTCTATGGTCTGGTAGAAGGCTTACAGCAACGGATGTGCGAAATCAAGAAGCAACGGATCAAACGGCTGCAGGAGAAAGGAGAATTGACGGATGAAGCGCTGGATCAGATCCTGAAAGTCCTGCCAAGAACCGAAAAAATTGCTGTAAAGGATGACAAGATGCGGACTTTCATCGCCGACGAGGTCATCCGCGGAGGCATGGTGTCCCATGTCTATGACGTCACCTACGGCATCGTAAAAAACCACGTCGATAACATCGTGCTGATCGACGATTCCATTGTTCGGGGAACCACCTTGCGCGACAGCATCATCAATATCGTTAGCCGTTTGAAGCCGAAGCGCATCATCATCGTTTCTTCGGCTCCCCAGATCCGCTACCCGGACTGTTATGGCATCGACATGTCCAAGATGAACAGTTTTGTGGCATTCCAGGCCCTGGTCAAATTACTGGATAAGCGCGGGTTATCCCATCTGCTGGATGAAACCTACTACCGGTGCAAGGCTCAGGAAGATCAGCCCAAGGAAGAAGTGACCAACGAAGTCATCGAATTGTACAATACCTTTACCCAGGAAGAGATCTCCCAAAAAATTGCGGAGATCGTCACTCCTCCGGGCTTAAAGATTCCGGTCGATGTCATTTTCCAGACCATCGAAGGATTGCACCAGGCCTGCCCCAATCATAAAGGGGACTGGTATTTCTCCGGGCGCTATCCGACGCCGGGCGGGAACAAGGTGGTGAATAAAGCATTCATCAACTTTATGGAGAAAAAAGAAGTGCGGGCCTATTAAAGGCTAGATTCCAGCTACTGGACGCTAGACATTAGAAATGAAGATGCACGATTTGATCCGGGACCGTGCCAACAGTACCCATTACCAGTGGGGCGATCATTGTGACGGGTGGTTTCTGGTGAATTCACCGGAATTGACCATCATCGAAGAAAGGATGCCTTCAGGAACGGCCGAGAAGAGTCACTATCATCTAAAAGCAGAACAATTTTTCCGGATTTTGTCCGGCGTGGCCACCTTTGTTTTATCCGGAGAGCATTTTGAAGTTGAGGCAGGAAGTGGGTTGTATGTACCGCCACTAACCATTCACCAAATACGTAATGATCACCAGGATGACTTGGTTTTTCTGGTGATTTCGCGGCCATCGACCCGGGGCGACCGCATCGAGGAGCAGCAAGGGTGAGCAGACTCTAACTTTTCTACCCAAGCCTTCAGGATACATGGACTCTGTAAACCAGGCAATGGCCATCTTTTAGTTTATCAAAAACCATAAGTGACCAAAGATTTAGGTAACAAGAAAATCATATTGCAGATCTGTAAAACGCGTAAATTGGTAATAGAAAGTAACCATGTATGATCATCCTGCGCATCGAGCATAAAATCGCTAACTATTCCGGTTGGAAAAAAGCATTTGATAACGACCCGATCAACCGAAAACAAGCTGGGGTAAAAAGGTACAGAATTATTCGTCCAGTGGAGGACGATGCCTTTGTGATTATCGATTTGGAATTTGACCATCTGGAGCAGGCTCAGGCTGCCAAGGCTGCTTTGGAGAACATTTTTCCCAAAATTGAAGGGAGTATCATATTTGGCGTTCAGTTAAAAGTGCTCCATGTCATTGAGGAAGTGGAAATCTAAATTCGCCAAGTATGACCATTAAGATTTTGAAGTTTGTGAGCATCATCGTTGGTGCTCTCCTTGCTGGTACCAGCTTTGGCATTTGGATGGGTTTGAATCCGGTCAATTACACCCCGGCCACTTACCTGGAGCAGCAACATAATTTGGTCGGTGCACTCAATACGCTGATGGTTTCACTGGTTGTTGTCGAAACCCTGATGACCATTGCCCTGTTTTTACTTCTTAGAAAAAACAATGCCAACGCAATGCTGTTCTTGGTTGCTGCAGTATGTTTTGCAGCTTGTATTCTCATTTCACGATTTGGCAATCTGCCCATCCAAAATGAAATGCAGTCCTGGAGCAGTGTCACGCTCCCGGATCACTGGACATTGCTGCGGGATAAATGGTGGTCACTGCACCAAATCAGGACCCTGGCAGAACTGGTCGGATTGGCTTTTATCACCTGGTCCATCGTAAACGATCAAGAGTCGTATTCCAGCATCAATCGTTAGCCATCCATACCCTTAATCGGATAACTTTGATTGTTCTTCTCATTGAACGGAATGAATCAGGGTTATTCGCATAACGCACAAGACCGGTGGTACAAGATCTCGACATTTCAATCAAAAGGGTCGTTATTGTACAGAAACCATCAAACCATTGGAAATGATCAAACACATAGTTCAAACGGGTATTTGGGGAGCTATCCTGATCACTTTTTGCACCATCCATCCGGTGATATCTCAGGAAGTTACACCATTCTTAATTCCAAGAACGAATTCCTCGGCCACATTGACCCAAACCATCGCCTCTACAAAAATTGAAATCAATTACCACCGACCCAACAAGCGTGGCCGTGAAATTTTTGGAAGCCTTGTCCCCTACGGCAAAATCTGGCGAACCGGTTCGGACGAAGCCACCAGGGTGTATTTCAGCACGCCGGTTCAGCTTGAAGGCCATCCGGTAGATTCAGGCAGTTATGAATTATTTACCATCCCCGGCCCAACGGGATGGGAAATCATTTTGCAAACCAATAACCATCAGTGGGGCTCTTATCGCTACCGGGACACCAACGATGTCCTGCGATTTACGGTGGCGCCATCAACATCCATGGCAACCGTGGAGACATTCACCATCAGCCTGGATCAGATTGGCCCGGATCATGGTGTAGTGAACATCGCCTGGGATCATGTTGTGGTGTCCGTCCGCATTAAAATTGACCTGATGACAACGGTTATACCCGGGCTCGAAAAATTATTATCCGCGGATGGCCGGCGTCCCTACTTTCAGGCGGCTATGTTCTATTTTGAAAACGACATCGACATCGACCGTGCGGCCGATTTAATGGCCCTGGCGCTGGAACAAAATCCCGGCCACCTGGGCATGCTTTACCGGCAGGCATTGATCCTTAAGCGAAAAGGGGATGTGGAAGCAGCCATCGCCTCGGCGGAACAATCCCTGAAAGCTGCCCAACAGGCTGATATGGAATTGAAGGCGGAATACACCCGGTTGAACACCAGGCTCCTGGAGGAATTGCGCCATCCGGATGCTAAGCATTAAACCAACGGTGGTTTGACGTAATATGTCCGGGTAAAATGATGGCATCCTGATTCTTGGTTTTGGAGACGATTAAAACCAAAATCAAGCTTTATGCGGCTAAGCCATGTAGCGGGCCTAATCGCGAATCAAACCAATTTCTCCAATCTCCTTCCCGCCTCTTCCAGCGTTTCGTCTTTTTT
>JAGQXC010000197.1 GCA_020436785.1 Saprospiraceae bacterium | reverse complement strand
AGTCGTTGCGTTTTTTCAGCTCTATACCCACGAGTGCCGGCCCGGCATCCCGGTTGTTTTTTTTCGTGTATTCAAAGTGGGTGATGTCGTCATCCGGTCCCAGGACATTATTCAGAAATTCACGCAGCGCTCCTGCCCGTTGAGGAAAACGGATGATGAAGTAATGTTTAAGCCCTTCGCTGAGCAATGACCTTTCTTTGATTTCCTCGGTTCGGGTGATGTCATTGTTGCCGCCACTGATGATGCAACATACGTTTTTCCCCTCCAATTCTTCGCGCAGGATCTCCAAAGCAGATACGGACATGGCACCGGCAGGTTCTACGACAATCGCTTCTTCGTTGTACAACTTAAGGATGGTACTGCAAATCTTACCTTCTTCAATCAGCAGGATTTCATCCACAATTTCCCGGACAATGCGAAAAGTCTTGTCTCCGGAACGCTTAACGGCAGCGCCATCCACAAAACGGTCGATTTTGGGCAGGGTTACCAGTTTTCCCTGACGGATGGCTTCAACCATCGAGGGCGCTCCGGCCGGTTGAACGCCGATAATTCGCGTGCGGGGACTTAGCTGCCTAAAATAACTTCCCACCCCTGACATCAATCCTCCGCCGCCAATCGGAACGATGATCGCATCCAGGGGCACCTTACTGTCCTGGAGGATCTCCACCGCTACGGTCGCCTGCCCGGCAATGACCTCCTCATCGTTGAAGGGATGGATGAACGATTTACCTTGTTGGGTACAGTCTTCCATCGCCACTTCATAGGCCGCGTCGTAGGTATCACCGGTTAGAACGATTTCGACATATTCTTTACCAAAGGTTTTTACCTTCTGAATTTTCTGGGAAGGGGTAGTGGAGGGCATGTAAATCTTTCCCTTTACCTGCAACAACCGGCAGGCAAAAGCAACACCCTGGGCGTGGTTTCCGGCACTTGCACAGACCACACCCCTCTGGAGAACCTCCGGTGGAAGCGAACTCATTTTATTGTACGCCCCACGGACTTTATAGGACCGCACTACCTGGAGATCTTCACGTTTGAGAAAGAGGTTGCAGCCATACCATTCTGATAAATGCAGGTTATGCATCAATGGAGTATGATAGGCAACCTCTTTCAAACGTATGCTGGCAGCCTGGATAGCTTCCAAAGAAATCAATGGAGCCGTCCCGGCCGCATGGTGTTGTGTCATTGACGGTGCAATTATTGCTTTTCTGGGCGCAGGCTCCGTACCGTACGACCGGCTTGCCACATTTCCGATTCACGCAATTCCTGCAATTCCGCTTCCAGCTTTACCCGGTAATCCGGTTGCGAATTGGAGTTGATGGAGATGCTGGCTTCATTCCCCGTGGCGACACTGTGGTAGAGGTCCTCAAAAACCGGTCTCACGGCATCACGGAAACGGTTTTTCCAGTCCAGCGCGCCGCGTTGAGCCGTGGTTGAGCAGTTGGCATACATCCAGTCCATCCCATTCTCCGCCACCAGTGGCATCAATGACTGGGTCAATTCTTCCACGGTTTCATTAAATGCTTCCGAAGGTGAGTGTCCGTGCTCACGCAATACGGTGTATTGGGCTTCAAAGATCCCCTGGATGGCCCCCATCAACGTTCCGCGTTCACCGGTGAGGTCAGAATACACTTCGTTTTTGAAATTTGTCTCAAAAAGGTATCCCGAGCCTACGCCGATTCCTAATGCCAGGGCACGGTCTTTGGCTTTTCCGGTGGCGTCCTGGTAAATGGCGTAGCTGGAGTTCAATCCGCGGCCTTCCAAAAACATGCGGCGGAGCGAGGTGCCGGATCCTTTAGGAGCAACCAAAAAGACATCGATGTCTTTGGGAGGAATGATCTCCGTCTGATCGTTGAAGGTAATGCCGAATCCATGTGAAAAATAAAGTCCTTTACCGGCCGTCAAATGAGGCTTGATCTGCGGCCAGGCAGCAATTTGTGCGGCATCACTAAGCAGATAGAGCAGGATGGTGCCTTTTTCAGCAGCTTCTTCAATGCTGAACAGGGTCTCACCGGGTACAAATCCGTCTGCTACCGCCTTATCCCACGACTTTGATGGATGGCGCTGACCGACGATCACCTTGAATCCGTTGTCCCGCAGATTCAGCGCTTGCCCCGGGCCTTGTACACCGTAACCGATCACGGCCAGGGTTTCGTTTTTGAGGATTTCCCTGGCTTTTTCCAAAGGAAATTCATCTCTGGTGATCACATATTCTTCGACACCACCAAAATTAAGTTTTGCCATACGATTTCTATTTCAATTATTGTATAATGTAATTTTCCTGTAATGATCTGAGATAAGTATTCAGACGCTCCATGGGTTTGACAACCGCCACCCGTCCGGAGCGAACGAATTCAAAAATGCCTATCTCCTGCAAATCCGCGAGCAGGGCTTCCGTCTCGGATGCATGCCCGGTCTTCTCGATCACAATGTATTCTTCTTCGATAACCAGAATTCGGGCATTGTGTGCACGTATAAGCCGCTCGACACGGTCTCCATTCTTAAATGCATTCGCAGGAACCTTGTACAGGGCGATCTCCTGCTGGACAATTTCCGAATCCCGGTAATAAAAGGCCTTCAACACATCCACTTGCTTTTCCAGCTGGGCAACCAACTTTTGCACCATCTCCTCTTCCACCACCACCACGATGGTGAAGCGGTGGATGCCTTCCAGGGAGGACCGGCTGGTGGTCAGGCTTTCAATATTGATGTGACGACGGGTAAAAACCGAAACGACCCGGGTCAGCAATCCGGTTTTATTTTCGGTAAATACCGTAATGGTAAACACGTGCTTATTCATAAACCACTTATTCTTGCGTTCACAATTGAATTTTATTATTCTAGGCGGATTTCATCGACCGCACAACCACTGGCCACCATTGGGAATATGTTCTCTTCCTTGACCACCCGTACATGCAGTAGATAGGGGCCTGGAGTGTCAAGCATTTCCTGGATGGAAGATTTCAGTTCGTGGTCGTACTGGATGGATTTTCCAGGCACGCCGAATCCTTCAGCTATTTTTACAAAGTTGGGATTTTTAAGGGCAACCTGTGAATAGCGTTCTTCAAAGAACAATTCCTGCCATTGCCGCACCATACCCAAAAATTCATTATCGAGCAGGACGATTTTGACACCGACATTCCATTGCGAGCACATTCCCAATTCCTGCAAGGTCATTTGAAAACCACCGTCACCCACAAACAAAATGACTTCCTTCTCCGGCCGGGCGAGTTTTGCACCAAAGGCTGCGGGCAAGCCATAACCCATGGTCCCCGCACCACCGGATGATACCCATTGATTGGTATCCTCGTATTTGTAATAACGGGCAGCAACCATTTGATGCTGACCAACGTCGGTGGTGACAATGGCCTGGCCGTTGGTCATATCGGAAATGGTTTTCACCACTCGTGCCATATTAAGCAACCGATCGGGATGGGGAGCAAAATCCTTGGCGAAGACTACCTCTGCTTCCTGGGCTGCACAAGCCTTAAACCTGGCAATCCAATCCGGATGTTCTCTTTTCTCTATCAACGGCAACAGCAACTCCAAGGCTAATTTCGCATCGCAATTGATGGGAACCTCCGTTTTTACGTTCTTATCGATCTCCGAAGGGTCAATTTCAATGTGAATGACTTTTGCCTGCTTGGCATACCGGGTGACATCTCCGGTTACCCGGTCATCAAAACGCATCCCGATGGCAATCAGTACATCGCACTCATTGGTCATCATATTGGGTCCATAATTACCGTGCATTCCCAACATACCCATATTTAATGGATGACTGGAAGGGATGTCTGACAATCCATGTACCGTGGTTCCCAGGGGAATCCCCGATTTTTCCACAAACCCCCGAAACACCTCCTGTGCATGCGCCAGCTGGATGCCATGGCCGGCTACAATAAAAGGCCTTTTAGCTTGATTGATCAGTGCGGCGGCTTCTTCAATGCGGGCCGCATCGGGTTTGGGATTCGGATGGTAACTGCGGATGTAGGGAGTCCGTTGATAGTTGAAGGTGAGTTTCTCAATTTGAGAATTCTTGGTGATGTCGATTACAACCGGGCCCGGCCGGCCGGAATTGGCGATGTAAAAAGCTTTGGCAAAGATTTCCGGAATTTCAGCCGCATGGGTGATCTGATAATTCCATTTGGATACCGAGGTTGTACAGCCGATAATATCTGTTTCCTGAAAAGCGTCAGAACCCAGCAAATGACGAAAAACCTGCCCGGTGATGCAAACCAATGGGGTTGAATCGAGCATGGCATCGCCAATACCGGTAATCAGGTTGGTGGCACCAGGACCTGAAGTGGCCATGCAGACGCCGGTCTTCCGGGTTACGCGGGCAAAGCCTTCCGCCGCATGGATGGCACCCTGTTCATGACGAGGTAAAATGTGCCGCAATACGTCCTGATAATGATAAAGTGCATCATAAATAGGCATGTTGGCACCGCCCGGATAGCCGAATAGGGTGTCCACCTGCTCGGCCAGGAGGCAAAGCAACACGGCTTCTGCCCCGGAAACTTCCTGACCCATTTTGGCTTCAAGCATAGCGGCAGCGGTTGGTTGGATGGCAATAGATTTTTCCATATCCAGGATTTGATTATAAGTCGGTCACACAGCCTTTGCTGGCAGATGCAACCGATTGAGCATATTTTTTCAAAATTCCAAAGGTAGCGGGTGGTGGAGGGGGAGACCATGACTTACGCCGGTCGGCCAATTCTTCATCCGACAGGTGCACCATGAGTTGGTTGGTTTCCGCATCGATCTCGATGGTGTCCCCATCACGCAGCAGCGCCAGATTTCCACCGACAGCAGCTTCCGGACTGATGTGACCTACGACGAAGCCGTGTGTTCCTCCGGAGAAGCGCCCATCGGTAATTAAGGCGACCGATTTACCCAATCCGGCGCCCATAATGGCCGAGGTCGGTTTCAACATTTCCGGCATACCCGGTCCGCCTTTGGGTCCGATGTAGCGAATGACCACTACATCTCCGGATTGGATGGCCCCATTGGTAATGGCGTCAATAGCAGCCTGCTCTCCGTCATACACTTTCGCGTTACCCTGAAAGCGCAATCCTTCTTTACCGGTTATCTTTGCCACCGCACCTTCTTCAGCCAGGTTGCCATACAAGATCTGCAGATGGCCGCTTGGTTTTAGGGGAGATTCCAGGTCATGGATCACATCCTGGCCGGGAGTAAGGTCCGCGACTTCTGCCAGGTTCTCAGCAATGGTTTTCCCCGTTACCGTAAGACAATCACCATGCAGGAGTCCTTCTTTCAATAGGTACTTCATAACCGCAGGTACGCCACCCACCCGGTACAGATCTTCCATCACATACTGTCCGCTCGGCTTCAGATCGGCGAGATAGGGCGTTTCATCACTGATCCGCTGAAAGTCCTCCAGCGTCAATGGCACTTCGGCCGCATGGGCCATGGCCATCAAATGCAGCACGGCGTTGGTTGAGCCTCCCAGTACAATCACGACCCGGATGGCATTTTCAAAGGCCTCTTTCGTCATGATGTCCCTGGGGCGGATGTTATTTTCCATCAGGTAGCGAATGGCATTGCCGAGTTTCTCCATTTCCTCGGCCTTATCGTCATCAACAGCAGGGATCGAGGAATTGTAGGGCAGACTCATGCCCATGGCCTCAATGGCCGATGCCATGGTGTTCGCCGTATACATGCCTCCGCAAGCCCCGGCACCCGGACAAGCACGACGGACAACTTCATTAAAATCATGCGCGGTGATGGATCCGGCAATTTTTTGACCATAAGCCTCAAAAGCAGATACCACATCAAGCTTTTTACCCTGATAGTGGCCCGGTTTGATGGTTCCTCCGTAGACCAGGATGCCCGGGCGATTAAGTCTGGCCAGTGCCATCATGGCTCCCGGCATGTTCTTATCACAGCCAACCACCGGAATGACGGCATCGTACCATTGGGCACCGACTACCGTCTCGATGGAGTCGGCGATGATGTCTCGGGAGGGCAGGGAATAACGCATACCCAGTGTCCCCATGGAAATGCCATCACTGACCCCGATGGTGTTAAAAATCAGTCCGATCAATCCTTGTTTTTGCACCGATGACTTGATAGAGGCAGCCAATCCGTTGAGGTGCATATTGCAGGGATTTCCTTCCCAGCCGGTGCTGGCAATTCCAACTTGTGCTTTTTTCAAATCCTGATCATCCAGTCCGATCGCATGCAACATGGCTTGGGAGGCTGGTTGACTGGGATTTTGCGTTACTTCCTTACTGTATTGATTCAATTCCCGCTTCATAGTTTCCGGTATGGAGGTAAAGGTATCGCACATTATGGCCGGACCGAAACAATTCTCTCCAGACTGATACAATGTTTGATCTCCTAATTCTTTAATTAATTTATTGATTTTCTATTAGTTAGATGAACCCGATTTACGAACTCAAAGCACATCTTAACAAAAAAGCCATCCTCTGAGAGAATGGCTTTGTGTATGGTAGATCACGTACATTCTCCATCATCGACCGTAAGGGACGACGATAATTCGAATGACGATGATATCGATCGAAGTGCTTTGCATTGGGTGCAATACTACAGGAAATTACTTAACGAAAGAAATTTTCTTTATCCCAACGAATGAAGAAACGGACCTGGGTGACGAGGTAGCCTGCCGGATTTGCCAGCTGAATTTGACTGGTCTGATACCCATAACCAAGCATGGGCACAATGGTCAAAATGTTACCGGCACCGATGTCAAATCCTATCCCTCCTTCCATCGTTCCTGCCAGTTTAGCCGGTTGAAATTGTAACCCGGGAGCTCCCCACGCGAACAATCCCTTTTTCAGCCAGAGGCCTTGCTTGGAAAATGTCGGACACATGCAGTCACTTTCCCAATCCAGAAAATAGGCCTGGACGGGGACCCGAATGCCCCCGTGCACGGACCGGTCACCGGCCGTACTTCCCGTAGCAACCGATCGATAGGCATAGACCTCCGGATGCATTTCCAGGCGACGCTTTTTTAAGCGGAACCAGTAGGAGAGACCGACGGCTTGTTCACTGCCGTGGGAACGTGCGAATTCCTGTTCGATGGAGCCAGACCACCAATTCGCATGCAGATTGACGCCCAGTTGGGCCCGGACCAACGGATAAAATCCAACGAGTGCCAACAATAAAATGCAGATCTTGCGATACATGATTGGTTTTTTTAATCTGTGTCCAACAACCTTGCCAAATGAATCTTACCGGTAGATAACGCTTTACACAAGTAGATATGTTGTTAACTTTGCCTGCAAAACTGCTGGATCGTTGAAAACAAAAGGAACACGCGCACAATCCATCAATGTAATCACCTTGGGCTGTTCAAAGAATTGGGTTGATTCCGAAAACATGATCACCCAACTCCAGGCTAATGACTACGAGGTGACTCATGAGCGAGATGAAAGCAAAGCGGAGATTGTCATCATTAATACCTGTGGGTTCATCGATCGTGCCAAGGAAGAATCGGTCCAGACCATCCTGGAATATGCGCAACAAAAAAGTGAAGGGTATATTGATAAACTGTATGTCACCGGATGCCTGATCCAACGATATAAGGATAATCTGGAAGAAGAGATCCCGGAAGTGGATGCTTTTTTCGGCACCATGGAGTTGCCCTCCTTGCTACACCGTCTTCAGGCCGATTACCGTCACGACCTGATCGGGGAGCGTGTGTTGACCACGCCTTCCCATTATGCCTACCTAAAGATATCGGAAGGTTGCAATCGTACCTGTTCCTTTTGTGCGATTCCGCTCATGCGGGGAAAGCACATTTCACAACCGGTCGAAGTGCTGGTCAAGGAAGCCAGGCATCTGGCGTCACAAGGCGTAAAGGAACTGATCCTGATCGCGCAAGAGTTAACTTATTATGGTTTGGACCTGTATAAATCGCGATCATTGCCCCGGTTACTGGATGCCCTTGCCGGCGTGGAAGGCATCGAATGGATTCGGCTGCATTATGCTTACCCTAACAAATTCCCCCTGGAGATCATCGAATCCATGAAAAGTCATCCAACCATTTGCAATTACCTTGATATGCCCCTGCAACACATCAGTGATCCGGTTTTGGAACGCATGCATCGTCAGATAAGCCGGCAGGAAACAACCGACCTGATCAAGCGTATCCGGGACATGCACCCCGATATCCATCTGCGCACCACCATGCTGGTCGGATTTCCCGGGGAAACCGATGCCGATTTCGATGAGCTATGCCGGTTTGTGGAAGAAACCCGCTTCAATCGTCTGGGTGTATTTCAATACTCCCATGAGGAAGGTACTACGGCCTATGCTTTGACCGACGATGTCGCTCCCGAGACAAAAGAAGAACGTATGGGTCAACTGATGGCCATCCAACAACAAATATCGGCAGAGATCAATGAACAAAAGGTAGGACAGCGCCTTAAAGTATTAATTGATCGTAAGGAAGGCGAATATTTTGTCGGAAGGACCGAGGCAGATTCGCCGGAGGTAGACAACGAAGTATTGATTGAAGCGGCAAACAATTATCTGCGCATCGGGGATTTCGCTGAAGTGGACATCATTGACGCCAACGAATACGATCTATTTGCAACGCCAAGCAGGCTATGACGACTTCGGATAAAAACACATCCATTTTTTACCGCCGGTTTCCGCCGGTCATCCAGGCGCTTGCAGTTTCTGGAATCGCGTTTCTGGTCATGGTGATCACTAAATTATTCAGCGACTCCAGCGACGCTTGGGAGAACATCTGGATCGTCGTAATTGCGTTCTTACTCTTTTTTGGAATTACCAATAGCATATTTACGCTGTCAAGTGAAAACCAAAGCCAGTACTTTAACCGTAGTCTCATTTCATATGCAGGCTTGTCCGTTTTATTGCTATTGCTGGCTTACCTGTTTTCACATGTAAGCTTTTTTAAAGCCGGAGTCTTTAAATGGATGTTTCTGGTAGTGTCGATGTCCTACATCATCCTTTTAGGCATCGTTCAGGCGATTTACCGGATCATGCGTTATGCACAAAAACAAGATAAAAATTTAAGAAATGAAGAATAGCATTCAGCTTGTCCTCCTGCTATCCCTGTTTGCCTGTCACACAGCAACCAAACAGCAAGACATGCAAACGGATACCTCATCCATACGGGCTACCATGACTTCCGCCGTGGATACCGTAAAACCCATCGAAAAGTCCGATGCGGAATGGAAAGCGGAATTGACCCCACAGGAATATTATGTATTGCGTGAGAAAGGTACCGAGCGAGCCTTCTCCGGTGATTTATGGGATTACCACGGAGATGGAATTTTCGTTTGTGCGGCTTGCGGATTGCCCCTTTTTGATTCACACACCAAATTTGAGT
>JAGQXC010000196.1 GCA_020436785.1 Saprospiraceae bacterium | reverse complement strand
TTGAGAACGGTCGGTGTAGCAAACGGCGATCGGCTCTTTGGACTGATCGTTCCAAAAATAATAAGTTACGATGGTATCCACGCCATACGTCACACCGGGTATGTATTGCGCCACAACATCGGTGACGTCCAGCCATCCCAGGGGAGGTACTTTTGCATCGATGCGTTTCTCCACGAAGAGCACTCTTTTTTCCCGCAACACATCAAAACGACCACCGGGAATGGTTAGATTGCCCCAGGCATCCACCACATCCAATCGGTTTAAGACGAGCCGCAAGCGAACCGAGTCGATGGTGACCGGTAACTGGCTGGAGGCCGGCCATTGACTGGGGTGAAACGTTTTTAGAATAACGGATGATGTCTGCCGAATGTCAAAGAATTGTACCGGGGCACGCATTTCCACCAGCGAAGGATTGTAGTGGATGTCCAGCCGGATGCCAAGGTTGAGCGGATCGTTACCCACGTAGCCCAGTGTCAATACCTCATCAGCGGTCACCTTCAGGTAGGTATCGGTCGAACCGTATGCATAAAACGAAGAGGCATCGGGAAAGAGGGAATTGTCTGAGCCGGCTTGCCCTTCCTCAATGACCAGATCAAATGAGGAGCGTGGTTGAAGCATACTAAAATCCCATTCTTGAGCATTGAAATCCGGAGGTGTCATGATGATATTCACCGGCTGGTCATCCACCGCATAATGCAGCGTGTCTCCGGCCTGGGGAAAGATGGTCTGGGTCACGGTAATTTGGCCGGTCAGGCCAGACCAGAGGATCATGAGTAAGTAAAGCAATCCAATCCGCTGCATGGAAGACCCGGTTTTGAGGTTATTTAAACCTGAAATTAGTGCTTTTTTTGATTCGCAGACAATCTATTTCGAGCCATTCAATCCCATCGGGGAGTGTATTAACGCGTACAATTAATCCATTTTAGAAGTTGCCGGACGAAGGCGCGTAATTGTCTTTTTACCGAAATTGAATTCATGGATTAAATAGCGCTAAATCTTTAAATGTTGATTTACAGGCAATCAATGATTGTTCACAATTTCTCCAAGTAATTGGTTAGAAATGCTTGTAGGGAGAGCGGTTCGTGATAATTAATGCAGGTCGTTCAACCTATAGATACCACCGTGGTCAACAAATCATTCGGTATCGTGGTGGGCCAGCCGTCAAATCCTGCATAAAATGCGATCGGATTGACATTTAATTGTGAGTTTGGACCGAATAAATTTTGCATGACGACCTTTGAAGCCAGACAATACGACTCGACAGTTAAAAATCCATTGGTATTTTTATTGCTGGAGTTTAGATAGATGCATTTGAATGCAAAGGTATATTTCCAATTTTCCGTGGTAGGATCCCAGGAGTTGGATGGCAAGCTACTGCTAATGTAGAAAGTAGGATACATGGTGGTTTTAGCGGCAAATAAGGCTTGATAAAAAATTACCGTCCAGGCATTGGCCGCTGCCTGCAGGTAATTGTCGGGAAGTTTGATGTTTCCATCGCTTGTTGCGCTATCATTCCATTCGCTATTGACCGTGATGCCTAAATCTTTAGCAGACAGTTTTCCCTCCATAACCCCGGATGCAAACTCTTTCAGGTTACCGTAATTATTGGACAAGGTATTAAAGTGTTTTCCGGTAGCTTCATTAACGGCGATCAGATAACTGGCCAGGGTTCCAGCCATTTCGCCTACGGTAGCCGTGAAGGCCTGGTCGGTGCCAATGGCAAACTTAGCGCCTGCCCAGGCTGAACGAACAATGCCTGATAATATGGGGCCGGCTTCTGGGATCACACCGACAATGCTTGCAAAAATATTCATGATCATATCCAATAGCATGGATATTGACGTGCTGTCCGAAATCGACATGAGGGCGGCTGTTGCTGTCAAATTATCAGTAGAAACAGCCGTGAGTTGCGTATTGATGGCATTGACGATCCCATTTATACCATACCAATCATTCACATATTGGAAGTAGGTGGTTTCATTGAGCAGGTGAGACTTTACCTGATTAAATTCTTCCTCGGAAAAATCATCATTTGCCGGAAAATTTATGGCTTGGATGATCCCTGGTTTTACGGTTCCATTTTTGGGAGGAGTATTTCCAGGAATTTGAGTTAAAATATATTGATATGCTTTTAATTGACCGCCTTGGTAAGCGTCTTCCGGCCAGGGAGCCAGATATTGGTTGCTGTTTAAAAGTGTATCCAGCCATATGGAGGTTTCCGTAATGATTTCAAATTGTTTTTTGGCTACGTTAACATGAATGGTACCACCCGGAATATAAGGAACGACCAATTCAGGAAGGGCATTTTGCGAAGGTACTTTAGAGAAAGAGTGGCTGGGAAAACCATTTACTGCCCAACTATTTTCGACTTCATATTGACCTGAAAGGGTAGACCACAAATAGACGGTTGCTGATACCTGGGCCTGTTCATTTTGTCCTAACTGTTTTACATTTTGGAAAATGGAATACAATCGATTTCCGGTATTATAATAACACGATTGGTTATTGATATTAACGATGGTACAAGGTTGGGCTGTTGGGTGAAGATTTATTTCATTTGATGATTCATCAATAATTTTTGCCTGTGGATTTTCCAATTGCTCCAAAAATTCGGAAAAAGTAAGGCAGGGTGCAACCATAGCAAATTCTTGTGGATAATGTTCAGCCGCATAAGCTTTAACAGCAAGAAGTCCATCGGAATGAACCAGTTCAATATGCTGATACCGGTTGTCTTTATTTCCATTTATGGATAAAACCGGATTGACGGACTGTGCCAACTCAGGGATGGAAATTAATTCAGGAGCATCCAATTGAAC
>JAGQXC010000195.1 GCA_020436785.1 Saprospiraceae bacterium | reverse complement strand
TTTCGTGCTCATTGCAATAATCTTTTTAACAAAAACTGGACGTATGAAAAAACTCTCACTAGTTTTAGCATGCTCCCTATTCTTCCTGGGGTATGCGCTAGCACAAAGAACGATTACCGGTACAGTGACCGATGCAGGAGGTGAGCCTCTGATCGGAGCGAGTGTCCTGGTAAAAGGAACTACGGTGGGAACCGTTACGGAGGTTGATGGAAGTTATTCCATCAATGTGCCGTCAGGTAGTACCACGCTGGTAGTGAGTTACACTGGTTTTGAGACCAAGGATGTCGAAATCGGCGCTTCGGACGTAGTGGACATTACGTTGAGCGAAGGTTTGGAACTCCAGGAGGTCGTCGTAACCGGTCTGGGTATTAAGAAAGAAAAGAAAGCCTTGGGTTATGGGGTTTCCACCTTAAGCAGCAAAGAAGTTGCTTCCCGCCCTGAGGCCGACGTTGCCCGGATCCTGCGTGGTAAAGCCACCGGTGTGGATATCGTACAGACTTCCGGTCTGTCCGGTTCAGGTACCAACATCCTGATCCGTGGATATTCTTCCATCACCGGCGACAACCAGCCACTTTTCGTTGTCGATGGTGTTCCCTTTAACACCTCCACCAACACCCAGCGGGGATTTACCACTGGTAGCGCCACCGCTTCCAGCCGTTTCCTCGATCTGGATCCCAACGACATTGATGAAATTTCCATCTTGAAAGGTTTGTCCGCCACCGTACTGTACGGTGAAGCCGGCCGTAACGGGGTGATCCTGGTGACCACCAAAAACGGTAATGCCGGTGCCGATGCCAACAAGAAAATGGAAGTTTCAGTCAACCAAAGCATTTCCCGTTCGGAAGTAGCTAACCTGCCAGACTATCAGAACAGCTTTGGCAACGGATTTAGCGGTAACTTCGGTTGGTTCTTCTCCAACTGGGGCGCTGCGTTCAACGATCAGAACCCCGGTGCCTATGGTGCAGATTTTAAAGGCGTCAGCCCGGATGGTTATGTCTACATCACCCACCCGTACGATCAGAGTCAGTACTGGGATGATTTCCCGGAACTGAAAGATTATCCTTCGTATGAATACCGTCCCTATACCGGTATCGAGGACTTCTTCCAGCCGGGTGTGACTTCCAATACCTCGTTGTCAATTGCCAAAAATGTGGGCAATGGAACATCATTCAGCGCCACCTACAGCTATTTGTCGGACGAAGGATTTACGCCCCGCCTGGACGCACAGCGTGACGGCGGAGCCAGTAACTTCATCAACAAGCACAACTTCGGATTGGGTGCACAAACCAAATTGGCAAATAATCTGAATGTGAAGGGTACTTTCAACTTCGCCAGCACCGATCGCCGCACGCCGATTACCGGTACTGCCTTTGGTGGTGACGGTAACGGTTTGTTTGCCGCGTTGCTGTTTACCCCACGTTCGATCGACCTGATGAACATTCCTTATCAGTCACCGATCAACGGGGAAAACGTGTATTATCGCCGTGGTGGTCAGATCCAGAACCCACGTTGGGTACTGAATAATGCTGCTGAATTTGAGAATGTTCAGCGTTTCTTCTCAACGACACAAATGGATTATGCCATTGGAGATTTTAACATCATGTACCGTCTGGGACTAGATAAATATACCCAGTCCAATGACCGCAAAACCAACCGCGGGGGTACCTACGATGCAACCGGTCTCTTCTTTTCAGACAATTTCCGGAATACCATTTGGGACCACGTGTTGAACCTGACTTATTCAAAGGGTTTGAGCGAAGACATCTCTCTGGATGTAATTGCCGGTACCAACCTGCGTCGTAACACGTATTCACGGACATCAATCAACAGTACTGATCAGTTCGTTTTCAACCTCTTCAATCACTCGAACTTTACATCACACAACTCGAGCAGCTATGAAGAGTACGAAAACACCATAGGTGTTTATGCAACGGCTACGGTCGGATACAAAAATTACCTGTATTTGAACCTGCAAGGCCGGAACGACTGGACATCCACGCTGGAGCCGGGTAACAACTCGTTGTTCTATCCCTCCGCTTCGTTGTCCTTCGTGGTCAGTGACGCTGTCCCCAGCCTGCAAAACAATGCCGTGTTGAATTACCTGAAACTACGTATCGGATATGGTACTTCGGCCGGTTACCCGGATCCTTACCAGACCCGGAACGTACTGGCTACCGGTACCAACAACTTCGTTACCCCGGGTGGCAATATTCTGAACACCAACTCGGTCAGTGACCGTTTGGGTAACAAAAACCTGAAGCCGGAGTTACACAAAGAATTGGAAGGTGGTGTGGAAGCACGCCTGTTGCGTGACCGCATCGGCATTGACCTGTCCTTGTACAATAAGACCTCCAACGACCTGATCATCGACCTGAATCTGGACCCGGCTACCGGTTTTACCAATACAACGCTTAACGCTGCCGGTTTGACCAACAAAGGGGTGGAATTGGGATTGAACCTGACTCCGGTTCGTGGTAAAGTGACCTGGGACATGACCCTGAACTATACCAAGAACGTCAGTGAAGTAACGGAGCTCTATCCGGGAGTTGACCAAATTGCCATTGCTGGTTATTCCAACCTGGGTAACTACGCCATCGTCGGCGAACCTTACGGTGTACTCTACGGTTCTCCCTTCGTGAAAGATGCTTCCGGCAACTTGGTGGTGAACAACGTTGGAACCTATCAATCCAGTTCGACCAACGGCATCATCGGAGACCCGAACCCGAACTTCCAGGCCAACTGGATCAACAACGTATCCTGGAAAGGATTAAGCTTCGGCTTCCAGTGGCAGTACATTGATAAAGGTGACATCTATTCATCGACCGTTCAGTCCTTGCTGGCACGGGGTAATACCTCGGACACCGATGTGGACCGTTACATTCCGCTGATCATGCCAGGTGTGAAAGGTGATGGATCACCGAACGACATTCAGACTTACATTGGTGACTCATTCTTCGATGCTTATTTCGGAGCTGCTGAAGGGGGTGTATTCGATGCGACGGTTATCCGTTTGCGTGAGGTTTCACTTGCCTATGTTCTTCCTTCAAAAATGTTGACCAAAACGCCTTTTGGGCGGATTGGCATCACCTTGACGGGCGAGAACCTGTGGTATAATGCACCGAACTTCCCGGTTGGTATCAATTTTGACCCGGAAGTATCTTCCGTAGGCGTTGGTAACGGTCGCGGATTTGACTTCCGGACCGCACCGACCGTGAAGAAATATGGTGTATCCCTGAATGCAACGTTCTAATCCCTTTCATCTAACTGTAAAAGCTAGAAACATGAAACTAATTCATAAAATATTTCTGGTTGCACTCATGTTTTCCGTGTCGGCGTGTCAGATGTTTGACCTGGACCTGTTGGACAATCCCAACACGGCCACCCAGGCGGACGCGAGTATTGACGACCTGTACAACAATGTGCAAATTAACTTTAAAGGTTTTTTAAATGACATTTGGGGATCCACCGCCAGCTTGTCGCGGATGATCTCCAATGCCAATTCTTACCAATATGCAACGGCTTACTCCTCAGTGAGTTTCAATCAAATGTGGTACCGGGCTTATGCATCCTTGTTACCGGATATCGATGCAACCATCGAAGCATCGGCAGCTCGTAGCCTGGGATTTTATTCCGGTACTGCAAAAGTGATGAAATCATACATTCTGTCTTCCATGGTGGATATGTTTGGTGATGTTCCTTATTCCGAATACGGTCAGGGCACCGACATCATCGCTCCGACGAATGATCAGGGTTCATCCCTATACGCAACGGCTGATGGCCTGTTGGATGAAGCCATCTCTGAAATCACTGCTTATACCGCATCTCAGAAGCCGAACGACAACTTCTACGGAGGCAGCAATGCCAAATGGATCACGGCTGCCAAATCCCTGAAGCTGCGTCTGGCCCTGAATAGCCGTTTGGTGGATGGTTCGGCCGGTAGTAAGATTGCCGCGTTGGTTAATGGCGGCGACCTCATCGATCAGACCAGTGAAGACTTCCAGTTCAACTTCGGGAATACCCGGACGAACCCGAATTCGCGTCACTGGATGTACAATACGGATTATGAAAACGGCGACCCCGACTTCGAATCCACTTATTACATGTGGTTATTACGTGCTGAAAAAACGAATGCAGACGGAATCATTACGGTTGATCCCCGGATCCGTTTTTATTTTTATCGGCAAGCTGACGGCCCAAGTGATAACCCGAACGACTGGTCCTGCCATTTCTCCGAATTGCCGACCCTGGCAGACCGCCCGGCGTATTATACCGCCATCGATCCGAACATGCCCTATTGCCTTGCTTCGGATGACGGGTACTGGGGTCGTGACCACCTGAATGCCGAAGGGGTTCCCCCGGATGGCAACCTGCGTACCGCTTACGGACTCTATCCGGCTGGTGGACAATTTGACGACAACACGTTTGCTGCTACCAAAAAACTGGGCACCACCGGTGGATTAGGTAGAGGCATTGCTCCAATCCTACTGGCTTCTTACGTAGACTTTATGCGGGCGGAAGCAGCTCTAACCGCCAATACCGGTGAAGATGCACGCGCTCTGTTGGAAAGTGGAGTTAAAAAATCCATCGCCAAGGTTATCGGGTTTAAGAGCCTGGTACCGGCCACCATGTCACGTACTGTGACTGACCGTACCGGTGCCACTGCAACCATTGAAGCGTTGTACGTTCCGGATGATGGCGACATTCAGGATTATGTTGACTTTGTATTGGCCCGTTACGATGCCGCTTCCGACAAACTGGATGTGGTCATGAAGGAATACTTCATTGCCCTGTGGGGTAATGGTCTGGATGCCTACAACATGTACCGCCGTACCGGCAAGCCGAACAACATGGCTCCGGCACTCGAAAACAACCCTGGTCCGTTCATCCGGTCCTTCCTGTATCCGGCGAACAACGTGGAACTGAACTCAAGCGCCAGTCAAAAGTCCTTAACTGTACAAGTCTTCTGGGACAACAACCCGGCCGACTTTGTCTATTAATTCAAAATAGCTAAGCATTATGAATAGAAATAAAATAGCAATCGTATTCGGATCCATATTGGTACTGGCTGCATCCTGCGCCGATCCCGATCTGGCTCCAATAGTTACTTTTGATACGGCAATTAAAGGAGCTTATGTTCGCTTGCTGGAAGAAAGCGGCAGCAAGTTGTTCAATCTCTTTGACCTGGCCGGATCAAAATACACGTATTCCTGCGACTTTGTGGACCTGGAAAAAGGTGCCCTGGTCTCCGAATACAACCTCGATATTTCGTACACCGATGGATTTCCTGATAACGGGACGATCACCAAATCGCCCGTTCGCTTGAAGTCGTTCTCCCAGTCCGATTTTTCAACGTCGGCGGAAGGCAATGTAGGGATAGCCAACGTTTCCATCACACCGGCCGACGCCATGGCTGCGTTTGGATTAACTGCGGATGATCTGGGCCCGGGCGATGTCTTTAAGGTAGTTGGTACGTTGGTTTTAAACGACGGATCCGTACATGGACAGTCCAACTCGACGTCTGCACTGATCGGAGGTGCGTTTAGGGGTCAGTTTGACATCAACTTTAGCGTGGCTTGTCCTTCGAGTCTGCAAGGCACATATCCTATAGAAACAACATCTTCATGGTGTGGTAAAACCTCAACTGGGGAGATAACTATAGTAGCGAAAGGTGGTGGTTCCTATGGCTTTAATGACTGGTCGTTAGGATCTTATCCTGTCTGTTATGGGGGATTAGCAGCTGGATGGGGCAGTCTTACCTTTAAAGATGTGTGTGCTATTGTATCCTTTACAGGTTTCACCGATAATTACGGCGATACATGGACCTTTACAAGTTCTGTAGAAGGTAACAAATGGACTATTTCCTTTGTAACAACTTATTTTGATGCCGATGCTGGAGCAAATGAAGGAGCAACTGCCATTATTACAAATCCGAACGGTGACTGGCCGTTTACATTGAAGTAATCGAAAGCAATAAGTAGTATCTTCTTATTTAAAAATCAAAGCCATATTCAGATTGTATATTTGGATATGGCTTTTTCTTTTTCAAAATCCGGGGGATATTTGTCATGATAAAACTTCGTTCCTTATTTCTTTTGATGTCTTTGATAGCCTGTTTGCGAATTCTTTATGCGCAAAACACGGTGGGGTTATTAAGTATCAAGGGGACTCAAGTCTCGGAAGGATACAACCTGATTTATCCTTACTCGCAGTCTACCGTATTTTTGATTGACCTATGTGGTGAAGTGGTACATAGATGGATTGATTTCTCAGGTCGCGAGCCGGGATGCTCCGTTTATTTATTACCTAATGGTAATTTAATCCGTTGTTCTCGGGATAAAGATTTTTCGATGGATGCTTTTGTGGCCGGTGGCTTTGGTGGTTATGTGGATATCTTATCCTGGGAGAATAAAATGTTGTATTCCTACACCCTCAATGATTCACTTTACCGGTTGCATCACGATGTGGCACCGATGCCCAATGGTCATATTTTGATGTTGGCCTGGGAAAAAATCACGCCTTTACAGGCCATTGCCCAGGGCAGAGATCCAAATACACTTCCAAATGATGCCTTATGGCCGGACAAGATCCTTGAATGGGATCCGCAGTCGGACTCGATCGTGTGGGAATGGCGGGCCTGGGACCATCTAATCCAGGATCGTGACTCTTTATTACCAAATTTTGGAGTCATTGCAAAGCATCCAGAGCACATCGATGTAAATTTTAGCGCTGCGGGTGGCCAACCGGATTGGATGCATACCAATTACATTGACTACAATCCGGTACTGGACCAGATCATGATCAGTGTGCGTAATTTTAATGAGATTTGGATCATTGACCACAGTACCTCCCTTGAAGAAGCCCGGGAGGATAGTGGTGGGCGTAGTGGCAAAGGGGGAGGTATCCTATATCGCTGGGGTAATCCTTCAGCTTATCGTCGAGATGATGAACAATTACATCTTCTCAAGGCGCAACATTATGCACATTGGACCAAACCTGATGCATTGCCTCTTGAAGACCAATTTGGAGAAGTTGCTATTTACAATAACCTGCAAGAATTTAATAAATCGGCAGCTATACTTATTAAAGTCGATTTTGATACGGTGAATTGGAACTATCCGATAGAAGATAGCATATTTGGACCTCAAGTTCCAGAAAGAATCATTTTACATCCGGATGACAATAATATTTTGGCATTTTCAAATACGGTTTCCAATGTACAGAAGTTGGCTAATGGAAATATATTGATTTTTGCCGGCCGCTGGGGATATGCTTATGAGATTGATGAAATGGATGAAGTTGTATGGGAGTATCGCATACCAATGCGAAATGGGGCTTCGGTATCACAGGGATCTGTCTTAGATTTGGATGATAATCTTACATTTCATATGACTCGTTATGACCAAGATTATGCGGCATTCAGTAATAGACGCTTTAGTCAGGGAAGTTATTTAGAATTGAATCCGGATGAAGGGTTTTGTACTTTGCAGACCAGTTCGGTTCCTCAATTTTCTAGTGAATCCACACTACAAATATGGCCCAATCCAGTTTCAAATTTCCTCCATATCATTGGTGAAGTACCAAATAATATATCCTGTTTAATATTAGATCTGAACAGTCAAGTAGTGAAAAAGCTCTATACTCTAGATAATTCAGTGGATGTTACAAATCTACCAAATGGCTTATATTTGTTGAAAACGAGCAATGGAGCGATGTCCCGGTTTGTAGTCCTACATTAAGATTTAAGATTATCGTGGCCCGTTAAAATTTATCGGTAATACTCTTCATGTGAACATTCTTACCTGTACTCATCAATTACATTTAACAGTTGTTAATGGCAAGAATACCCGCAATAGGGTATAATTTCGTGCGTTCTGATTATACGTTATTCACTTAATCATGATCCGATGATTACGAAATCTACTTATATTCATTTTGGATCAATACCTGGATGCTCTATCATTAAGAAACCCAAATATACACAAGTTGAGGTGGCAGAATTTCTTGGTTGTTCTGTAAAGACATTATCCCGAAGATTAAAGGTCTGGAACATCCAAACAAAAGGCAAGAAACTTTCGTTTGAACAATTGAAGGTGTGCCTAATGCAAGTTGGCATTTATTAGTAATCGTAATGTGGAATAAGACTAGGTAGTAAATTCTTAATTCTCGCAATTTTACCACTATGACTATCTATAAAACTCGCCAGGAAGTTGCAGATGAATATGGATTTAGTAGAGTGACGTTATTTCGTAAGCTAAAAGCCTGTGGTCTAAAACTGCCAAGGACTTTGCTGAATAATTCTCATATTCAATTAATTTACAAAGTACTAGGGCCACCTCAAAGAAATATTATCAGTAAAAGTTCTTCGAAACATAGAGAATCAAAAAATATAGGAGATGAAACAAATTGACCAAGCAATGTTAATCGATCTGTTATATATTTGACTTAAAGTGCTTTTGAAGTCTGATTAAATTTATCAGATGAGTAATGCTAGCTAACAATATATATAGGAAGCTGTTTTAGGCAATTATTATTTTGGGGCAAAATCATTGATCAAATAAATTTTGATTCTTGAGTAATAACATTTCGTGTATGTATTATATTTTCTAACAGTTATAAATTTTTATCTATGAACTCTTTAAAAATAATTTTAATTACATTAGTTGGGATTATTGGATTTTCATCAAATAAATATTTTGTTGAAAATAAGCCAAAAGATTATTTTACTTGTCCAACTGGAATTTCACCTATTCATTTTTGTCCTAATACTTCTGTAAATTGGACATATTATGCTCCATCTGGTTGGAGTTTGGATTGGATGGGTCCTGTGAACCCTGCTTTATGTGACCATACTATGGCTTTTACTGAAGTTACTAGTGGTGGCGGTTTATCCGGAATTAACATTAGCGGGACTGCTAATCCTGCTGGGGAAAGTTGTAAATACACATATAAGCTTACTAATAACTCAACCGGTGAGGTTTGTACCTACTTAGTTGGAATTCACGTGGATACGTCATGTCCATAATGAGTAAATTTGTAATTTAGAAAGGAGCCAATGTTTATGGGCTCCCTTTTTTAAAACTTAAAATACTAATTTGCATTATCCTGCAATACCTTATTAATTCAAATATGTGTTTATATTGGATATTTGCATTTTGATTATAATTAGCCTCTACATATCTATAATAATATACTTGTTTATGTGACCTAAATCATTAAGTCCGATATGAGAGTATCGCATACCCATGCTTAACGGTACTCCGGTTTCCCAGGGTGATGTATTGAATTTTAGCGAAAATGAAGTGTACAACTTTGTGCGCTACCCGGATGACTACCCTGCATTTAACAATCGCGATTTATTTTCCAGGGGATATCTTGAATTGAACCCGGATGAGGCATTTTGCTTTCACAGACTTCTTCAATTCATGATCAACCTGTTTTATAAAGCCCGCAATTTTGGCCAAATCCGGCCCAATCGGAGATTCGTCTCCAGATGGACCCTTCCTTACAAACAAAGTTGTCCATTTACACCATGCAGGGTCAAACGGTACGCCAGTGGCCGCAGGGAACCCGCTATTTTCCAGTCCTCGATCTGCCGAATAGCGTCTATTTGCTGGTTATGGATGGCTTCCGGCCGCAAAAACTGGTCATCCAGCATTAATCGATTTAAATCGCTATTCGCTATTCGCTATACGCTGTGCGCGGTATGTTTTGAATAGCCACGAATTACACGAATTGGCACGAATTGTTAGGAAGCGACCATTCCATTATGAAAAACTTAGTGTTTTCTTGGTGTCCTTCGTGCCTTAGAGGTTCAATCGCTGCTCGGTATACGCTGTATGTGGTTCGCTTTGAATAGCCACGAATTGCACAGATTGACACGAATTTTTGAATAAGCCGATTCCAACGAAAAGTAATCTTAGTGTTTCTCAGTGTCCTTAGTGCCTTAATGGATTGCCCACTCAACATTCAGCACTCAACATTCACCATTTCTTTGGTTATCCCTATCTTACCTGCAATGAGACGTCGTGATTTTAACCGCCTTACCCCCGGTCTGTTAGCCGGAGCCTGGTTGCGACCCGGGGAAGTTCCGGATACCGGTGAAATGGCCATCCGGAAGTTTGGCGGTCCCATCCTTCCCGGGATGACCGTGGGACTCATCACACCGGGCAGCGCCATCCGTGAGGAGC
>JAGQXC010000194.1 GCA_020436785.1 Saprospiraceae bacterium | reverse complement strand
CCTCTCCACCGGCTGGTCTGGCCCCTTCCGCCACGACAATATTGACGAAGCCCTTGCCTTTGGAATATCGTTTATTGATCCTTTCGACGATCTTGTTCAGGTGGTAAGGAATCTCAGGAATCAGGCAAATTTCTGCTCCCCCTGAGATGGCTGTATGCAGCGCGATCCAGCCGGCGTCCCGCCCCATCACTTCCATAATCATAACCCGGTAATGACTCTCGGCGGTGGTCACCAGTTTGTCGAAACTGTCCGAGGCAATTTGGACGGCTGTTGAAAAACCGAAGGTAAGATCCGTCGCACTGAGGTCATTGTCGATGGTCTTAGGAACCCCAATGATGTTCAAACCTTTTTTAAATAATGCATTCGAGATGCGTTGGCTTCCGTCACCGCCAATATTAACCACCGCCGAGAAGCCCAGTGACTTGATCTTATTCACCAATTCTTCGGAACGGTCAATCATGATCCACTCACCTTTTTCATTCTTGCGGGGAAACTGCAGCGGGTTACCCTTATTGGTCGTTTTTAGAATGGTGCCACCTTTTACATGGATGCCGGCCACCCGCTTACTGTTCAATTTGATCAGTTCATTGGGCTCCCGGAATACCCCGTTGAAGGCTTCGATGCTTCCCCAGACTTCCCATTGGCCGGACAGTTTGGCTGCTTTACAAATACCGCGAATGACCGCATTTAATCCCGGACAATCTCCGCCTCCGGTCAGGACGAGTATTTTTTGTTTGGATGATTTGTTGGACATGAAGTCAATTTTGAGGATTGAGCCATGATGTTACTCCACGCGTAGCCATCGATCTGACATACCGAATGAAGTAATTTTATCGATTGTAAAGATAATGGCCTATCATGCTGGTGCAATATGGATTTTAGGTAATTTTAGTCAGTAACAGCCGTGACCATTTCAATCGTGATGAATCGAAGTAATGAATATTAACATCCTTGATGATCCAAAACAGTTGGGAGAAGAAGCAGGCTCCACAGCCGCTCAGGCAATTCAGGTGGCGATCAGCCGGCAAGGATATGCTAACATTATTCTGGCTACCGGAAGCAGTCAGTTTGCCACCTTACAAAAACTCACCAGCGAGTCCATCGATTGGTCAAGGGTACGCATGTTCCATTTGGACGAATACATCGGATTAACGGCTTCGCATCCGGCCAGTTTTCGCAGATATCTTAAGGAGCGATTTTTACAACTGGTTCCGCCTCTATTGGAGGGGATTTTGATCAATGGCGAGGTACCGGATCCCGGTGAAGAGTGTCACCGACTGGGTGCGTTGATCGAAGAAAACCCGATCGACGTCGCTTTGATTGGCATTGGAGAAAACGGACACCTGGCGTTCAATGATCCTCCGGCGGATTTCTCCACCCTGGACGCCTACCATGTGGTGCAGCTGGATCAGGCCTGCCGGGAACAGCAAGTTGGAGAAGGCTGGTTTGCCGATTGGCAAGCCGTGCCGGCAACCGCGATATCCATGTCCATACCGCAAATCCTGCGAAGCAAAAAATTGATCGTTTCCGTGCCCGATTCCCGGAAAGCTCATGCGGTAAGATGTTGCGTGCACGGTCCCATCGATCCGCAATGTCCGGCTTCCATCCTTCAACAACACCCGGATTGCCATCTATTTCTTGACCGAAATGCCGCCGTACTGTTGTGAATGCAATCGATTTAACGGTTGTCCTGGTCTATGTGGTAGGTATTACCGCCTACGGCATCTGGATTTCGCGCCATACGCGTACCAGTGAAGGCTTCTTCCTGGGTGGACGCAAACTGAAGTGGTGGACCATGATGGGTCAGGCATTTGGTACGGGAACTCATGCCGAGATGCCGGTTGCTCAGACCGGAGCCAGTTTCCACCTGGGCTTTTCAACCATTTGGTACCAATGGAAAAACATGTTGATCACCCCATTCTATTGGCTCATGGCCCCCTGGTACCGGCGCAGCGAACGGACAACCATCGCCGAAATGGTGGCCGATCGCTATGGCCGTCAGATGGGGTTGATCTATACTTTTTTTGCGGTGGCATTCCTCGTTTTTGTCATGGGTGTGATGTTACAAGGGGCGGCCAAGGTCATTTTTGTCGCCAGCGGCGAGACCTGGTCACCCAATACCATTGTTCTGGCGATGACGGTTGCATTCATGGTCTACAGTTATTTTGGTGGGCTGGTAGCTGCAGCCAACACGGAATTTATCCAATCCTTTCTCATCATTGTACTTTCATTTCTATTAATCCCCTTTGGCCTGAACGAAGTGGGCGGCATGGGTTCGCTGCGTCAAGCCTTGCCGGAAAATTTTTTTAAATTGTACAGCGATGCCAGCGGGCTGGATTATTTCACCATCTCGATGCTCGCCGTTAATGGCGTGGTTGGCATAACCGCCCAACCGCACATGATGACCATGTTTGCTTCCGGAAACACCGAACGCGCCGGCCGGGTAGGCCAAACATTCGGCAACCTGGTCAAGCGCCTGGTAACCATCGGATGGGCACTCACCGGCTTGATCGTGGCCACCCTGGTTCTGCAACGCGGCACGACCCTTCCCGATTCGGAACATGCTTTCGGGTATGCGATTCGTGAGCTCCTGAGTCCGGGCATTACCGGATTGATGATCGCAGCAATCCTGGCCGCCAACATGTCATCCTGTTCCAATTTTATGGTCAATCTGGGTTCACTATTCACCAGAGACATTTATCAACCATACATCAACCCTTCAGCCACCGATGAACAATCCCTGAAAATTGGTCGACTGTCCAGTCTGGTGCTCACGCTGCTGGGTGTGCTGTTTGCTTTGATCATCAAAAACGTCCTTTCAGCTTTCCTGTTTGTGGAAACCATCGCCGCCTTCATGGGCATAGCTCTGTTTGGGGGCATGCTCTGGAAACGTGCCAATCGCTATGGGGCGATGGCCGCTATTGCCGTAGCCTATTGCGTCTATTACGCGCTCAATTATGCAGAGACCGCTACTTTGCAGTTAATCTACAAGTGGCAACCGGCTCCCTTTGGCTGGGCCATGCTGACTGGATTCGTTGTATTAATTGCTGTCAGTCTCTGCACACCCGCGGAAAATCAGGACAAGATTAACCACTTCTTCAATCGGATGCAACACTTGTCACGAGCAGACCGTACGGACAATGAACCGGTGGATGCGGCCAGTCAAGGCATGGAAATGATTCTGATCGATGCGCCAGGCTGGTTCACCCGCAAGCGCTGGCTGCATTTCATGCAACGCTATCGGGAAGATGCTGTTGGATTTGCATTGGCCTGGCTTTTCGTCGGTGGACTGATCGGGCTGGCTTGGATCATTCTTAAATTTTGATCCCATGGAAGCTTTAAATAAACACGGCCACCAGGACCTGCTTATTAAAAATGGCCTGTTGGTTTTGCCAGATGGAATCGAAAAAGGTGATTTACGCATTGCACATGGAATGATCCAGGAATACGGCAACCCACTGCAACCTTTACCTGAAGAACAGGTTCTTGAAGCGAACGGTAAATACATTGTTCCCGGATTCATTGATATTCACAATCATGGTGGACAGGGCTTTGATTTTACGTATGGAAATTATGATCCTGAGAAAAAAGGATTCTACTTCTCGAATCCCAGTTACCTGGAAGGAGTGACGCGGACACTGCGGTATTTCCTTCATCATGGCGCAACCCGGATCTATGCGACAACGCTAGCTGCCCCTATTCAGGACTTAAAGCGATCGCTGACCGCCCTGGATGCTTATCGAAAAGCTGAGAATTATGAACTTGGTCAGATGCTTGCCGGTATCAATCTGGAAGGCACCTTTATCCGTGACCCTGCCTTTGCCGGCGCTCAGAATCCGGAGCACTTCCAACCGTTATCCCAGGATCTCTTCGCCGATTTGCAGAAAGCGGCCGGAGGAATGATCCACATAGTAAATGTCCCACCGGATCATGGTATGGAGTCTCTGTCATTCATCAAGCAACTCTCGCAACAGGGTGTCGTCATTGCGGGTGGCCATACCGGTGCGTATGGAGCAATTACCCATGAGGCGGTCGATGCAGGTATGAAACTGGCTGTCCATTATTTCAATGGACCCAGTCGACAATCCTATAAGTCCTTTCATCAGGGAGGGGCCATGGAAGCTTTTTTATTGCGTGACGAGGTGTCCCTGGAATTGATTGTTGACGGCTATCACATCCAACCGGCTTACGTCAGGGATGCCATTACCCGCAAGGAGGTGGATCGGGTCATTGCCATTACGGATAGCATGTTCGTCAACGGCAGCACAGACATTCACCGCTTTAGCCTTGCGGGCATATCCGGATCGCTTTCATCGGATAAGCAATACTTACAGGTCAGTAACCGGCCCGATACACTTTTCGGCAGCGTCCTTACTCCATTCACCGGATTTAAAAACCTGGTCCGCTGGCTCTCCTCTGAAATGAATGGCTACTGGACACGACATCACCCTGCATTATCCCGGGACGAGGCCATCTGGCTGGCGTCTCAACTGATGAGTAGCAACCCGGCCCGATTATCAGGACTGGACAAACCCAGTCACGAAACGTCACCCACCGGTAGTATCCGAAAGGGCTTTAGTGCGGACCTGCTGATCCTATCCAACAGTAACAACCTGCAGGACATGCATATCCAGGAATGTATTCTTGCCGGGAAATTAATGAGCGATCTAGAATGAGCTTTCCGGAAAACGGTAGATCATTACCGGCAGGTCATTTCGGCCGATAATCAGGAAATCCTGTCCTGAGCCTTGCAATATCTCCGAGCTGCGTACATCACCTCTTATCCACAGTCCACTGTGTGGCATAGGCTGCCAACCCTTGTCCGACGGTTGAAGCAACAAGCCATGATTGGCATCGATTTCTCCAATTTTGACCCTTGTTTTTGTGACATTACCCGTCAGGAGGATGCGCGGAGACTTGCTTCCTGCATCGATGAACGTGGTGATGGCATAAACCGGAGCCGTCTGAGCTTCCGTGGGAAATGGTTGAAATATCCAGCCTTCCGGTGAAAGATCAAAGTAACCGGAGCGCAATTCGTCAATCGTATCGTGCTGAACGGCAGGTAAATACGTGAGCAAGGTCCTGGTATTGGTGTTGGCGTAAGAGGCGTAATCGGGAAATTGTTTTTTTAATGATGGTAATTGTCCCAACAAGTCATCCCGTGAAATGAACGGATACGACTCCCCATTGGTGTAGGAAGTGATGATGGCATCGGTATCTCCATTGTTGTCACAATCGCCGTAATACAGAACCATGGGCTCAGAGACGGAGGCCTTAAATGGAGAATTTAATCCCAGGTTTCCAACCAGGATTTCCAATTCCGGATCGTCATCCAGATTGGCAATCTGCAATGCAGTCCACCAGCCCTGGATCCTGGAATGTCCGGTGCGTTTCCATCCATCCTGCCACTGCCAGGCTTCGACCTGGTGCCAGGGAGAAGCCAGGATCAGTTCCGGGCGATGATCGCCATCCAGATCCACCCACGAGGAGACCCTGACCGGATGATGCAGTAACGGGCCTTCTTCCACCAAATGGAAGGAAGCATTGGCCTGCATTAACAGGATATTCTGGTCAGCCTCCGGATATTGTCCGGTCTTGACCGGTGCTCCGGCGAAAATGTCCGGACTGCCGTTTCCATCAAAATCTCCGATGCTTAGTGTAAAGATGTTGGATGCAGGAAGGGCAGGCAATGTTACCTTGTCAAAACCATGCCGACTATTCTGTAAATAGAGCCGTACCGGTTCATGGTCAACCGTATCGGTTTCCACTTCGACGGCGCTCCCGACCAGCACGTCCGGGAGGGCATCTCCATTCATGTCGGCGATGGCAACGGCCACATCTTCAAACCGGGCATCTTGATCAAACACAGCAGGTGTTTCACTGGTCCACGGTCCCGGGTGCTGATAAACAATGCGAGTAGGAAATCCTTTTCCTCCAGATAAAACGAGGTCCTCCAGTCCATCCCCATTAAGGTCAGCAACTGCCATTCCCGGTCCGGCATTGGAATAAAAAAACGGCAAGGTGGGATGGTCAAAAAAGTCAATATAATCATCGTCCTGATGAGCGATAGACAAGTGTGTTGTATCCAACGTGAAAAAGTGTGGTTCCCGGACCGGATGTTGATTCAGAGCCTTGCCTTGCCCACGGTCTAACTCCACGCGTTGATCGGCCGCCATCGGTCCGAATGTTTCCGCATACCCGTCGCTCCAGATCACCTGAATCGAATCGATCTGGTTACCGGTCAACCCGGCGTGGATGGCCGGCTCCATGGAAGACTGGTAGCCCCGGGAAGGATACATTGCCCGGTAATACATCTGTTGTGGTGTGAAGATCCGGCAGGTAGCTCCGATGCCAAACGGGTTCCTTTCCTGACCCCGGCAAACCAATTCAATGTAATGACCAGTGCCATGCTCACGGGTATTGTTCCGGTAGATGGTGGCCACGGCGTTGCAGTTGTTCAGCACCAGATCAAGGTCTCCATCCAGATCCAGATCCGCATAGGCGGCGCCATTGGATAACGTATTTGAAAACATATTCGCCGAGGTAGAGTCGTCAGTAAAATTTCCGTGGGCTCCCTGGATCAAAATCCGGTTTGGCACATTGATCTCAGGCATTTTCCGGATTAGTTCACTGATCTCAATCTCTTCTCCCGGACTTACCTTGAGTTTTTGATCCACGGTATAGGAAAGGAAATCCATGTTGGTATAGTCCCGCAGGTATCCGTTCGAAATAAACAAATCCGGTTTTCCATCCAGATTGTAATCGGCAACCAACGGGGCCCAGGACCAATCGGTAGCGCTGATGCCTGCCTGCTGACCAACTTCTGAAAATTGTCCGTGGCCATTATTTATTTGCAACATGTTGCGCATAGATTGTTTGTAGAAGCCCTGGTCCAGCAGGATTCTGTATTTGCTATAATTGTCCGGACCAAATGCCATTTTATTCCGGTAATTGGTTGCCGGCAACATATCCATGGTAACCAGATCAGGTGTACCATCATTATTGATATCGCTGGCATCGGATCCCATGGAAAACAAGGAGGTATGATCGAATGCCTGGCTTAGCTCTTCCTTGAAAGTACCGTCCTTCTGATTGACATAATAGTAATCCTCTTCGTTGAAGTCATTGGAAACGAACACATCCGGCCAACCATCCTGATTATAATCTTCAATGGCCACTCCCAGCCCAAATCCCAGTACATTCTGGATGATTCCGGCATCGCTGGTCACATTCGTAAACTTGCCATCGGTGTTCACATCGTTGCGGTATAGTTTATCCCCGTAAAATCGGTTTGTCCGGCTTTTAAGGTGACGGATGGCCTGATTGAAGTTGGTAAATTCCGGAACCGAATGGTTAAGCAGGTACAGGTCCAGATCGCCGTCCCGGTCGTAATCAAAAAATGCGGCATGTGTCGAATACGCGGGATCATCCAGGCCGTACGCGGCACTTTGCTCCGTAAAAGTCAGGTCCCGGTTATTGATAAACAGGAGGTTGCGCCGGGCATCGGGGTCAGCGGCGGCAGACCGGCAAACATAAATGTCCAACCAGCCATCCGCATTCACGTCAGCCATGACCACGCCGGTATTCCAAAACCCGGCTGCTTCAACGCCTGCTTTGGCGGCAATATTTTCAAATTTCCAATCACCCTTGTTGATGTATAAATGACTGGCCATCATGTTGGCTGTGAAATAGATATCCGGCAGTCCATCATTGTTTACATCGCCAATAGCCACTCCTCCCCCATTGTAGAAATAGGTATAGGTCAGCACATTGAACTCCGGGTTCTCTTCAAGCCGGTTGATAAAGTCAACTCCGGTGAGTCGGGCAGGCATGCGGGAAAAAAGATTGCCGTTGTCAACTTCTTCACGGCATTGAATAAAAACAACCACAAAGAATGGTAGAACGAATGTATATTTCATGTCCTGAAAATAAAAAAAGTACCAACTATTAAACTGGTACTTTTTTAGCCTTATGAAAAATGTACTTAATCCTTATTTGTTATTTGGACTCCCGTGGAGCACAACCATCAAACAGGCTGTCTGTTCCACTCCGGCTATAAAATGCCCGGATCCTCATACTGTGTGGGCACACGGTGCACACTAAAGTATCGTAGTATAGTGATCTTTTGGCAACAAACCAAATTATCGTGTACTATTTTATGGTTCCTACCTTATTTTACCTTTACCAGTGTGTCCGTTCCCGTTTCTGGTAACCACCTACCAGGAAACCTGATTCCGTTCAATGTGGAGAACCCCGAACTTGTACCGGATTCTTGCAGGTTCATTAGGCGTTGGCAGTTCTTTTGCCAGGAAATTTGGTAACTTATCGCTGCGAAATTATAACATCCCATATGCAAAAAGTTAGGATCAAAGACATCGCGGCCATCGCTGGTGTATCTCCGGGTACCGTGGACCGTGTGATCCACAACCGGGGCAATGTGTCGGAGAAAGCCCGCGAACGGGTCCTGGAAGTGATGCAGGAGCTCAATTACCAACCGAACATTATCGCGAGTACCCTGGCGTATAACCGGACATTCCGGATGGCCATCATGACCCCGTCACCCGAACACGACAGTTATTGGAGCCTTCCATTTAACGGAATGACCAAAGCATGGGAAAATGTAAAACATTACGGCGTTCACATCGATCAATATTTCTACCATCCCCGGGAGGATACCTCCTTTCAGGAGCGGACGAGGCAAATTCTTAAACAATCACCTGATGCCGTGTTATTGGCTCCTGAATTTGAAGAGGAAAGTTTGTCTTTTATCCATGCCTGTCGGGAAAAGAACATCCAATGCATGTTGATCAACACCTTACTGGAGTCTCCGGACATACTCGGTTATGTTGGCCAGGATTCCTTTCAAAGTGGTGTACTGGCAGCGAAATTGCTGGCTGATCTGATCGACCCTGCCGAATATCTGCTGATCGTACATGCCGAAGAACACTTTGATCAGTCGAGACATCTGATCGAAAAAGAAGCCGGATTCAGGCATTTCCTTTCTTCCCATCAGCATCACCACCGGGTAGAGCAACTGGTTCTGAAGAATCATGACAAAGAAGTGGTCCGGCAACGGTTGGCTTCCATGGTCGACAAGCAGGGAGTGCCCGGGGGTATCTTTGTGTCCAATTCACGGGCGTACCGCATTGCTCAGGCCAATGAAGCGCTGAAGATCCAGCCGGTCCTGGTCGGTTTCGATTTGATCGAGGCTAACATCAAATTCCTCCATGAAGGAGTCATCCATTACCTGATCAATCAAAATGCCGAATTGCAGGGCTATTATGCATTAATGGGACTGATCAACAAATGCATCCTGAAAAAAGAGGTACCTGCCAGGCATTTTTTACCTATTGATATTGTTGTTGCTGAAAACGTTTCCTATTACCTGGATGCAGCCATGTGGACCTGACCCGATGAATTGTTTGAGAATCGCAGGGAAAATTCGGTACCTTTGAAGCCCTAAATTCAGCATAGATGTTCACCATTAATATTTATTTACGTATTGCCTTGATGGCAGTCACCCTGATCGGTGGCACCATCCTGATGTCAACCATGGGTATCTGGTATGGATTCCCTTTTGTCCTGATCGGATTAGCCTTGTTGTTTGGTTATTTCTGGTTGGGAACCATTCAATCGGCGGCTGAACTCATGCAAAAAATGGATTTTGCCGCGGTTGATAAGCGACTATCCATGACCATGTTTCCCAAGCTGCTTTACAAGCCAAATCGTGCCTATTATTACCTGATTAAAGGCTCTGTGGCCATGCAATTGAAAAATTATGATGTCGCCGAGTCGTTTTACACTCAGGCTCAGGAAATCGGCCTGCCCGGCGATAATGAAAAGGCAATGGTAGCCCTGCAAATGGCCAATCTGAAGGCAGCCAAAGGCAAATGGAAAGAAGCACAACTTATCTTCAAACCCGTTAAGGGTTATAAAGTTTCTGAACCTCAACTGCGGGAACAGATCAAACAATTTGAGAAGATTCTGCAAAACAGCGGGCAGGCGAAAGCGCACCAGGGCATGGGAGTAAGTCAGAAAATGAGACGCTACAAACGTTTTTAATTGCTCCATCCGGTAACCGAGCGGCAGACAGGTCCCCAGGGCTTCACGCTTTTTTGCGGTATTTGGCCGTGATGGCGACGATGGCACTCAGAATGGAAATCAACAGGGCTATTCTGGCCAGAAAGTCGCCCACCCGCGCATAATACGAGATGGAATCGTTGGCCCTGATGGTTTGCAGTTCGGCTGCCTCCTCGCCATAAACGTTGGCTACAGCCATATCTCCCCGCTGATTGATAAAGGCGCACCACCCCATGTTGGCAGCACGGACCACGTCACGTCGTAATTCGATGGCACGTAACCGGGCCAAAGCGGCATGCTGACGATGACCCGGTGTGTTGTCCCACCAACCGTCATTCGTCATAACGGCCAGCCATTCCGCATCATCCAGGATGTAGCCAATATCGTACTCGCCAAAAATTGATTCATAACAGATGACGGGGCCTACATTGGATGCCTGGCCATGAAAGGCTGTCGGATGGTCCTGTTTTCCCCAGTCCCCCATGGCACCACCCAACTTATGAACCATGGGCCGGAGAAAGGGCAAAAACCGTTTGAAAGGAAAGAGTTCGGCACCCGGCACAAAGATGGATTTCAGGTATTTGGAAGGCGGATCATTGGCGGTAAACTGCCAGGCGCTATTCTCCTGGGCGACAAACTTGTCGCCGTATTGATCAAAATCACCGGCAGGCTTGTTGTCCGCCGTGTACATCATGTAGGTGCTCAATCCGGTTAACAAATGGAGTCTTGGGTGCGTATTGACCAATTCCTGCAGGGAATCAATAACCGGTTCATCTTCAAGTAAATTGGACGGGTAAGGACCAAAACTGGTTTCGGGAAAGATCAGGTAATCGGTTGAGTCCGTGAGAACTTCCCTGCTTAACCGCAAAAAACGGTGTAATTGTTCCTCGTCCGGAATGGCAAATTTTTCATAGTGCGGTTCATAGTTTGGTTGGACAACCGCAACCTGGATGGGTTTACCAATTTCCTCATAATGCGCATATTGCCAGTACCCCAATGACATCGGCAGGATTAATGCAACCAGTGCCCAGATGGCCAGGCGTCGGGCCGGTATCCGCTCCTCCTGCGCCCGTGCAATCCACCAGGCGTAACCCAGTATATTGACCAGCCATATCCACACGGCCCCGCCAAAACTACCCGTATAGGCATACCATTGCACCCAGGGCGTGCGGACGGCAAAGTAATTTCCCAGATTTAACCAGGGCCAGGCCAGATCCCAATGCAAGTGCAGCCATTCAAATACCGTCCAATAAGCAGGCAGCACCAACCAGCCGAGCAATCCAGACGGCAATCGTTTTTGCGTTTGGAATGCCAGCCAATACACGGAAGCCATGAACAGACTATTCAGGCCGATGGCCGTCAACCCGGCCACAAAGGCCGTATTCATGACCCAGAACGTACTCAATGCATTCCACAAGTAAAAGGTGTGAAATGCATAAAAGAAGATTTTTCGTCCTTCCCTTTCACTGCCTACCTGATCCCGTGTTACCAGAAAGAGCGGAATGAAGGCAATAAATATCAATGGAGTGATGCCTGGATAGGGAAATGCAAGATAAAGCAGAACACCTGAAAGGGTGCTCAGAACGAGATGCCGTGTTTCTCGCACATAGGACCAACGCAACAGGAAGATGTAAGTCATCCAAATACCCAGGAAAAATGCAATTGGCCAATATCCCCATAACGGCAATTGCTTCATGGCATACCCAGAACCACCAACGGCCAACAAACCGGCGGCAAGGCCGGTCCAGCGAACCGCTATTGGCAAAGGTGATTTCATTTGACCGTACTTCCTGGAGTTACTGTTTTTTCCGGGCGAACAAAGATGAGATTTCCTTCCGGATCCTCGGCGGTGAGGATCATTCCATTGGAGATTACACCACGCAACTTCCGGGGTGCCAGGTTGACCAAAACCAGGACTTCCTTACCAACAATCTCCTCCGGTGCATAGTGCTGTGCTATACCCGAGACAATGGTCCGTTGTTCGAATCCTAAATCGACGGTTAACTGGAGCAGCTTATCTGCTTTGGGAACGCTCATTGCCTGAACAATTGTACCGGTCCGAATATCCAGTTTACTGAACTGATCGTAGTCAATCGTATCTTTGACCGGTTCAAGACCGGCCTTTTCAAGGTCTTCTTCAGCCTGGGGCTGGTGAAGTTTATTCATTTGAGCCTGGATGGTTTCATCATCGATCCGGGTAAAGAGATGTTCCGGCTTTTCAACAAAATGCCCGGCGGTCAATAAGGGCAGTCCTTCGGAAAGGTCATCGAGCATCTTAACCAGTTCTCCCTCCTCACGGATAGGCTCCATATTGAGCAACTGCCTCATCT
>JAGQXC010000193.1 GCA_020436785.1 Saprospiraceae bacterium | reverse complement strand
CCGGCACGTGCATACAATCGCTCAATCATTGCCGGGGAGCTATCGACACAGTGGACATAAGCATCCTGCCGGGCAGCAGGCAATCCAAGAGCACCGCTACCGGATGCGAGATCCAGAAACCGCATGCCTGGTTTGATTCCCGCAAGTTGAAGAGCCCTTTTAGGTAAAGCCCAATTGCCGGTAGGGGTGATTTGCCGGTCGTATTCAACAGCGACATCGTCCCAGGAATTACTTGTAGTGATTGCTTTTCTGGTGGTCATTGGGAATCCATTGGTCATTAGCTTTCTGCAAACTTATGGGCATTGCAGTCCGCAGACATCGGTAGGATTACCCAATCCGTAAAAGCTTGAGTATGGGTAATTCTACCCAGAACAGGTAGAAGCGATCCCGGCAGGTGGATGGTCAGACCGTGCTGCGGTAGTAGGGGAAAGATGAAGGGGTGCGTTCAGTCCAGCATTTTATGCCGGAGCGCATACGCAGTAGCTTCTGCGCGCGAGGAGACACCCAGTTTGTTGAAGATATTGCTGACATGGCGGTCCACCGTTCGCTCACTGATAAATAATTCACGGGCGGCCTGTTTGTTGGTTTTGCCGGAAGAAACCAATTGCAATACCTGAAGTTCCCGTAAGGTCAGTGAATGCGGCGGCGATTCGGATTTCTGTTCCATTCGCCCCAGTCGAAGCAAATCCGGAATGGCCTGTAGTTGCTCATAAATCCATTTGGCGCTGGCCAATTCAACACGGGCATTGTCCTGATCATTCATTGCCAGATAGGCGGCGCCTTTCAGTTCCCGGGTTCCGGCCATCTCATGGGGAAGCTGCAAAGTGGTCCAGATTTTCACTGCGAGCTGAAGTTGTTTGAGAGCGGAAGTTGGTTCCCTTTCCGCCAACAGGACCGCTCCCTGGCAATGGGCGGAGGTAGCTAGGAGGTAAGGGGCATCGAAGGATTGGACCGCATCATGCAATTCATCAACGGCCATCCTTGCCTCTTCGATCTGCTCCACGGCAAGCATGATCAGGATAAAATTAGGTAGGAGCTCAATTCTTCGGATGGAGTCATGGGTATCTTTCAGGGTATTCCGGATGGACGTTTCGGCGGCATCATCCTGTTCCTGGGCCAGGCGCAGCAAAGCCAGGCCCGGTTGTGGGTTTCTTCCCCTTTTAGCCGCTTCCCGGTAGGTGTCTTCTGCCTGATCAAAGTCACCGGTCAGGCGAAGCAATTCTGCTTTGCGATAAAAGGCTTCTCCGGCAACCGGTTCATCCATTTTACGGTTCAGCAGTTCACACGCTCCCATGGTTTCCCGGAGTGCCTGGGGCCATTCTCCATGAAGCTGGATGATCTCGGCCCGGCGTATCAGACATTGCCCCCGGAAGGGGACAAGATCCGGTTGGGTCTCACACCAGTGACTCAGGACGGATGTCCATTCCTGTGCGCGTCTCAGGTCCCAGACTTTACGACAGCTCTCAATGGCTGCACAATATGCGATGCCTATGACGAGAGGAAATACGTTTTCAGTCTGTACGGTAACCATCGTTTCATCCAGTAATTTTTTGCCATCTTCCACCCGACCATCCTGGATCATCGCCTGACCCAGTCCCAACCGGCCCAAGGCAATGACGTCCGGGTCGGAAAATTCATCACCGATCGCGGCAATACGTCCGAAAATACTCCGGGCCTGGTCTGTTTCCCGGGAGGAAAGGGCCCCGAGGGCAGAAGGAATGAGCAATAATCCCGCTTCCGCACAATGGACAATCCCATGGTCGGCAAGCAAACGTTGCCCACGGGCAATCCATCCACCGCCTCTGGCCCGCTCTCCGGCATTCATAAGCATGAACCCAAGCCAAAAAGCACATCGTGCAGCCGCTTTGACTTTGAGCTGATCCAGATAGCTGTGGTGAGCCTTCTCAAGAATTTGGAATCCTTCAACATCCCTGCCGGTAAGGTACGCCGCAAGGGCATAATCCTTCAGTTCATCGGAACCTAACTGGTCCCGGTCTGCATTGGCCATGACTTTGTAGGTCTGAGTCCAGGTTCCTTTTTTATGCATAGAATGATGTTTTGATCCTGGTTCTGAATAATGTACGGAGTAAAATAATAAACTCCGAATTGGTCACTGATTTTCGGAATTAGACTTGTCTGAAAATCATTAATTAAATATCCGGAAGGAATAATTTTTATTACATATTGGCTGAGCCAGGTGGTTTATACCATAATTATCGTTTTTCCGGGCGATTTTATTAATTAGAACCATTCAATGGTAGATTTGATTAGGAAGTTGTTCGTATTTCCTTTCCAACCAATGCTATTATCCTGCATCGTATTGAAATAATTATCCAATTACGGACAAAATTTCGTGGGTGGGAATATGGCGAGAATTATGAATCAATCCAGGAGCAGAAGCACTATCATTCGCAGTTTCAATAGGATATAAAATCATTGTATTGCATTTAGAGTTGAAAAACCAATTCAATCAATCCTGCTCTGTAGAATAAGATGTTGTATTTATGGTCTCCCTGTTGTCATTTTTGCGGAATATCCTTAAATAATAATAGACGATCAGCGGGAGTCCAAACCATTGAAACAAAAAAAGTCCTATCGATAGCAGCCCGGTGATCTGATGGCCATTATCGCTTACAATCAACCACTGTTTGCCCAGCGGTCCCTGTGAGAAAACGACTATGTTGAAGAAATTCCAGCCAAGGTGAAGGCCGATTGGCAAATACAACGACCTGGTCTTACCAAACGCATAGGCAAACATCAATCCCCAAATGCCGGTCCCAATGAATACAAACACCATGGCCTGGAGATTGCCCAATACGCCCATTGAAAACCAGTGATAAACACCGAAAGCTGTCGCCGAAATGAGGCAGCCGGTCCTCAGACTGGTCCTTTGAAGCAGGAGATAGAGCAAAGCACCCCGAAACAATAGTTCTTCAAACAATACGGATTTTATGGTCCACCAGGCTGACGAGAACCAGGCGTGAAAAGAAAATTGGTGATGGATGGACCAGGTGTTTCCCTTCATCGTGGTGGTCGCCAACGTGTGAGCGGTTAGGAGCAGGGCGGCTGCACCGAAACCGAGTGCGAAATCTAGAAACCGGAGAGCGGTTGGCATCAAACCAAGGGCTGAAAGGTTCTTTTTTTCCACCATCCACAACAGCAGCCAGGATAAGCCAAGTTGAATCAGGATTCCTAACATAACGTTCCTAAGATAGGGCTAATCCTGGATCCGGCTTGGATGCCGATGAAAGGACTACTATTCGGGAGGGCGTACCGGGGGAGCCATTTTTACGCTTTAACCCTTTGGATGGATCAATTCTTCCAGCATGCGTTGTATTTGCAAATCACCGTATCCGTATACGGGTTCTCGCTGATGGAAGGCCTTGAAGACCGGGCCCAGGGCGGTGGTGCCCAACTCTTCGATGATTTCGGTAAGCACCCGGATGGGCCGGCCGGGATTTTCATCCCCGGATATCCGGTCCCGGTGGGCTTGGACAGCAGCTCTTAAAAATGGATATTCATGGTGATGTCGTGAAGCAATTGCCTCCAGGCCGGGCCCATCCTGCTTTTGATAACAGGTCCATAATTCGCTCAGAACGGTCACGTCAAGGGGTTGTCGTTGACGAAAAGCAGCGATCAGGTCTGCCTGGTTCATCGCTCCAAAATTGTACCGGCAATGCGCATCGGGAAGCACCAGGAAAGCAGAATGGTTCCCGGTTTGGGTTAGGAGATGTGAGACATACCACAAATTGACCTGGCAGAAAAGATCCTCCTCAAACCAAAGACTGATGTCCGTACCTGGAATGATGTTGCGTATTTTGTCCAATTCCACAACCGTCTTTTTATAATACCATTCATCGGTCACCTCCTCATACCGGCTGCTCAGGTAACGGGCCCGTGTTCGGTACAATTCTTCCGGGCTGTTGCCGGCCACATCCCCTTCAAGCAAGCATTCCCGCATAATGATCCGCTCTCCCTCCAGAACACCGGGAAATTGTTCGTTTAATGCATCTCCATTAAGTATGTGGTGTGGTTTGGACATTTCGTAAGGATTTACCTATCGTTTGCGGGAAGATAAAGAAGCCATTGCAAAGGGATCACGAAAATGACGTTTGTGTCTTCCGTGG
>JAGQXC010000192.1 GCA_020436785.1 Saprospiraceae bacterium | reverse complement strand
GGATGACATCCAAAACCAAACCTGTGACAATCGATTTACGATACTTCGAACATGGACGGCAACCGATGATTGCGGAAATACGGCGATCTGTCTTCAAACAATCACCGTAAATGATCAGGTAGCTCCAACGATCTCATGTCCGGCAGATCTCACGATCGCCTGTTCAGTGAGTGCAGATACTTCGGTAACCGGTAGTGCACAGGGAAGTGATAATTGTCAGGGAGGGCCTGTAATAACCTTCACTGATTTAACGATCAATCAGATATGTGCAAATACATTTACCATCCAACGGACGTGGATTGCTCTGGATGCTTGTAATAATTCGACTTCCTGTATTCAGTTAATCCACGTGCTTGATACCATGCGTCCTGTGATTACCTGTCCCATTGACACCCTGATATCTTGTATTTCCAATGTGGATCCACCTCAAACCGGGCAACTGCTCGCCACAGATAATTGTGATGGTGCTCCGGTAATTACATTTATTGATCAAACAGTTAGTCAAAGTTGTCCCAATGCCTTGGTATTGCGCAGAGTATGGACGGCCACTGATGCCTGTGGCAATAGCAATATTTGTGAGCAAAGGATTGAAGTGGTAGACACGATAGCTCCTCAACTTACTATTCCACCAGACACTATTCTGATCTGCCCGACGGATACGGTTACCTCTGTCACCGGATATGCTACGGCCAATGACGGTTGTGATACCCTGCCGGTGGTTTCCTATTCAGATCAAGTCATCTCCGGTTTGTGTGCCAACGACTTTACCGTACAAAGGACGTGGCAAGCGATCGATGCCTGCGGGAATTCCGTTCAATTAATGCAGACCATCAGAGTTCACGATACCATTCCTCCGGTGATTACATGTCCGCGGGATACTGTACTGGACTGCCCGGGAGATACGTCGATCGCACAAACCGGAATGGCTACCGCGGACGATGCCTGCAGTGTGGGACTGACCATCTATTACCGTAACAAAATAACTCCGGGAAGTTGCCCGGGCGTGTATACATTGGAGCGCGTTTGGTATGCCGTGGATAATTGTTCCAACGTAGACTCATGTAGCCAGTTGATTGAAGTGGTTGACACCATTCCACCGCACCCGGTTGCCGGGGTCCGTGACACCCTGGTCGGTTGCCCCAATCAGGTTCCACTACCTCTTCCAATAGTTGTCGAAGATGCTTGCAGCGGCTTGCAAATTGTTAACCCGATCGTTCGCTCGGATGGCCTTTCCTGTGATTATAACATCCGGTATGTGTGGATCTATTCGGATGCCTGTGGAAATGAGGACTCAACGGTCCAGACCATTCACGTGAAGGATAGCATCCCTCCGGAAATCCCATCCATTATCGATGGGGATACCATTGACCTGGCTTGTAGTGATCCGGTCCCGGTATTCCTGCCACCTGGAAAAGACTCTTGCGGATCCGTAAGTGTAAATTACTCGGATTCCACCTTGACACCGCCATGCCCGGGTGAGCGTTACATCCGGCGTGTTTATACCGCAACCGACTACTGTGGCAATCAGGCCACTTATGTCAACTGGCTGTGGTTCCACGATACCGTAGCTCCGCAAATCGTTTCTATCAGGGATACGATTGTCGATTGTGATGGTTTGGGTAATGTGGATGCCTTCAACAACTGGATTGATTTGCATGGACGGGCAGTCGCAACGGATGATTGCAGCGGAGTTATCTGGGATACGACGAAGCTATCCACCTCACCTGGATGTGGCATGACTCGGATCGATAGCGTCCTGTTTATTGCTCGTGACAGTTGCGGGAATGCGGATTCAGCAGTAGCTCGTTTTATTGTACAGGATACCATGCCGCCCATCATTCTTTCACCCGCGGAGGATACTTTGTTTACTTGTGATGGGATGGGTAATGCAGCCGGATTCAGTGCCTGGATTGATGCACACGCAGGCATAATGGCCACCGAAGAATGCAGTTCCATAACCTGGGATACGATGACAATTTCGGCAACCAACAACTGTCTGGTGGGCATGACGCGACAAATTAAATTTACGCTTTCCGACGAATGCGGAAACCGCGATTCCTCCATTGCCACGTTTACGGTAATAGATACCATGCCGCCCCAGATCACATCGCCGGCACGCGATACGTCAGTTACCTGTGATTCTACGGACATCAATATCCTTTTTGAAAACTGGATGAATGATCATGGGGGAGCCACTGCATTTGATCAGTGCTCCATGAATGACCTGATCTGGACTTCAATAGTAGTCGATACGGTGGAAGATTGTACCATGTTGCCTACTTACCAGGTCGTCTTCTATGTCGCGGATGTATGTGGAAATCAGGACAGTACATCAGCAGTTTTCAGTATCATCGACACGCTTGCTCCCAACATTGAGATACCTGGCGATACGGTGGTTTTATGCGATCAGGATACCAGTCCGGCCAACCTTGGAAATCCGATTGCAGAGGACAATTGCAGTATGTTCATGATCATGTATTCCGACGTTATCCTTCCCGGAATTTGTTCCTCCACTTATCAGATCAATCGTGTCTGGACCGTGGAAGATCAATGCGGGAATACCACCACGGGAATCCAGATAATTCAGGTGGTAGATACAGTCGCGCCGGAAATCATTTGTCCTTCAACCGCCAATGCCAGCTGCAATTTCATGGAGGTACCGCTATTCAATTCTTATCAGCAGTTCCTCGACGCAGGAGGTATAGCAACAGATAATTGTGAATTAGACACCTCCTCATTCACTTATACGGGATCCAGCATGGATACGTTGGGTGTGATCATCCGGATGCATCGTACCTATCAGATCAGCGATGCCTGTGGTAACTCCAGCTCTTGCGACCAGTTGATCAGTTTGGAAGATGTGATTCCACCGGTAGCTGTGTGCCGAAGTGGCTTTACCATCATGGCGGATGAAAATGGTATGGCAACCATTTCCGCCGATTCCATTGATGGCGGAAGTTCCGACAACTGTGGTATTGATACGATGTACGTAGTACCCAATGTGCTTAGTTGCGGATTTTACTATAGTCAGGATATTTCCCGGGAAGTTACTTTGTATGTTGTAGATCGGTTTGGTAATGTGGCGACCTGTACCACCCAGGTTCGTGTTTCCTGCCCCTGCCCGCCTGATGGCATTCCACTTTCCTGTCAGGATCAGGTGACGGTTTCTCTATCCTCTGATTGCCAACGTGTTGTTACTGCTACCGATGTGCTGGCCTGGGAGGTTCTTTCGTGCTACGATCCGTACCGTATCGTTATCTACGACGCTTCCGGCAGGGAAATTGGAGATGCGGTCGATGAGTCGCACATCGGAGCTCAGCTCACATATACCATCACGGATACCCTGACCGGAAATCGTTGTTGGGGTGACCTTCGGGTGGTGCAATCCAGGCTCCCCGTCTTTGAATGCGTGGACGACACCATCAGTTGCCTGGATCCGATTCCACCGGTACCCGATCCGCCAATTGGTTGTGTGTATGCCTATCGACTGCGGGTGTTGGATGAACAATGGACTGATTTCGGTTGCGACAACCCTCAATTCATGGGCGTTTTGCGTCGTCGATTATTAGTTAATGATCCCTGGAACAATTCCAGTGAATGTGTCCAGAACATATACATCCGTAAAGAAAGCCTGGACAGCCTGGTGTGTCCTGACGACACCGTATTGGCCGTTTGCCTGTTGGATGGAGCCGGTACGAATCAGTTAATGGATACCAGTCTGGTGCTGGTTGATGCGCTGGGTTATCCACATCCCAGGCCCCTGGTAGAAGCCGGGCATTTGAGCGGATTGGTTCCGGTTCCATACGTTCTGTCCGGAGGGGACACGATCTTCCTGCAGTTCCGTGATAAAGCCTGCAACCTGATCGTTGACCACCAGGATGAGGTTATTACCTTATGTTATCCATCGTACATGATACGCAGGACCTGGATCATAAAAGACTGGTGTTCGGGTGAAGAACGTACCTGCATTCAGCGAATTTCCATCGTTGATACATCCGGTCCTCAAGTTGATTTGCCTTCATCGGTATCCATTCCGGTGACTGGTCATGAGTGTAAAGCCCGGGTGCCGATTTCTATACCAAAGCTATCAGAAAGCTGCTCCTTGCCTTATCAAACACAAGCGAGTTATGCCATCCACTACGAGCTGGAATCCGTATCTGCCGGAACCACTGTTGCCTACGCAGGTGAACTAACCGACCGTCCGGAATACCTTTATTTGCCGATTGGCAGATACGACCTGACTTATGTAGTGAGTGATGCTTGCTGGAATCAAACGGAATTCACCCAAACCATCTGGGTCACCGACGAACTTCCTCCGGTTCCGGTTTGTGATGAAGTCACTCAGGTCACCCTGAACCCCGATAGCTGCAGAACCCGTATCTACGCCCGGGACCTGGATGATGGCAGTTACGACGGCTGTTGCGATCAATTGCATTTCGCTGTTGCCTCAATGAATGATATCAATCTCTGGACCTCCTATTGGAATGATAAGCTGATCAAGTGCCGTCCGGAATTGAATATCTCTGAACGCAAAGATCTGATTGACCATTGGATCGATTGTTATGTATTTAATGATTTTGTTGAAGTTCAACAATGCGGTGATGAACAATTAGTACTGCGGGTTTACGAAGCCTGCGGTATGCCGACGCGGGATGCTCATCTGTTCTTTGGCAACGAACATGCCTGGTTCTGTTGGAACCTGTATAATGATTACGCCTGTTATTTCAGGTTGCATTACGATGAAGTTTCGACCGAACACGTTCCCCGTAGGGATCTATGTCAGGTTGATGGCTTATCGGATTGTATAGGGGCAGTGCATGAACATGGTATAAGCGAAATTAATCCACTTTGTTGCACCTATCCACCGGAATGGGAGAATCAATGGAAAATTATCCAGTGGCAGTATCCAGAAATGTCCGATTATGGATTGAGTAGCACCCGCAGGTGGTTCCAGCACTTGCACGCGGATTGCATGATTGAGCTCAAGAAGGATGACAAACAAGCGCCCATCGTCCAGGTGCCTGCGGACCTTACCGTCTACTGTGACGGTGTTCCCGGACAGGTGGTGATCGCTAATAAAGCAGGAGGATATGTAATCGATGATCCTGCTCATGCCTGGAATGTCTGCAATCAGGAAGATTTCCTTTCCCTGGTGACTTGTCCGTCCAGTGGCTGGTATCAGGATGTCGCCGGTGGTCGTTGTTGCGTTGAGGTGCCCTGGGATGGTGAAACATTTGGTTATTACGGTGGTGTGCAAAGTCAGCATTACGATCAACCCTGCCCATCGGATCTCTGGTATCCTCAAAACACACAACCCTGGTATTGTAAGATGTGGCTGGAGCTGGATACCTATGACAGTTTGACTTCCGTCTGGTCCAAATTGGATCCAATCATCACGGACGGTTGTACCGATCCGGCAGAACTGTCCATAGTCTACCAGGAGTCGGATGAACGTAACCACTGTGGTACAGGTACCATCATCCGGGAATGGACTGTCACTGATGCCTGTGGCAATCAAACCATTGGTCATCAGACCATTCACGTCTTGCCCAGGAGCGATTTCGAAGTGTTATTCCCGGCCGATACCACCCTGATTTGTACCGATGGATCTTCCCTGGATGCGACGGCGGAGGGTGCCGGCGTGCCCCGGTTAAGTGATGACGATTGCGAACAAATTGGTATTACCTTCCAGGATGAGCGCATCCAGCTCGGCACGAGCGGTTGTTACCAAATCCAGCGGACATGGAAGCTGATCGATTGGTGCGTATTCCAGGGTGATGTACCAGTGGATCATCCGGACATTATCGTTGATGACCGTCAGCGGGCCGGGACTCAACGGGATTGTGTCTTCCGGCATCTGAAAGACAATGGTGACGGTTATATGGAATACCTCCAAATCATCCGCGTGGAAGATCATGAAGCGCCGGTAGTCCGGATGAGCGGGGATAGCGTTGTTTGTACCAATTGGACGGATTGTGTGCCCGATAGCATCCATCTGGACCTCGGCGTTGCATCAGATAACTGCACTCCGGAGGATGCCTTGTACTACCATTACGACTGGTGGCTTGATGCTGCTCCACAGATGCTCCATACCGGTTTAGGTAACCGCCTATTTGATATTTTACCGGCTGGCACCATCCATATCCGCTTGTATGCACAAGATCTGTGCGGAAATAGAGACACGGGTTATCAGCAGATAACCATCAGAGATTGTAAACCGCCGGTTCCATATTGCCATACGGAATTAATCACTGTGGTGATGGATTCAACCGGACAAATTGACATTCCAGCTGCTGTTTTCAATGCAGGCAGTTATGACAATTGCACGCCTCAGGAGGCATTGCGCTTTAGCTTTACCAAGGATGGCACGACTCCTTCCCGAGTCTTTGACTGCCAGGATATCCCCAATGGGAAGGAAGTGATCCTGAATATACAAATGTGGGTTTTTGATGAAGGCGGAAATGCCGATTTCTGTCAAACGCGACTGCGCCTCCAGGACAACTCGGGCAATCTATGCCGGGACAGCAGTACCGACCTAATGGTACAGGGTAACGTACATACCGTTCAGGGAGAAGGTGTGGAGGAGGTTACCATGCTGGCCATGGAATCCGGATTACGCGATACAACCGGTCTTAGCGGTGATTATGAAATCCATGATTTGCAACCAGGCGTCTGGTACACCATCAGACCGCACCGGAACAACGATCCATTGAATGGAGTGACCACTCTGGATTTGGTCCATATCCAGAAGCACTTGTTGGGGATGGTACCATTTGAGACACCTTACCAATTTATTGCTGCGGATATTGACAAATCAAATACCCTGAACGTGGTTGATTTGGTCGAATTACGCAAATTGATTTTGGGCGTGCTGGACAGCTTCCCTCATAACACCAGCTGGCGTTTTGTTCCTCAGGATTATCAATTCCCTGACGATGTCCGGCCCTGGGATTTTCCGGAGAAAGTCGATGTTTTGCCTCCGGTACCCGATTCCATCCGCCACAATTTCATCGGCATCAAGATCGGAGATCTGAATGGTACTGTTCTTCCCAATGGGCTTTTCCATCCCGAGCTGCGAAGTAATGAAAGTTTGATTCTGGAGACAGAAGATTTGTTGACCCTGCCGGGGGATACCCTGGAGATACCGGTCTTTGGACTGGATTACCACCAGATTACTGGATGGCAATGGACCCTGGATCTTGGTAGCCTGAAACTGCTGGATATTCTGCCATCAGCCATTCCGTTGACCAATGATCATTTTGGTTTACGGTGGGCAAACGAAGGGCTGGTTACCATGAGCTGGAACCAGGCGGTAGGTGATTCCATAGCCAGTGATCAACCTTTGTTTATCCTCCGTGTCCTTGCTAACGGCAGAGATCAATTAAGTGATGTGCTACGGATTGGATCCCGGCGTACGCCTGCGGAAGCTTATCGTGGTACCGATGAAGTACTGGATGTGACGTTGCAATTCCACCGCCAGGAACAGATCGTCCGGCCACCGCACATCAGCGTTTATCAAAATCATCCCAATCCATTCCATCAAAAGACCTGGATTGGTTTCGATTTACCCTTGCCCGATGAGGTGACGATTCGCATCATAGATCAGCATGGACGGGAGATCAAGGTGTATCATAATGCCTTTACGGAAGGGTATCACGAAGTAGAAGTTAACGATCAGGGCTTGCCGGATACCGGTGTGTTGTATTATCAGGTCGAATCATCCAATCATACAGTCATGAAAAAGATGATTCGCATTCAATAATTCGGATTCAATTTGAATCAATACCAATATCAGTAGTTCCAATTAACCAATATTGGGACATTTTCCATCCCAAAAAGCCACGCTAGCATTCTAGCGTGGCTTTCTTATTTGCCGGTATGGAATAGATGACTAAGCGTCTACTTTGGCGTATTTGGCATTGGCTTCTATGAAAGCCCGGCGGGGTGGAACTTCATCGCCCATCAGCATGGAAAATATCCGGTCTGCTTCGGCCGCATCATCGACCGTGACCAATTTCAGTTGGCGGGTTTCCGGATCCATGGTTGTTTCCCATAATTGTTCTGCATTCATCTCGCCCAACCCCTTATAGCGTTGGATCTTGATGCTGCTGTCCGACTTTCCTCCCGAATAGATCTCCACGGCGGCTTTTCGTTCTTCATCGTTCCAACAGTATTGGTACTGTTTGCCTTTGCGGACCTGGTAGAGTGGGGGAGAAGCAATATACAGGTGGCCCTCATCGATGAGTGGACGCATGTAGCGGAAGAAGAAGGTCAGTATCAGGGTGACAATATGACTTCCATCGACGTCGGCGTCGCACATGATGACGATCTTGTGATACCTCAGCCGGCTCAGGTTCAGTATGCGTTCACCGTCCTCGCCTTCTTCAATGGATACCCCAAGGGCGGTGAATATATTCTTGATTTCTTCGTTGTCGTAAATCTTGTGCTCGAGGGCTTTCTCTACGTTCAGAATTTTACCCCGCAACGGTAGAATGGCCTGAAAATTACGGTCACGTCCGGATTTTGCGGTCCCTCCGGCAGAATCTCCCTCTACCAGGAACAACTCACTGTGGCTGGGGTCTTTGGAAGAACAATCGGCCAGTTTACCGGGTAATCCGCCTCCGGTAAGAACGTTTTTGCGCTGGACCATCTCTCGTGCTTTCCGGGCCGCTTCACGCGCCGTTGCAGCCAGAATGACTTTATCGATAATTCGCTTGGCATCTTTTGGATTTTCTTCCAGGTAGTAATTAAGTACGTCTCCCACACATTGGGAGACGATCCCCAACACCTCCGAGTTACCCAATTCACCTTTGGTCTGCCCTTTGAACTGTGGTTCCGGTACCTTGACGGAAATGATCGCAGTAAGGCCTTCCTTGAAGTCGTCCCCGGCAATGTTGACCTTGGTTTTGCCAAACAGTCCGTTGTCCTCCCCGTATTTCTTAAAGATACGCGTTACCGCCCGGCGGAAACCACTGACGTGCGTTCCGCCCTCCCGGGTATGGATGTTATTGACAAAAGAGACAATATTTTCGGCGTAAGACGTATTGTACTGCATGGCAACTTCCACTTCCACGTCGTCTTTCTTGGCGGTCACGTAGATGGGATCTTCGATCAATGGGGTCTTGGATTCATCCAAAAACTTGACGAATTCCACCAATCCGCCTTCACTATGGAAAGCTTCGGTCTTGAAGTTGCCGTCTTCCTCCACATCCCGCTCGTCGATCAGCGTGAGGTATAACCCTTTATTCAGATAGGCCAATTCCCGCAGCCGGGTTGCCAGGGTGTCGTATTTGTAATCGAGGGTTTCGAAAATGGTCGGATCTGGTGAAAACGTAATGATGGTGCCGGTATCTTCGGCATCACCAATGGTGTGAACCTCCGAGAGGGGTTTGCCCTGCGCGTATTCCTGAACAAATACTTTACCCTCCCGGTGCACCTCGGCACGCAGATGCTTGGAAAGAGCATTCACACAGGAAACCCCGACACCATGCAGACCGCCGGAGACTTTATAGGTGTCCTTATCAAATTTACCTCCGGCATGCAGTACGGTCATGACCACTTCCAGCGCAGACTTTTTTAGTTTTTCCTGGATTCCCGTGGGTATACCCCGGCCATCGTCAATAACGGTGATCGCATTGTCCTTGTGGATACGAACAATGATGTTATCGGCATAACCTGCCAGGTGCTCATCGATGGAGTTGTCTACCACTTCCCAGACCAGGTGATGCAGCCCTTTGGTATCGGTGCTGCCAATATACATGCCAGGGCGCTTTCTTACCGCTTCCAATCCTTCCAGTGCCTGGATGTTGTTGGCACCGTAATCCGATGGTTTTACACTCATAAGTGGTTCAATTTTTAAGACGTGCAAAGATACGCAAAATTTACCTGCATTACCAGGAATTATCGGGCTTAAAAGCCTCTTTTTGAAGCGCTTTTATAGATTAAAAATTATGATTTTAACAGGGCTCCCCAAGCCGGCGATAAAAGCAATCGAATGATGATTACCTATAATGTGTTGGAAGTCAATTGAGCGGTGATCTCACGGCAACCATTATCCAGGATTTGAATGGATAGATGCAAATACCCGTCCAGCCAGAGTGGGCGGATCAGATCAGGCCATTCGATCACGCACCAGCTGCCGCTGTCGAGGTATTCCTCAATACCGATTTCCAGCGCTTCTTCGAGACTGTCCAGCCGGTAAAGATCGAGATGATACAGCCACTGCTCCCCGGGTAAAAGGTAAGGCTGGACCAATGAAAACGTTGGGCTGGACACCAGATCTTCCGATTGCAATGTCTGAGCCAGTCCCTGGACCAAGGTCGTTTTTCCGGCACCCAGATCTCCGGTAAGCAACCACACCCTGCTATCGGGATAATCAGTCATCAACCGGGCGGCCAGGGTGTGCATCGCCGTAACGGAACAAATGGTATATGAATTGGACCGGGTCATCTGCAAATATACAGATTGCCGTTAGCCGAAATCGGATGTGGCAGGTCAAATAATGCCCTGACCCGGCTTCACTTTCACCCAACATTCACCCCTTACCTTCCAACATTTCTTATCTTCTCGTATCTTCATCTTTGGTTGTAAACCAGGCGTAATTGATGGCAATACACGAATTTAGTTCCGAACCAGGTGCTCAAAGCCGCAAAAGCCCTGAATTTCACTATCAGGAAGAAACCTTGCTTTTGGAAAAGCATCCCCAGAAGCTCTTTATCGGTATTCCAGTCGAACAAAACACCAATGAAAACCGCGTGGCGTTGGTGCCGAATTCGGTCAAATCACTTACCGGACATGGTCATCGCATCATTGTCGAGAGCGGAGCCGGCTTAAAATCCAATTTTACGGATCAGGATTATTCCGAAGCGGGGGCTGAAATCGTATTTTCGACCCTGGAGGTCTATAAAGCCCAGATCATCCTGAAGACTGCCCCACCCAAGGAAGAAGAAAGTGAATACTTCAATCCCGGGCAGATCATCATCTCCCCCTTACAGATCCCATTGATCACGGAATCCTTTATTCAAAAATTAAAGAATAAAAGAGTGATCGCCATTGCCATGGAGTATCTGCAAGCCGACGATGGCTCGTATCCGGTCGTGCGGATCATGAGCGAACTGGCCGGTTACAGTGCGATCCATACGGCTGCTGAATTGCTGGCCAACACCAGCGGTGGCCGTGGTGTCCTGCTCGGTGGGATTGCCGGTGTGCCTCCCGCCAAAGTGGTTATTCTGGGAGCTGGGGTGGTTGGAGAGTTTGCCACCAAAGCTGCCCTGGCGCTCGGGGCTTCAGTACGCATCTTTGACGACAACGTCTATAAGCTCATGCGATTGCAAAATCATGTGGGCCATCCGCTCCATACTTCCTCCATCAATCCTGTCTACCTGGGCTATCAGTTGCTCAGCGCGGACGTAGTGATCGGAGCCATCCATTCCGGTTCCGGGCGGACGCCCATGGTGGTTACCGAAGAGATGGTGGCTAAAATGAAACCGGGATCCGTGATCATTGATGTATCCATTGACCAGGGCGGATGCTTCGAAACTTCGGAGATTACTACGCTGGAGAAACCCACTTTTGTCAAATATGGTGTTATCCACTACTGTGTACCCAACATTGCCTCCAAGGTGGCCCGTACCGCCTCCGTGGCCATCAGCAATATTCTGACGCCCTTATTATTAAAAGTTGGTATATCCCTCAGCATCGAGCACCTTCTATACAATCACTACGGATTGCGTCACGGCGTCTACCTTTACAAAGGCTGCCTCACCAACCAGTACCTGAGCAACCGGTTTAACATCAATTATACCAGCCTGGATCTGCTGCTGCCTTCGAGTTTGTAGATATCCGGGTCACAAACATTTGCAGGATTTGGCTTCGCCAACTCAGGCCATAACCGCATGCAGCAAGTGCCGGTGCTCCCGGGCCAATGGCAGTTCACATTTCGCCAGCATCTCGTGGTATTCGGCCAGCCAATCACTTTGCCTGGTGATGCCGCCCCCACTTCGGAAAAAGTACCCATCCGGCGTCTGTTCGACATAGCGGATCAGCACCGCACTATCCAGTTGAAGTCCGTCAAAGTAACCCATGATCCCGGTGTAGTAACCACGCGGCTGTACTTCAATACGGCGAATGATGCGGGTGGTTTTATCCTTTGGCGAACCGGTCACCGATCCCGGAGGAAAAATACTTGCCAGAATGGTTCCGAAATTGCGCTTCAGTTCTTCTTTGATCTGGCCCTGGATGACGGATGACGTTTGAAGCAATTGACCTTTGGCCGTGTTGACCTGGTCCACATAGCGGTATTTGACCAACTCCACACCATCGGCAATTTTGGTGAGGTCATTGCGCAACACGTCAACGACGGTTGCATGCTCCGCATTCTCCCTGGCATCTTCCAGCAGGACTTCTCGATTTTTATACGCGGCCTGGGCATTGGTTCCTTTCATGGGAAAAGTGGAAATGGTATCCTGGTTGATGCGGACAAAGGCTTCGGGAGAAAATACGGTACAGGCGTCTTTAATCCATAATTTGTAAGGAGCTTGGGTGATCTGGAACAGTTCCATCAGCGTCGCATTGGTCCGGATGCGGGTGGGAAATGTCAGACTCAGCAGCTGACTGT
>JAGQXC010000191.1 GCA_020436785.1 Saprospiraceae bacterium | reverse complement strand
CCGGTGGAATTGACCGGAAAAAAGGCGGCACTCCGGATGGGATTGGCTGAAGCCAAGGCGGACTGGATCATGTGTACGGACGCGGATGTCATTCCTTCACCGGACTGGATAGCCCGGATGGTCGCAGGCGCCAACCATCAGGGTTGGGATTTTGCCACCGGATTGGTGAGGGCAACCGGTAATAACCTGATCCAGCGGTTGCAGACGTGGGATATGGTGGCGATGATGGCCATTACCTGGCTGGGCTGGCGCACCCAATGGTGGTACCTGGCCAATGGCGCCTCGCTGCTGGTGCGCCGGGATGCGGCCTTAAAAACCGGTGCCTGGGAAAGCGATGGTCTTGCCAGTGGGGACGATTTGTTTCTGGTGCACCGACTGATGGCTTCAGGTTACCGGGGCGGGATGGTCGCCAACCCGGAAGCGATGGTATCTACGCAGGCCTTGCCAAACTGGAAGCAATTGTGGCAGCAGCGGAAGCGCTGGGCGAGTAAATTATCGGCCTTACCGGGGCAAGGGATGTGGCTGTTGGGGAGCTTTCTGCTGCTGGTGGCCTGGATACCGTGGATATTGCTGGTGGCGGGATGGGTCTGGAAACCGGCATGGATACCCGCCGGAATGTTTTTCCTGGCGATCAAGGGTCTGGCCGATGCCTGGTTGCTACGGATGCTGGGCTGGGAGTTCGGACAGCGATTCCGTTTTTGGGACCTTTTGTGGTTACTCCCCATGCATGCCTGGCTATTGTTGGGAAGTTCCTTCTTCAGCCTGGCTGGTCGGAAGTACCACTGGAAAGGACGGAAGGTCAGCTAAAAAAAAAGCCACTCCGGTGATGGAGCGGCCTTCCTTAATTTCGTTGAGTATTTTTCTCTGCAGGTTTACTGCATCAATTCTTTTGCCTGTTCAGCCCACTCATCGCGCTCGGCGCGGCCTTTAAATGCCGTGATCAGGCTGTCAACCAGGTCGTACTCGGCCTTGGTCATTTTGCTGACCTGGGCAAAGGTATAGATACCGATTGAATTCAGCATTTCTTCCAGTTTGGGACCGACGCCTTTAATCTTTTTCAGATCGTCTTTATCGTCGGCGCTGGCTTCACCCACCGATTTCAACAGGGAGGCTTTGTTGGCTTCTGCATCCACGGTTTCTTCTTCCTGGGCTGGTTTGGGCGCTGTTTTCGGGGCTTCCACTTTGGGTTCCGCTGCTGGTTTTTCTGCGGGTGCCGGTTTGGTCACCTTTTCCGCTTGAGCGATGGGAGCCACCGTTTCTGTCACTTCCTCGAAGGGAACGATATTGACGAAGGTGCGATCCAGCCGGCGGGTGACGAACTCCACGGTGCCATCCGTCAGGGCGAAGAGGGTGTGATCCCTGCCGATGCCAACGTTCAGGCCCGGGTGAAATTTGGTGCCGCGTTGGCGTACGATGATGTTGCCGGCAATGGCCAATTGACCGCCGAAGAGCTTGACGCCTAAGCGCTTACTTTTACTGTCGCGTCCATTATCCGTACTACCAACTCCTTTTTTATGTGCCATGCTTGTAAGCTTTTATGCGTTGATGGAATTGATCTTGATTTTGGTAAACTGCTGGCGGTGGCCATTTTTTACCCGATAGCCTTTCCGGCGTTTCTTCTTGAAGACGATCACTTTATCGCCTTTGGCGTGGTTGATGACCGTCGCTTCAACCTTGGCATTCAGGAAGGGTTTGCCCACTTCCACGTTTTCACCACGGTCTAACAGCAGAACCTGGTCAAATTGTACCTTACTGCCGGCTTCTCCGCCCAGGTGGTGGACAAAGATCTCCTGTCCCTCCTGAACTTTGAATTGCTGGCCGGCAATGTTAACGATAGCGTACATAAATTCCAAAATTTTACAATCCAGTTAAATGGAGGGCAAAGATAAAACGTTTTCAGGGAATAGCAAACAAATATTTAGGAGAGGTTGGATGTTAGGCTTTAGATTATAGAAGATGCTTTTGCGGGTAAAGAGGCATTAGAACAGATCCCGCAGCCGGAAGGTCTTATCCATCCGGACGCCATCCCGCTCGATAACCATCTTAATCTTTTTCCCCTGACGCTTCATCAACATCCGGTTGATGCTTGACAAATCAAACAGTGAAACCGGAAGTCCCCGGATCTTGCGGATCAGGTCGCCCTCTTCAAACCCCGCTTCATCGGCCGGGCTGCCCGGTATCACCGTGTTGACGTAAAACTCTTTCAGGTCGTGGCCGATGGCGAAAATAATGAGGCCGCTGCGGTCGTATTTGAATTTCTGTTTGTAATTGCGGCCCGGCTTCAGGTATAGGGTGGAATCCGGATAATCCACGATCACATTAAACCGGCGCAGCACCTGATTGCCCAGGATGCCATTGCGGTTGTAGGATAGATTGACGGCGTGGCCGATCGTATCCAGTTTCTGAAAACTGGTGACAACGTTGTTGAAAGTAAGCTCCTGAGGCAGTTCCAATACTTTGATCCGGCCCATGTATCCTTCCAGATACCCACCCAGGCCCTTGCCCAGTTGCCCGACGATGGTTTTCTCCGGGATTGACAGATCGGGATGAGTGCTCGCATAAATCAACAGGGGGATGCCAGAACCGGTATCCATCAGCAAGGTCACTGGTACCCGGATGTTATTTTCCAGAACCACCGAGGCAGGTAACAAAGGCTTGGCATCCTTGATGGCAAGGGGAATGCTGCGGTAATTTCCTTTTGGGAGCTCAAATGCACTCGGGCGGGTCAGCGTCATGATTTGTTTACGGTAATCGATTTGAATCACATAATGTTTGAAGGCGTCACCACCGAGGATGCCATCGATGAAAATACCGGTCAATTCATCGAGTTTAAAATAGTCCTCTTCAAAAATCAGGATGTCATTACGCACACGGAGTCTTCCCGGGATGTCCACGGTGATGTTTTGGGCCACCCAGGCATACAATTGTTGTGACAAGTCGGCGCCCAGAATGGGAATGCGGCGCACATAAGGAATCCGCAGGATGTCGGCATATTCCCTTTTAAATAATAGGGTGTACTGGGCTCCGGTGTCAAAGATGAAATGCAGCGGCAAAATACCATTCAAGCGGACATTGATGACGATGAAATTGTGCTTGAGTTCAAAAGGTATTTTGACCGAAGGTTGTCCTTGCAGCAAATCAAAATCAATATTCTGGGCATCGCTGCGCAGAGCGCCCAACGTTAGGATGAAAAAAATAATCCAGCGCTTTATTATGTTTGCTGACATACGTGCTTTAAGGCCATTCACGGTCAAGGGTACCGTAGTTTTACTTAATATTAACGCTTTTCTTGACCAATTGATTGACTTCCATGACGGAATTAAAGAAGGAGCTGACACTATTTGGATTGACCATGATCGCCGTCGGTTCCTGCATTGGTTCCGGCATATTCATCACACCTGCCGAGATTGCCGGCTATCTGAATAACGGACATCTGATCCTCCTGGTCTGGCTGGTCGGTGGGGTCATCTCCCTGACCGGGGCTTTGACTTTTGCCGAATTGGGTGGATTGTTTCAGGATGCCGGTGGGGTTTTCATCTATCTGCGTGCAGCTTACGGTCGACTGGTAGCCTTCTTATATGGCTGGGTCATCCTGACGGTGGTGACTTCGGGAGCGTTGGCAGCATTGAGTGTGGCCCTGGCCCGTTTTCTGCAATTTATCTGGCCGTTTCCCGACCAATGGCGGACCATGGTGGGTGTCACAGTGCTGGCGGTATTGACTATTGTCAACATCCTGGGGGTCAAGATGGGTGAATGGGTTTCCAATGTATTCACCAGCCTGAAGCTACTAGGGATGCTGATCATCGTAGCCATCGCCATCGGGATGGGCACCCAGCATCCATTTACCGAGGCATCCTTTACCGATGCTACCGGTCAGTTTGGGTTTTCGGCCTTTGGAGGCGCTTTGATCGGCGTGCTCTGGTCCTATGGCGGTTGGTACCATGCCAGTTTTCTGGCCGGGGAGGCGAAAAATCCTCAGCGCAACGTGCCGCGGGCTATGGTCTTTGGTGCATTGATCGTGACGGCCATGTATGTATTGACCAACCTGGCGTACCTCTATTTAATGCCGGTTTCCCGGATGGCCACCTCCAGTGCAATTGCTGCCGATGCGGTTGAGTCTGTCCTACAGATTGGAGGCATCCTGGTTGCACTGATCATCGTGATATCCATCTTTGGGACCATTTCGATCTATACCCTGAGTGCGCCCCGGGTGTATTTTGCGATGGCCAAAAGCAATGTCTTTTTTCCCGGGTTGGCCTATGTGCATCCCCGGTACCAGACCCCGGCACGAGCCATTCTATTGCAATCCGGATGGTCCGTGGTGTTGGTGCTTTTCTGGCAAACCTTTGAGGATTTGATCGCTTATGTTGTATTCATGGACTGGATCTTTATGATCCTCGGGGCCATTAGTGTATTTATTTTTCGAAAAACCATGGCGGATGCCTACCGGCCTTACCGCACCACCTGGTATCCGGTGACACCCATTGTATTTATCACCATCTCCACCTGGTTTGTCGGTAATATGTTGATCGAAAAGCCGGTACAGGCTTTGTTTGGCGCCGGCTTGGTTTTGTTGGGACTGCCGGTTTATTTTGTATTTAACCGGCGACAGCCGCTTAATGTACAGGCATGATCCGCACATCCGTCAGATAAGGATTCTGGAAGTGGACTTCTTCACCCTCTTTTTTTCCGGGAATAAGAAAAAGCCGGGCTGACAAGGCCTTGTGTTCATACTTAAGAGATAACGAAGCTACGTCATGAAGGATCCTTTCCAGCACGTCAGCATCCGTATCTCCCGGCAAAGGCACCACATCCAAACCGGTTCCGCAGACGGCCGAAAATAACAGCAGGTCCTGGATGGAATACCGCTTTTCATTGGCGCGACTGGCCAGGATGGGATCTTCGATGACCGGAAGCATTAGTCCCGAATAACCACAGGTTTTCAGATCAAGATTTTTGATGACATCAGTAATGATGGCACAGGCGCTCAGGGTGGAAGGATTGCCGAAAGGCTGTCCGGTAAGGGTTTCAATGGCCTTGCCGATGCTTGCTTCCAGACCCGGCGCCGGTGAAGTGTCGATGCCGTCAAAGGGCCATCTGGTCATCCGGCTGATCCGGTCGGCCAGAGCTTCCACCGGCCTGAAACGTTCTTCCATCAAGGCTTTGAGCGTTGCACGGGCGGTGTTCCAATCGGAATCTGCAAATGCTTCTGCGATCAAGTTCGGCGACTCAAGACCGATGGCAAAAGAGGGCTCCCCCTGATGGTACCCGGCTGGAAAAAAGGGAATGCCCGGTGGACAATTAGCGGTAGCGGCAAACCGGAAATTGCCCTCACCTCCCGGACTGGACCCGGCAATGGCCCGGATTACTCCGGCGGCGCAACGGATGGATTCCGGGTAGATGCCACCGTCATGCTCGGAGATCGGCAAGGTAAAGCTGATGGTTTCCGTATTACCGATGAGGTCGCTAGCAAATGGTGCGGCCTGGGGATCGTAGACATTCGGGGGAAGCAGCCAACCCATGGCCAGGACTAAATCCTCGCGTTGAGCTATCCGGTCCACCGCTTTCAGTTGTTGCAGGAAGGCATCCGGCGACAACTGACCACGTAGCTGATACAGGTGCTGAGTGGTGATCCGGATGGTTTGGACCGGATAACCGGCGGTTTCAAATTGACGCCGGGCAGCCTTGAGAAATTGGATGGCCTCCAGCAAAGTCGTGGTGTCGTCAGCAGCCGTCAGGTTGATCCCGGCGGTAATGGTGCGAATGACAAATCCCTGCGCAACCTGCGCTGTAAGTACATTCAGGAAGGCAAAAGAAAACAGGACGCCAAATGCAAAATTCTTCATGGTTGACGGTTGTTGAGGATGTAATTTACTTAATTGGAGCACACGGAATTCACCTATTGAACATCGGCGATCAAGATAAGGAAGCATTTGCAGTCAAATGTGCTACCTTAGAGAACCACAAAAATAGGGTTTATGGCATACCGGGATCTGGCACTGGAAATCGTACGCGCTACCGAATTAGGGGCCATTGCTTCCTCCTTCTATGTGGGGCGGGGAGACAAAGAAGCCGGTGACAAGGCCGCCGTGGATGCCATCCGTTTTTACATGAGCAGTGTGGTTATTGACGGTACGATCATTATCGGAGAAGGGGAAAAAGATGAAGCGCCGATGCTTTACAATGGTGAAAAAGTGGGTTCCGGAAAAGGACCTAAAGTGGATGTGGCGGTGGATCCCGTGGAAGGCACGACGGTACTGGCCAAGGGTCAGGCCAACGCAATTTCGACCATAGCCATCGCCGATGAAGGCGCCATGTTGAGACCGGGAAGTTCCTTTTACATGGATAAACTGGTGGTACCCCGGGCTGCCAAGAACGTCATCGATATCGACGCCTCACCCACGACCAATTGCCGCCGGATTGCTGCCGCCCTCGACAAAGACATCAATGCATTGACCGTTTGCGTCCTGGACCGGCCACGCAATGCCGCACTTATCCGGGAATTGCGGCAGATCGGGGTGCGCATCATCCTGATCTTTCACGGCGATGTAGCGGGCGGCGTCTCAGCCGCGTTGTCAACCACCGACATCGACGTTCTTTATGGAATTGGAGGCACCCCGGAGGCCATCATTACGGCGGCCGCGGTGAAATCGCTTGATGGAGGGATGCAATGCCGGCGGGCACCCCAGTTGGAAAGTGAAAGAGACCGGTTAAAGGACGAAGGAACCGACATTCAGGAAGTGCTTGAACTCTCTGACTTGATCCGTTCCGGCAATACGTTTTTTGCCGCTACCGGCATCACCAGCAGTTCCTTTTTACGCGGTGTGCAATTCAAGTCCCATCACATCGTAACCACCCACAGCATCGTCATGCGATCTCAATCCGGAACCATCCGTTACGTGGAAGGAATTCATGATCTCAGAAAAAAACTGACAGGTGTATCCGATCTTCCATTTAGTTTAACACCACCGTCGGCACCGTAATCAAAAAGGCCGGCACAAAATGCACCAGCCTTCCTCCGTTTTGATTTTCAGGGTTAATAGAGGGACTCTCAGCGATTGTTGGATTTGAGGTGAGTTTTCCGGGGAAAATAAAGTTAGCAAAGAATCATTCGCTTTGGGTATATCTTGCCGTTGATTGGTTCCGGAATCGATCCAATCGTCACCAGGACCTATGATCCCGATCATTGATTCACACGTCCGGGTTTCGGAAAATGCCTAATTCCTTTTTTCCCATTGATCCATCCTGTCGCTGACTAGAGAAACGCAAGATCCATCTGCCGCTGGTATGAAGTCCATTTCCGATCATCCTTAAAAGAAATAGCGATGAGAAAAATTTGGACCATATTAATCCTGATGGTTGCTGGGGTGGAAACCGGTTTCCTGCAGGTGCCCGAAAAAATCGATTTCCAGGCCGTTGCCCGGAATCTCGATGGCACGTTGATCATGGATCAGCCTGTTCATATCCGCATCACGATCCTGGCCGGATCCTTGCCGGGAACGCCGGTCTATCAGGAGACACACGCGATAACGACCGATGCGTACGGACATTTTTTGTTGGCGATCGGAGGTGGGATGCCGGTCACGTCCTCATTTGCTACCATAGATTGGTCAGACGGGCCCCATTTTGTCCAGGTGGCGATGGCTGCCAACGGCGGTTCACAGTTTCAGGAGCTGGGAACGCTGGAATTGATGAGCGTGCCTTATGCACTCTATGCGAAGTATGCCGAAAATGTGGATGATGCGGATGCAGACCCCACCAATGAGCTGCAGCAACTCCAGGTACAAGGGGAGATCCTGTCTCTGACCGGCGGGAACCAGGTCCAACTTCCGGATGCCAGCACCCAGAATGAATTGCAACAGTTACAGCTTAGCGGCGACCTGCTCAGCATCAGTCAGGGTAATGTCGTCCAATTACCCAACCGGTCTGCTGGGTGGGAGCAAGAAGGTACATCTGTATTCCAATTGGCAAACCGGGTCGGAATAGGCCTCGATAAACCACCTTATGCCTTGTCCATTTATCAGGCGGATAAGGCCTATATGTCTTTTCACACTTCCGTCTCCGGCAGCGGTACCTCCGACGGCTTGCTCCTGGGATTGGATAAGCTCAGTAATTCGGCTTTGTTGTGGAATCGGGAATTGGGTGATATCCGTTTAGGCATCGGCTCGGAGACCATTCTTTACCTTAATCAGTTTGGCCGGGTGGGTGTCGGCACCGAGGGACCCATTGAAAAATTGGAGGTCAGTTCATCCACGGACAATGTGGGACTGCGTATCCGGTCGGGTAATAAGAAAACAGCACGGCTATCGTTGATGGAAAATAACGATGGACAAAATTATGGCTTCACCTGGCAATACGATGGCAACAATGATGTCCTGCAGTTGCGGAGCCATGGATTTCGGAATGACGCCGCCAATGCATTGATCACCGTCAATGCGAATGGCTGGATGGGTATTGGAACCGGATCTCCGCTTACTGCCCTGAATCTGCATGGTTCGGATGGAGATTATGCCATCTTCTCGGTATCCCACGCCGATTATCCCAATAAAAGACTCTACGCCGGAGTTGACCGCGGATACCCTTTTCTGGATGTGGATGGCAATCCGCTCCTGATACGGGCTGAAGATCATCTGGCATTGGCTATTGACAATCAAACCCGCTACGTAGGCATCGGGACCGATCAACCATTGGTCCATCTCGATGTTCGGGGCAATGCGGAGGTGTCGGATAATTTGACCGTCAAGCAGGACCTGATGGTGGGTGATCAGGCGAGCTTTACGGGATCAGTTTCCATCGGAAAAGGCATATCCTTCAATCAGATCATTGAAATCTCGGGCACCACGGGAAGTGCATTGAATTACGTAAATATACCTTACCCGGAAGGATACACCTGGGATAACACCCGTGTGTTAAGTGTGGAAGTCAAGAAGGAAAATACGCGATGGGTGCAATTGGGTGGTGATGACAACAGTCTTGTCCGTATTTCGGTTTTTTTGTATTCAAACATCATCCGCTTGTACTATCCGCCGAGTAACGATTACGAATCCAAACCCTATCGTATTCTTTTAATGCGCGTTGGTAATTAGAGAAAAAAATGAAAAAAATAGGTTTTCTGGCCTCTCTGGTTTTCTTGGGTATTGAGCTGTGCGCCCAGCATCTGGACCGGTTTGTGTTTGGTGTTGGAGGAGGGATTTTGTCGGAGAATCAATGGGAAATTCAAACCACCATTGGTCAGGGTGGTTTGGCTGGAGTAGTCACCGGGTCATCATTCCGGCTCTCGGTTGGATACCAGCAAGCTTCCCCGTCAACTGCGACGTCTACCAAGCTGGTTGAGGCGGAGTGGTCGATGACGATCTTTCCCAATCCATGCCTTGATCATTTTACTTTGTACCTCCATACGGAAAGGTCCGGTACCATCCAATTGGCCCTGGTCGATGCGTCGGGTAGATTAGGCGGGGTGACGGCGCCTGCCGAACTAGTGGTTGGAGATAACGAATTAAGGGTCTCTATGGCCGGAGTACCTGCTGGTATTTATGTCCTGGAAACCTTAATCCGGTTGCCGGATGGCCAAGTCAGTCGTACTTCGCTGCCCGTGATTTGTCTGCATTAACGGCATATCCGGATTGTGCAACCGGGGAGGAAGGGATTTTTTTCCTTGCCCAATAGTTGGCTACGACAAAACTGGAAATCAGGTCATAAACGCCCCACCAGGCGGCTACCAGGATCATGCCACCCACTTCCGGGAAAAAATTGAAGATTAATACCAACCCTAAACCGGCATTCTGAACACCGGTTTCCATTGAAATCGCACGGGCGTCAGCCTCCGGCAACTTATTTAACCGGGCGAAGTAATAGCCTTGCACCATGGCCAGCGAATTGTGAAAAAAAACGAGTCCGAGGACGATGTATAAATAATCGCGGATGGTCGACAAATTGCCCAGAAGGGCAAACACGATGAAACCGAAAAAGATCAATAATGAAAGCCGTTTGACCCATTTTCGGATTCGAGCAGTAAACGTTGGAAAATAGTGATGAACAGCCATGCCAATGATTAGCGGTACCAGGATCAGTTGAAAGATAATCTTGACCATATCCCAGGCATTCACTTGAATTTGTTGCAGAAGGGGTTGGGATTCAGGGAGAAAATAGGCCCATCCCTGGAAGCTGAATGGAGTTACAAAAATGGCAGCCAGGGTTACAATGGACGTTAAAGTGACTGAAAGTGCCGCATTTCCGCCAGCCAGATGGGTGGCAAAGTTGGAGATGTTGCCTCCCGGACAGACACCTACCAATAACATACCTAAAGCGATGCTGGGCACCGGTCCCCAGACTTTAATCAGTAGGAGGGTCAGGATAGGTAACAGGATCAACTGGGAGGTCAGACCGACCAGCGTACTCTTTGGGAGCTTAACTACCCGCTTGAAATCGTCCATCGTCATATCGAGCGCCACCCCAAACATGAGAAAGCCCAGGCAGATGTTCATGAAGGTGAGCTGATCATGACTAAAGTTGATCCGGATCGCATCGACATCGACCATCTTGGTACTAATTTTATCCAGGCAATATAGAGAAAAGGAGTTAAAGCCGGTTCATTGGCGCCGCGGTTGTGAAATACGCCTGGGGAATGTTTAAATTAGTAGAGCTAAACCTCATACCAATGCTTCATATCCAGTGTCCCCACTGCGGACAATCGCATCAATTTCCGGAAAGTACGGAAAGCCGCACTGTCGTTTGCCCGGACTGTCAACAAAGCTTTGTCATTCCCGGTCTTTCAAATCAACGGTCCAACCTGGGTGATGAAGTCCTGCGACGAGGCCGCAAAATGGCCAGGGACTTGCATTCAATTTCATTCCGCGATGAGATCATGCCACTCACCCAATCCAATTTTGTCCGGTTTTCACGGAGCTTTACCTTCTGGGGCATCACTTTGTTGGGCATGATACCATTGCTCATAGTCACCGTGGATCGCACGGAAGCCCAACTGACGTTATTTGCGTTGTTTTTTGCCCTGGTTTGGGGAGTCATCTTCAAAAAATTTGTCCTCGGGGATCAGGGCGCCTGGACCTGGGCCATCGGATCACTCTTCTTCACCGGCATCTTTGGCATCTGGTTTTTGTTGTTTCTCTACCGTTACATTGTTCCCGATTTTTACCTGCAAATGGCTGACCAGTCCAATCCGGTGGTGTCACTGCTCGGTTATGTCTTCCAGGTAGGCATCTGGGAAGAAATGTGCAAAGCATTACCGGTCATTCTGGTATTGAAATGGATTGATCCCAAGCTCGACCGGGCCTCCATTCTGGTGATCGGATTGTTTTCCGGTCTGGGTTTCGCTGCCTTTGAAAACCTGAATTATGGAACCAATGCGGTCAATTCGGCTTATTCGCTGACGCGGGATTACGGGGTAGGAGGCCTGGTGTCCGGCGTACAAAATGCCATGGTGATCACCCTGCTCCGGTCGGTGTCCCTGGTGTTTTGTCATGCCGTTTGGACGGGTATTTTCACTTACTTTATCGGTTTGTCCGTCATAAATAAGGACCGGCGGGCAGCTTTCTTTTTAACCGGTTTGATGGTCGCCGCCCTGTTGCATGGTATGTATGACTGGCTGGCCGGCATCCAACCTACATTGGCGGCTCTTCTTGCCGGATTTTCTTTCGTACTTTTTTACGCCTACGTTCAGAAACTGACGGCAGAAAAAGAGGACCTGGCGGCAATTAACGAGGTTTGATGATTTATGCTAAAAAAGTGAAAGGAAATTGACTACCCTGCGTAGTACCTGGTGTCAACAACTTTTGAAACACTAAATACACCAGGTTATGAAAACCAGATTAAATAGTAAGGTGGCCGGTATTGTCCTTTTAATGGGATTGAGTGTCGGCATGATGCAATGTGAAAAGCAAGCCATTGCCGAACCAACCGTCGAATTCCAAAATCTTGAAGCGCGGGGAGGTTTAGATCCGGCAACCCTATGTGCTTGCCTCACCGAAAATTACGCGACGGATGCCTTGTCCGATGATGAAATCACCGCCCTGCAATTTATGCGCCAGGAAGAAAAAATGGCCAGGGACGTTTACTTCGCCATGAATGAACGATATGATCAAAAAGTATTTGCCAACATCATTCGTGCGGAGCAACAGCACATGGATGCCATCAACTGCCTGCTTGATAAGTACCGCCTTGCCGATCCGGTTCTGGGACTGGGCTATGGTGAGTTTGCCGATGCCGGGTTGGTGAAATGGTATGGAGAGCTGATCGAAAAAGGCAATAAGAGCCTGGCTGACGCATGGCAGGTCGGTGCAACGATTGAGGATCTGGACATTGCCGATCTGGAGAGCTGGCTAGCCAAAGCAAGCCTTGACAATGCTGATGTTAAAGCCGTGTTTGGTGAATTGATGCGCGGTTCGCGCAACCACCTAAGGGCTTTTGTGCGGAATCTTGGCTGGATCGGTATCTCGTACGATGTACAATACCTGAACGAGGACATTTACCAGTCCATCATCGAAACGACAACCGAACGCGGGAGCGGTATGCTCTGCCCGGCTTTATGTGACGGTTCGGGACTGGGTAAGGGAATTGGCAGAGGTCAGGGTAACGGGACCTGTGATGGCACTGGTTTGGGTACCGGTAAAAACAACCGCCAGGGTAACCGGGGATCCTCCAACAATGGGAACGGACGTAATGGTTGAATGCTCTTTCCATAATGTAAATTGAAGAAGGTAAATTTGAAGGTTTCGATTTACCTTCTTCATTTTTTTTGATCGGAAACAGTTGGTCAGGAAAATCCATCCATCATGATCCTGCGGGGAGCAAAATGTGCTGAATTAACCGATGTGGAGATCATCCGCAGGGCGCTGGTTGAGGTGGATTATTTTTCTTGCTTGTATGAACGCTATGGTCCCCGGCTCAGGCTTTACATTCAACGTATTTCCCAGGCCTCCGATGAGGAGGCAGAAGACCTGCTACAGGATGCCTTCATCAAAATTTGGAAAAATCTGAATGCGTATCAGCCCGATCTGAAGCTGTCCAGTTGGTTATACCGGATCGTACATAATCATGTGATCTCGGAGTGGAGGCAAAAACGTACCCATGGTTCCACCTATACCTTGGAATGGGATGATCGGATCATTAATGTTCTGGCGGAAGACCTGGAGGAGGATGCGGGAACGAACGACCGGTTGTTGCGCCTGCAGGAAGCCCTTTTAGCGCTGCCGGACAAGTACCGCGAGGTCATTACCCTGAAATATTTTGAACAAATGAACTATGAAGACATCTCGGACGTGCTAAAGATTCCCGAAGGCACGGTGGCGACCCGTTTGAACCGTGCCAGGCAAATGATGGCTAAATTCTGTAATCAATCGAAAACCAAAATAACTGCATATGGACCCCGCTGATAAGATGATTCAATCGATCAAGGACCAGCAAATTACGCCTACACGAAGATGGTACTTTCGTTTGCGAGAGGGTGGAATCTGGGGTGTATTTGCCGTATCCATACTACTGGGAGCCTTGGCTTTCTCCACCATATTATATGCCGTCCAGCAAACGGATTTTGACCTGGTCAGGCATTTCTCCCATTCAATGCTCGAAATGTTCCTTGCCCTGTTGCCATTTGTGTGGATCATTTTTTTGGTGGTTGCGTTGGGTTTGGCCATTGTCAGCATACAACATTCCTGGCGCGGGTACAAAATCAGCCCGCTCCGGGTTGTCATGATCAATATGTTGTTCAGCCTTCTTCTGGGCACCGCATTTTTTATCGGCGGCGGTGCCGGTTGGATGGATGCCGCCTTCAACCGAACCGGATTTGATTACAGCAGCATTCAACAACGCAAACAAATGCTGTGGTCACGTCCGGACGAAGGCATGCTGGCCGGAAAAGTTCTCCGGGTGAAAGAAAATTCCATGGAAATGGAAGATTTCGATGGTCAGATGTGGCAAGTTTCCCTGGATGGAGCGTTTATTGCCCCGGTGGTCCTGCTGGAACCGGGAGAAATCGTCAAACTGGTTGGTGATCAAACCGGACCGGTGGCCTTCCGGGCGCAGGAGGTCCGCCCCTGGGGTGGTCCCGGAACTTCGCAACCAGGTCGTGGACCCAGAGGAAACCGGGGTGAATGAAAACCGTGCTTTCGTTGGTAACCAATGGAATGTAAGGCCTCGTTTGCGTGGTAACCGTTCAGATGCCTAATTTAGAGGGATCAAAGCCATATGAATCGCATCGATCGACTTGCCGCCATTGTAACGCACCTCCAATCCCGGCGATTGGTGCGGGCAGAGGATATCGCCCGCCGGTTTGACATCTCCCTGCGCACGGTGTATCGTGACGTAAGGGCGTTGATCGAGTCGGGAATTCCCATCAGTGGTGAGGCAGGAATGGGCTACAGCATCCTGGCCGGGTACAATTTGCCTCCTGTCATGTTTACGAAAGACGAAGCCATGGCTTTGCTGGTGGCTGAAAAGATGACTCAAAAGGGGACAGATCACCACAACAGTGAACAGCTGCGGTCGGCGATGTACAAGATCCGCTCCGTCCTCAGGATGCCTGAAAAGGATGCCCTGGAAAACATCGATGATAACATAGCCATTCGTTCAGCCCATTCACCGGTCAATGAGCAGCAACCCGATAACGTGCTGCACAAAATCCTGAGCAGCATCGCCTCCCAACGGGTGATCCACATCCAATACAGCACGCTCCACAAACAGGAATACAGCGAACGGGACATCGAACCGGTTGGAGTGTATCTTTCCCATGACCATTGGTATTCCATCGCCTTTTGCCAGTTGCGACAAGCCTATCGTACATTTCGACTGGACCGCGTGCTGGTCATCCACAACACCGATAAAAGTTTTCAGCTTAAACACCCCACCCTGAAAACGTACCTCGAACAATTACAGCGAAAAGAACGACTGATCAAGGTGGTTATCCGGGTGGATAAATCCATCCTGCGATTCATTCGGGAAGATAAGTACAAACAAGGTTTGGTTCATGAGCAAGAGGTTGATGATGGGGTCGAAATGACATTCATGGTCAGTGGTATTTTTGCGATCGCCCATTGGATTATGTATTTCGCTCCTTATGTAACCGTGCTCGAACCCTCGGAATTGATTTCACATCTGGTGGAAATGGCGGAAAAAATGATCCACCGGCAAAAAATTCCCAAACCCTCCTGACATAGGGCTGTCATTGATGCGCCTTTCTTTGCAAGTGAACTTAAAATGAAAACAAATGAAAATGTTAGAAATTCTTGCTCAGGAAATGCAACAGGAAGCCATCACCACCCGCAAAATGCTGGAACGCATACCAGAAGACAGATTTGACTGGCAACCCCATCCGAAAAGCATGACGATGGAACGTTTGGCCAATCACCTGGCCGAAATCCCGGGATGGGTCGAATTGACGCTGACAACGGATGAATTGGACTTTGCCCGAAATCCATATGTTCCAACCACCTATCGTACCACCAAATCGTTGCTTTCGTTTTTTGAAGACAATTTGCAGGAGGCATTGGATGCGTTGAACAACGCAAAGGAAGGACAGTTGTCTGAACCATGGGCCTTGCGTCGTGGTGAAATGATCCTGTCGGAAGGATCCCGGATCGAATTCCTTCGTCAGGTCTTCTGCCAGATCGTGCACCACCGGGCTCAGCTTGGCGTCTATCTGAGGTTGCTGGATGTGCCGATTCCCGGCAGTTATGGACCCAGTGCCGACGAATTGATCGCGATGGAGGCAGCTACCAATTAATTTATTAACCGGTTGATCCGGTGGTAAGTATCCGGGGGATGAACCCTCCTGATGGAAGATTGGCTGATCTGCCGGGTACTTACTTCTTATACTGACCCGGACGTCGTATTTTACCGCGAACGATGTACGATGGACAAAACCAAAAGGCTGGTTGCATGCCCGGTACTTATCATGGCACTGACGTTCTGTGGTAAGCGAACTCAACCAGTCGATCTTACCCCTGACGCGCTTCCCTCCATGCCAACTGACGTCCGGCTTATCGCTTTTGGATCCTGCAACCGGCAAAACCTGGATCAGTCCTACTGGCGGGACATAGCCGGCTTGCAACCGGATCTCTGGATTTGGCTGGGGGACAACATCTACGCCGATACGGACGACATGGAAGTGATGGCATCCATGTACGCCCAGCAAAAAACCGATCCCAACTACGCCATCTTCCGTCGCCAGGTGCCCATCGTGGGGATCTGGGATGATCACGACTACGGCGTAAACGATGGGGGCAAAGAATACCCCGAAAAAGAGGCGAGCAAAGAGCTGATGTTGCAATTTCTTGATGTGCCGGAAGACGCCCCGGTCCGCCGTCATGCCGGCATTTACCAGAATTATACCATACAAAGTGACGGTCATCCGGTCCGGCTGATCTTGCTGGATACCCGGTCATTCCGGGATGCCCTGGAGCCCAAACCCGAAGGACCGGAACGCTACCGGATCAATCCTGACGGGGACATCCTCGGCGAGGAACAATGGCAGTGGCTTGGACAACAGCTCCGGGATACCGCCTGGGAACTCGCTCTTATTGGAGGAGGCTATCAATTTTTGCATGACCAGCAATATTTTGAAAAATGGGCCAATTTCCCCCAGGCCCATCAACGGCTTTTACAGATGATCGACAGCCTGGCACATCATCCGGTCATCCTGCTGTCCGGTGACCGCCACATTGCCGAGATCGCTCGCAAACCTTTACCACATCAAACCTGGCCGCTCTACGAAGTGACCGCTTCCGGATTGACGCATTCGTACACGGCTGTGAACGAACCTAACCAATACCGGGAAGGCCCGGTGCTGGGGCAGAAAAATATGGCTACCCTGCATTTGGACTGGCAGGCGGCCAAACCGCAGTGTATTATTACTCTGCATGAACTGGACAGCATCAAGCCGTTTTACGTGGATACAGTCGGATTTTAGCGCAGTGCGGTGAGACACCAATATAGATAAACACCTTGGACCCGGGTAAAAATCAGTTGACCGCTCTTGTTAAAGAGGAATTACATAGGTCCGGCAAACCAAATAGGATTTGGTATTTCTGACCACGCAACATGTTAATTTATCAGGTTAGTTATTTTAACTAATTACGATTATTTAACCGGAAGAATTCAACCATCCTCTGGTAATTTTCCTCATTAAATACCCCCGGTCCATGTTTGCCGCCTGGCACCCTGATGAATTCCACCGGAACACGATCGTCCATTAGTGCTTGATACAATAATTCACTTTCACACCAGGGCACCAGCGGATCCGCATCACCGTGGAAGATCAGAAATGGCGGATCACCGGGATCAACATAAGAAATGGGATTTGCAAATGCACAGGCTACTATTTCCTCCTGGATCGGACCACCCACCAGGCTGGACTCCGGGGAGCTGATCGTATCATGGTGCATTTCGCTGCCGCAGGAATCCATCACCAAAAAATCGGTTGGTCCAAACCAATCCACCACGGCGTCAACGGAACTGGAAAAATGAAGGAAGTTTCCAATCTTTCCTTCCAAATCCACTTTCTTTGAACCGATCCGATAAGACGGATTATTGCCAGTGGTCCCCGTCATCACGGATAAATGTCCGCCGGAAGAATAACCGGTAATGCCAATAAAGGAGGTATCCAAATGATATGCTGTCCCCTGGGCACGTACAAATCGCACCGCCGCTTTAATGTCGTGGATTTGCGCAGGGAATAGGTCATCACGGCTGGATCGGTGATTGACCGTTACCACGGCAAATCCAGCCTTCACCAGCGGGTACCCCAGCGTACGGAAAGCTTCTTCTTTGAGGTTGTTGCCAAAAAAGGCGCAGCCGTAGACGGCGATCACCACCGGATATCGGGTTAAGCCGGATTCGGGCAGATGAATGTCCATACGATGATACACATTGGTATCTCCGGCATAATTGATGTCAATAAACAATTTGCCGGCAGATTGAGCTGGCAACGCTACTAGTGCGTAAAACAATAAAACCAGCATACACAGCACGCCCCTGTAATCAACGGCTCGCACGTCTCGGGCTCTTCCTATTTTAAATATCGTATTACCAGCCATGCCACCCGGCTTTTAATTGTTGGGAAAGCAGGTAGGAAAGTCCGGCATTTTGTTCTGTAATGTTCTCATTTTCCTGCGGATCTATCAGGTTGTCATACAATTCACTGGTCACGGAGTCTCCTCGCATGCCGGTCCCGGCGTCCCACAGGTGCCACTCAATGTAATGATGCGTTTTGGTCTTGATCGAATAACCCATATACCGTCCTCCATCCGGAGTCACTTTCGGTCGGCGGTGAAACTGGCTGAACACCGCTTCTTTCCAGGGTTGATCCGGGTCACTGAGCAGCGGTACAAAACTGGTTCCCTGTAAATAATCCGGTTTGGGTAGGCCGGCCAGGTCGCACAAGGAGGGGAAGATATCCACCAGCTCAGTCAGGGCCTGGGTTTGTTTACCTCGATTGGGTTGATTCGGGCTGGTGAGGATCAGCGGTACTTGCAGATCCACGGCATAATTGGTTTGTTTGCACCAGGAATGGTGTTCACCGAGTTTCCAGCCATGGTCCCCCCAGACGATGATGATCGTATTCTCATAAATGCCCAGGTCTTTCAGCTTCTGGACCAGTTTGCCGACTTGCGTATCCACATAGCTGACGCTGGCATAATACCCATGTTTGAGGATACGCACCGTGTCTTCAGAGATGTTGGACACCGTTGGATGTTTGAGGTAGGCGAAGCCGTCATAACCCCGTAACTCATACATGGAGTTCATCGACATGACGGGCGATCCTTTGGGGACAAAAGGATTGGTTGCCAGAGGAATCGAATCCCGGTCGTATAGGTCCCAATATTTTTTCGGAGCGGCAAAGGGCAGATGAGGCCGGAAAAATCCCATCCCCAGGAAGAAAGGTTGATCCTGTTGAGCCAACCGGTCGAGGGTGCGCATGGCCAGGGCTGCCTGGGCGCCATCGTAATACAAGCTGTCATCCACCTCTTCAGACTCCCAGGCGGGCCCATTGTTCCAGCCGTCCGCATAATAGTTGGGACGTAATTGAACGAGCGAATCCCGTTTGGTCTTCTGCTTGCGTTGAGTCTCTGCATTGACGTAGAACGTCTCACCATCACGGCCCAGCCATTCGGGACGGGCGAAAGGTGCCGGACGCAAATCGGGTTCATCCCAGGAGATGGAATCCGGCATGTAGTTGTGGAAGATCTTGCCGATGTTCACGGTGTGGTAACCAAATTGATGGAAATATTGGGGCATGGTCACGATATCCGGGTGCAGTTCGCGGAATTTGTCACCGAGATGCCACACCCGGGTTGAATCAGGTCGTAACCCGGTCATCAGGCTGGCCCGGGAAGGGGCACATACTGCTGCCTGGCAATACGCCTGGCGGAAGACCATTCCGTCGGCGGCCAGAGCATCCAGATGAGGCGTATGGATCAGTGGGTTGTCGTAAACGCCGATATCCGGCCGGAGGTCATCGATGGAGATGAAAAGGATGTTGGGGTGTTTGGGGGTTGGCTGTTGGCAGTCACTCAGCAGTACAGAGATAAGTACGACGAGGGGGTAGGGTAAAATGCCGGAGTTAAGTCGATGCATGTGCGTTGAACGGTTAATCGGTCGCTGTCTAAGATAAGAGGAATTTCAAAATGCCGGGCAACGGATACCGTATCATGACAAAGACTCCTCAGGAGCAGGACGAAGCCATTGTGTCATGTGTGGAAAAGGTTCTAGGCTCTGCGGCCCTCCGGTTAAGCCCATCCATTTGAGCAAGGGGAGGCCGATGTAATTACCCTGGCTGAATTGCTCGATGTACCAGGTGGATGCTCCCCGATAGCCCTCTTCGTGAAAAACGATGGCCGGATCAAGATCCAGGTAAACGATGGCTGCCCAGGTCCACAGGATGACTCCGATTTCCAGTTTGGCAGCATTGGGTTTATGCTCTTCCACATTTCCCGACAATTTGGGTCGGTCTTCCGGCAATTCAACGGCGATGTGTCCTGCCTCGTGCAACACATCTCCGGGATGCTTCAATTGGGCCACATCGATCAACAATCTTCCGTTTCCGATGGAAATGCCGGGAAGAAAGGACTCCCCTGAGAGCGGAGTCAGTTCATATTCGATGCCCACCTCATCCAAAAAAGACAAAATTTTTACCAGGTCCGGGGACATTTAGCTAGCTGAGTTGATTCATTCGTTTGAATGCCGGATCAAAAACCTGACCGGAAGCCGCCATTTGTTCACTGAAACCAAAAGTTACCTCTTCATGACCAGCCTCCAGTTGCGGGAAAATGGCCTCAATGAAGGCACGTACCGGTGGGTAGGCATCATGAATCCCTTTTCCGCCTAAATCGGTGTTGAGGGCCGGCGGGATCACTTCAATCATTTCAATATTACGGCCGCGCAGCTGTTCACGCAACGATTTGGTGAGTGAATGCAGAAATGCTTTGGTCGCACAATAGACCGGTACGTTCACCAAAGGGACGAATGCCAGGCCTGAGGAAACATTAATAATGGTACGCATGGACGGCAGTTGACTGAATAAATCAATCAGGTGCAGAGGCGCTTCGGCGTTGATGGCAATTTCATCTTTTGCCCGCACATAAAAAGACTCGCTACCGATCTCCATCCAGTTCTGAATGCCGGCATTATTCACCAGGACATCCACTTCCGGATGTTCGGTTTTTACCCATTGATACAGCCGATTGCGATCGACGGCATCACCCAGATCACATTGAAAGGTAACGATGGAAGGATGTTTTTCCTGAGCCTGATCCAGTAAATTTTGGCGTCGTCCACACAGAATGACCCGGTTGCTCTCACTGAGAAACCGCTCGGTAGACCCCAGCCGATGCCGGTGGCTCCACCAGTTATCAGGATGGTATGTCCGCTGAGTTTCATGGTGTACGCTTATTGATTTTGCAATAGGAACAGTTTTTTGGTGGATTGACCACGGGGACCGGAAACCGTTATCAAATAGACGCCATTTGGTAATGCCGGTATTTGCAACCGCATGTCTCTGCCTGATACCGGTTGGCGCAGTATTTCCTGGCCCAGTTCATTATTCAAACGGACGAATCCACCGGATGGCAAACCCGTAAGCTGCACCTGATCTTTTGCTGGATTGGGGAAAAGCGTGCTCAGGTATCCGGAGACCTCTTTTCTTGAGGTAATGGCCTGCACCTGAGCAAAAAAATCGAGGGTGTATTTAACGGCAGGCAAAACACACGCTCCATGATCACCCTGCGGGAAAACATCCACAGACGTCAAATCATTGGCGCCCAGCACATTCATCACCGAATCGGCCAGTAAGGCATTGGTGTAGACCACCTGGTCATCATTCATGCAGTAGACCAGGCGGGTTGGCGCTTCCGGGGCCCAGTTGTAGGTGTCATTGGCTTGCAAAGCAAGCAAAACCGGATCGGCGGGATTTTCCAGCTTGGTAATTACGGAATCGACAAACAAATCGCGGACCAGCGTCGAACCGGTTTCCTGGGTCAATGTGGTGAGCAATTGCTGATGCAGTACGGACAGGGTTATTTTTTCCTGCATAAATTCCTGTACGGCAGGGATATACGGCGCTTTGATGACCTGTGGCAAGCTGTCAAAAAGGGAATAAACGCTGTTGTAGGACAACAAGGTGTAGATGGCGTAACCCGGGTAATTATAACCCTGATCACTGCTCAAACGGCGTACCATCTCGCCCGACACCGAATAAGGTCCGGACATGGGGGCTGCGGCAGCAACGCGGTAACCTTCCGGTAAGTCATTGCCCTCCAGGAAGTTATGTAGTGCCATGGCTGCGTGCCCGCCCTGGGAGTAACCCGTGACAAACAACTGGCCATCTGTTTTTATATTTTGCTGGTCCAGGTAAGGCAGCAGAGAAACAAAAAGATCGTAGGCGCAGCTTGCTTCGGCTTTTGCATACAGATAGGGATGAAAACCTTTTGAATCGCCTAATCCGAGGTAGTCCGGAGCGATGGTGATGTAACCAAATCCTGCCGCAATGGTTGCAAGGATCGATTCACCGCTGCCTCGGGAAGGCACTTCATTCCGATTGCTGGCGGTGCCATGCTGATAAAACAAAACAGGAAAGGAGTTATCTCCGTCCGGTATGGCTACAAATCCACTTGCTGTATCCAGCACTCCGTGAATGTCCGGCGTATTATATTGGATGGCATAGGTGGTCACACCGAACAATACCTGGGTCGTATCACCGGTTAATTGAATCAAGCCGTTAATTTCGGCGGCATTGTAATGCTGAATTTCCGTTGCACGGATCAATGACTGAGCCGGCAATATGTTGATGGCAAGGTGCACCGCCAACACGAGGAACAAATAAGGAATTTTTCGTGTCATGTTCAGGATTGAGAAGGTGTTCAAATGTTATTTTCCAGTGTTCTGATTAACTGGTTCAATTTAGTTTGAAAATTATACATTCTGAGTCGTCTGATAAAACAAGTTATTGCCCTGGCCATAAAAGTACTCCAGATGATTTAGGCGATTCCCAGATATTTGTGGGTTTGCAGACTCAATCTCCATTGGGGATGGCGTTGGCAATAGGTGATGGCCAGGCGGGTATTTTCTTCCCGCCGGGGATTGTCCATGGGTTGCAGGAAAAAATGTTCAAAGTCAAGTGAAGTGAAATTTTCCGGCTCCGCACCAGGTTGCGGGTACACCAGCTTTAATTCCTGTCCTTTTCGGACAACCAGTTCGCTGCCGGCTTTCGGGCTGACACAAATCCAGTCGATGCCTTCGGGCACGGGAAGGGTCCCATTCGTCTCCAGTCCAATCTCGAAATGCTCCCGGTGCAGGGCTTCGATCAGTTCGCCATCCAGTTGGAGAAGGGGTTCACCGCCGGTACAGACCACGTAACGTCTTTCTTCGTCTGCCGGCCACAAGCCGGCAATAACGGAAGCCAGTTGTTGAGCTTGGTATTTTCCTCCTAGCGGACCATCCGTTCCCCAGAAGTCGGTATCACAAAACCGGCAAATGGCTTTTTCCCGGTCTTCTTCGCGACCACTCCACAGATTACATCCCGCAAAACGGCAAAATACTGCCGGTCGTCCGACCTGGGCACCTTCACCTTGCAGGGTATAATAGACCTCTTTGATGGAATACGTCATAATCTTTCGCAATCGACTGCAAAATTACAAGAAGAATCCCAGCTCTGACTTGCTTTCACTGGGGTTTAGCATTTTTACCTACCAGGATAGGCGTAATGGTAATCAGGATTTAAAACTCTTGGCAAACGCATAAAGGTCGGAACACACCCGGTTTGCCAGGACAGCCGCCGGGGCTGGCGCTTGTTCCATAATGGCCGCCACCTGCATACCCAATCGAAGGCCAAACTCCAGATCTGAAAGGGCATCTCCGGCCATCCAGGACTGTGACCAGTCGATGTCCGGAAATTCCGTTTTGGCTTGCCAGGCCATGCCTGTATTGGGTTTGCGGCAGGGTGGATGTTCGCTCTTAAGGCCAGGACAGGCATAAATACCATCGACGCGGGCTTTGCTTTGCTTCAATTCATCCAGCATTTGAAGATGAATGACCTCCAGGTCCGCGCCGGACATAATGCCCTTGCCGACCCCTTGCTGATTGGTGACAATGAACACATAATCAAATCGGTTGCTTAACCGCCGTACTGCTTTCCAGGTATTGGGAAGCCATTCGAATTCCTTGAGCGTTTTTACATAATCTCCGGGTAGTCGCCGGTTGAGGACGCCATCCCGGTCGATGAAAACGGCTCGTTTTCCCGGATCGGAAGGATGCGTGGGTCGGACGGGTAGGCCTGCCCGCGGAATGGCCAGAGAAAGATCCTTGGCGAGATCACTGGAAGTAAAAGCCGCCCAGGTGTGAGGTGGGTTCGGCCGGATCAAACCCAGACCTAGCATTTGCCAGGAATTCATTGGGGTGGCAACCGGCAGGATCCGGTTAAATGGATCCAATGCCACCTGCTCTTCTTCCTGATCTTGTCTGACCGCCATGGTGATTGGCACACCAATTCCGGTAGCCAGGTGATAAAATACCGTCGGATTCCAGTGATAATCCTGCTGATGTGGCTGGTACCACCACAACTCGGTTTGTTGTTCCGGATCTGGATTAGGGTCACCGGTCTCATGCCATTTTAAGGTGGGGTATTGATGTTGCAAAGCCCGGTGGTGGCTCTTCCATGCCGGTCCTGCCAACCAGGCGTGTTCCAGGTAAGGAAGCAAGGCGGAGGGTAGCATCGGCTTGCTGGAAGCATCCAGCCAAAGAAGTATTCCATTGGGAAGTTTAAGTGACATCAGGGGTATTCCTGTTGATTCGGGGCAAAGTTAGGGAATTGAAAAATCTGTCATTCTCCGACCTGTCCATTTACCCGTAGTTTTTCGGCGATCAGGTAGACGTTGCGCTGGGGAGCATTACGGGTGACCAGTTCGGCTAAAAATCCCGTCAAAAATAATTGGGAACCAACGATCAATACCAGGATACCCAGGTAAAAAAGAGGACGGTCCGAAATATGTGACGTGTCCCAGAAGATTTTAGATATGCTCAGATAGAGCAGGATGCAGAAACCGATAAGAAAAAATAAGAAACCCAGCATTCCGAACAGATGCATAGGCCGTTTTCCAAACCGGCTGACGAAGATGATGGAAATAAGGTCCAGGGGGCCATTGATGAACCGGGACATGCCGAATTTGCTGGTGCCGTATTTACGCGCCTGGTGCTGCACCACTTTTTCGCCAATCTTCTTAAAACCGGCCCATTTGGCCATCACCGGGATGTACCGGTGCATTTCCCCATAAACCTCAATGCTTTTAACCACTTCACTGCGGTAAGCTTTCAGTCCGCAATTGAAATCGTGCAACTTTAATCCGCTCATCATGCGCACTACAGCATTGTAGATCTTGGTCGGAATGGTTTTGGAAAGCGGATCATACCGTTTCTTTTTCCATCCGGAGACCAGGTCCCAGCCTTCCACTTTGATCAACCGGTAGAGTTCGGGTATTTCATCGGGGCTGTCCTGTAAGTCGGCATCCATGGTGATGACCACCTCGCCATTGGTGGCCTGAAAGGCGGTATTCAGAGCCGCAGATTTGCCGTAGTTGCGCCGGAATTTAATGGCTCGTATGCCAGGGTCCTTCTGGGCTAGCTCCTGAATGACCGTCCAAGAATGGTCGCTGCTGCCATCATCGACAAACACAATTTCATACGTCAAACCGTGGGTCTCGGCCACCCTCCGGATCCATGTCGCGAGTTCTGGCAGGGACTCTGCTTCGTTGAGCAGGGGAATGACTAATGAAATCGCTGGCTTCTCCATGATTACATATTATGGACAAAAGTAATAAAACTACCCAGGAAAAGTTGAAGGTTACGTTTTGATTATTGATAGCCTGTCATCCACCTGCTGACATCCAACATCTTACGTCTAGTGTCTACCCTCTAATTTCTAATTCACCATCTTGTCGCGGTATACAAAATAATAGAACAATCCGGCAATGCCGTTGAGGACGATGAAGGCAGCGGTCCAGACCAGTTTGTCCAACCGCTCAACCGATGATTTTAACCATATTTCGTAAAGGGCCCAGAGGGTGAAAACCAATTGACTCAGGATGCCGATGGTGAGCAGGGTAGGGCTTCCGGGTACATCCTCCAGGTACAGATACCCTCCGATGACTATGCAGAGGAAGGATATCAGGAAAAGCGCTCTAATGAGATTGGATGTCATGATAATGGCTCAATTTTTCAGCCTTTAATTTACCATTTAGTCCGGGTTTATTCTCCCACTTTCCACTCAATAATGCTGCGGTCGTCGCCACCACTCACCAGGGTTTCATCATCCAGCCACGCCAGCGCATTGACCGAACGGATGTGTCCGGGGTATTTGGGCGTCTCGATCACCTTAAGCAATTCCAGGGTCCGGGAATGCCAGAATTTGATGGTGCGGTCCCGGCTGGCTGATACGAGTAAAGGTCGTGAAGGATGCAGGAGCAATTGATTGACCGTGTACCAGTGCGCCGGGATCGATTTCTGCAAATGGAGATCTGTCAGATCCCACCGCCGGATCAGGGCATCCCGGCCTCCGCTGATCAAATGCCCGGTTTTGGCATCGTATTGAACACTGAATACACTTGGTTGATGCGCCGTGATCGAAGTAAGGGTTTTCCCGGCTTCCACATCCACGAGGTGCAAGTGTCCATCGCTGGAGCCGATCCACAACCTGTCCTCAGCAGCCACCGCCTGACAACGCAATGCTTTTCCACTGACCGGCAAGCTGAATTGGGGCAGGTAGGATTCGCGGTCCCATAAGGTCAGCCGGCCATCTGCCCCCAGACTGAAAAGCTGCTGGTTGATGCAAAAAAGTTGGTAGAGTCCTTTACGATGATGTTCTATCGCACGCACGGCTCCGTGGCCATCCGGAATGATGTACAAGCGGCCATCCAGACCACCTACCAGGAATTGACGGTCGATCCGGATCGCCGTAAACAGAGACGTATCGGCTTTCGCAATCAATTGTCCATCCTGATACCCCCTTTTCCAGCGGGCAATCCAGCCTTCACCCCCCAGGGAAATGAATTCACCGGGATGCTCCGGATCGGCATACAATGCGTAAATGGCGGCCTGATGCCCCAGGTATTGTTGGCTCCATTCAATATGAATCACGACAACCAAACAGTTTTTAGTGGGGATTGGATCAAAGTTTTTCAGAAATCACCGATCGGGGCCCGTCGCGACTGGAAATAATCTGACCTTCTGTTAACTTTATTACAGAATTACCAAAAACAGTTTTCCATGCAATCAGCCAAACCTTTTGCCCTATTCCTCTTCACCTTGATTACCTGGAGTGGCCTTGCCGCACAGGAAAAAACTCCGCTGGAACCAATGGACGTATTTCAACTGGAACATGTATCCAGTCCGACCATTGATCCGACGGGACGGCGCGTATTATTTATCCGTAACGGGAACGACATCATGACGGACGGAGGAATTGCCAATTTGTGGATAACCAATGTCGATGGTTCGGACATGCAACCCATTACTTCAGGATTGCAGCGCGTCAGCCAACCTTGCTGGCACCCGGACGGGAAGCGCATCCTGTTCGTCTCCAACCAGGAGCGGGGAGCCCAATTGTTTGAGCATTGGCTGAGCAATGACCGGCAAGCCATGTTGACGAACCTGCAAGCGAGTCCCGGCAGTGTCAGCATTTCTCCGGATGGCCAATGGATCGCCCTCACCATGGCCGTCGCCGACACTCCGCGTACCTATGTAAAAATACCAGCCAAACCCGCCGGAGCCAAATGGGCAGAACCGGCTAAAATTATTGACCGTCAAATGTACCGGGCGGATGGCGCTGGATTTCTGCGCGACGAGTACCGTCAGTTGTTTATCTTACCCATTGACGGCGGCACGCCGCGCCAGTTGACCACCGGTGATTTTCATGTACAGGGACCTCTGGCCTGGAGTACAGACTCCAAAACCATTTATTTCAGCTCCAACCGCCACCAGGATATCAAGAATCATCCCCGGGACCCGGAGATCTATCGCATCGATGCGCTGTCAGGAAACATGACCGCCATGACCGATCGCTATGGCCCCGACAACAACCCTGCTGTTTCTCCCGATGGTAAATACCTGGCTTACCTGGGCAATGACGACGAACTGAAAGGCTATGCCAATACCCGGTTGTACTTGCGTACCTTAAGCACCGGGGCTACCAAATGTATAACCTGTAATTTTGACCGGGATGTCGAATCGGTGGACTGGACGGCCGACGGTATGGTAATCTCCTATACCTCCGAAGGCGAGACCTTCGTGGCACGGATCGACATGAACGGTAAACGGACCGAACTGACTGGTGGTATCGGAGGATTATCGATCGGTCGACCTTATTCCGGAGGTGCTTTCAGTGTAGCCGGGAATGGAACCGTAGCGTATACCCTGGCCTCCACCGAATTTCCTGCCGATCTGGCGGTCAAACAACCGGGGCAGGCCAGTCAGCGACTCACCCGGGTCAATGATGATTTGTTCAGCTACCGGACTCTGGGTAAGGTGGAGATGATCCGTTATCCTTCTTCGTACGACCAACAGCAAATCCAGGGATGGATCGTCTATCCGCCCAACTTTGATCCGTCCAAAAAATACCCTCTGATCCTGGAGATCCATGGTGGCCCCTTTTCTTCCTACGGACCACAATTTTCAATGGAAATCCAGTGCTACGCCAATGCCGGATACGTCGTCTTGTATACCAACCCTCGTGGATCGACCAGTTATGGTGATGCGTTCGCCAATGAAATCCATCACAATTATCCCGGACAGGATTACGATGACCTGATGTCGGGCGTGGATGCCATGGTAGCCAAAGGATTTATTGATCAACAGAAACTATACATCACCGGAGGCAGTGGAGGCGGGGTCCTGACTGCCTGGAGCATCGGTAAAACCAATCGTTTTCGGGCCGCGGTCGTGGCCAAGCCGGTCATCAACTGGTATAGCTTTTCCCTCTATGCCGATAATTACGCCACCTACTACAAATACTGGTTTCCCGGTTACCCCTGGGAAAATCAGGAACATTTCATGGCGCGGTCTCCCATATCATTGGTGGGGAATGTCAGGACACCAACCATGTTAATCGTCGGAGAAGTGGATTACCGGACGCCGATTGCCGAATCCGAGCAATTTTATGGAGCCTTGCAGTTGCAGGGTGTCGAATCGGTGATGGTACGTATCCCGGAATCCGGTCATGGCATCGCAGGCCGTCCCAGTTACCTGGTCAGCAAAGTGGCACACATCCTGGCCTGGTTTGACCGCCATCCCTAAATTGGAAAGGATGTCCGGTTTTGTCCGGCATTTTGAATTAATCATTGAAAAAAAGAAAAATGAAGTCCAAATATTTTCTTTTCCTGACCTTGCTGGGGACGCTGGTGGCCATACCGGCATGGTCCCAGGATAATGCTTACAACCAGCTCGCGGAAATCGCTATCATTGACCAGAAAATCATGATGCCTATGCGGGATGGGATTCGCCTCTGCACCGATATTTACCGTCCAAAAACCGACCAGCCGGTACCAGTGATTTTTGTACGGACTCCTTATAATTTCAATATGTGGGGCGATGGAGAAATGCACACCCGTACCTTGCAGAGCGCCAGGGAAGCGGTTGAACATGGCTATGCGTATGTGGTTCAGAATGAACGGGGACGCTACTTTTCCGAAGGAGAGTGGGACATCCTCGGCGTGCCCCTCACCGACGGCTACGATGCTTTTGACTGGCTGCAAAAACAATCCTGGTGTAACGGCAAAATTGGCACGCAGGGCTGTTCTTCCACCGCTGAATGGCAGATGGCTGTTGCCGCTCTGGATCATCCGGCTCATGCAGCCATGGTGCCCCAGTCTTACGGTGCCGGAGTCGGCAGGGTCGGCGGTTTCTACGAACAAGGCAACTGGTATCGTGGCGGGGCTGAACAAATGTTGTTTTTCGCCTGGCTCTATGGGGTTGAGCAGGACAAATTCAAACCGCGTATTCCTGCGGGCGCAACCCAGGAAGACTTGATTCGCATCAGCCGTTTTTACGATCTGTCTCCGGAAAATCCACCGGTTGGCATGGATACCGCCCTGGCTCATCTTCCGGTGACCGACATCCTGCAAAACATTCATGGCAAACGGGAGGTCTACGACAAGATGATCCGTCGCAAACCGAATGACCCCGACTGGTACACCGGTGGCTTATACCACGACAATACGGACATCGGAGTACCCTCCTTCTGGTTTGCCTGCTGGTACGATGTTTCGGTTGGCCCGAATCTGGCATTGTTTAATCATGTGCGGGAAACCGCCCCGGATCCACAGGTCCGGGACAATCAGTATATGGTTATCGCCCCCACCCTGCACTGCGGGTATACACGGGCTACCGAGAATACCATCGTCGGAGAGCGTTCGGTAGGTGATGCCCGGTTGGATTATTCTTCCATGATCTACGGTTGGTTTGATTATTGGCTCAAGGGAGACGATAAAGGACAGCTTGACGCCATGCCCCATGTCCGCTATTACACCATGGGAAGTAATAAATGGCAGGCCGCGGAAGCCTGGCCTCCGGCGGATGCCCGGATGCAAACCTACTATTTGACCAGTGGCGGAAACGCCAATACCATGTACGGTGATGGCAAATTGACAACCCAACTGCCACCCCAGGACCATGCCGATCAGTTCACCTATGACCCGATGAATCCGGTTCCCTCCCATGGAGGCAATGTGTGTTGTACCGGCAATACCATCCAGGGCGGCGCCCGGGATCAGCGCGAAGTGGAAGCCCGCCAGGATGTACTGGTGTATACCACCGAACCGCTCAACGAAGGCATAGAAGTGACCGGTAACATCGAATCGGTTCTTTATGTGTCCTCCGATGCCAAGGATACCGACTTCACCATCAAACTGATCGATGTATATCCCGATGGTAGGGCCTACAACCTGGACGAAACCATCCAGCGTGTCCGCTATCGCGAAGGGTACGATAAAGAGGTATTCATGCGTCCCGGACAGGTGTATAAAGTTGAACTTTCCCCCATGGCTACGAGTAATTATTTTGCACAAGGTCATCGCATCCGGGTAGAAATATCCAGCAGTAATTTTCCTAGGTTTGTGCGCAATTTGAATACCGGAGGCAACAATTACGATGAATCGGAAGGGGTGATCGCGCACAATGCCATCCATCATTCCATCCAGTATCCATCGCAAATCCGGTTGCCGGTCCGGAATTGACTTAAAATACCAAACCAATGTTTGACTGGATCCATGACCTGCTCTACCCCATTGAAAACCCAGGCGTCATTCAGTCTTTGATCGTTATCATGCTGGCGATTGGTACCGGGGTGTTTGTTGGCCGCATCCGGATCGG